>CAZRPA010000059.1:0-21808 GCA_964601855.1 uncultured Flavipsychrobacter sp. | reverse complement strand
AACCGGCAACAAACCGGCAAATCATGGAAACCCTAAAAACCTACAAATCCTGAAATATGTTGACACACAAACCCAATACTCAGACAACCAAACCCAACCGGCAAATGCATACAATCGGCAAAAGTGAAAGGTATTGATAATCAATTACTTAAGTGCCAAAACGCATGAAACAACCGGCAACAAAGCCGGCAAATCATGCAACCCCCCAAAACCTACAAATCCTGAAATATGTTGACACACAAACCCAATGCTCAGACAACCAAACCCAACCGGAAAATGCACACAACTGGCAAAATTGAATAGTGTTGATAATCAATTACTTAAGTGCCAAAACGCATGAAACAACCGGCAACAAACCGGCAATTCTTTACCAACTCATTTTGCCCATTTTTTGTTATCACACCATTTGTGCACTTTTTTGTAGCACTGCACTTTATTAATTTTCAATTAATATCCCTATACCCTTCAAAAAATTGTCATGAAATATCTTTCAATTTCCACCATCAATCATACTTTGTTAAATATTTTATCTGTACATTCAATCACCTAAATTATTTTTTTATGAAAAAACTATTCCGCTTCGTGCTGGCGCTCACCGCCACATTTAGTACCTCCTTATCCACCCTTCAGGCGCAGCTCGTAGGCGGCAGTGTTTTCCTAAAGGGGCAGTATGTAGAGGCAGGTATCTGTGCCAATGGCGACTTTGGTGCTGCCTCGCCACCAGCAGGGTATCACCCCCATACATCTACAGTATCTGGTGGTGCTTTAGGCTTTGTGTGCGATGTGGCTATGGATGGCTGGACCACTGGTACCCCTGCTTATATGGGCGACTATTTCACTCCCGGTTCTCCGTTCGAAGGGTGGAATCTACAGATAGGCTCTATCCGTGCTCAGGCACATAGTTGCGCTGGTTTTACAGGCACAGGGCTCACTGGTGCCAATGTTGCTTACACTACCTCAGGCAGCAAGGTGATAGGCACTTGGGAGGGCATGTTCGATAGCATGAAGATCAGACAGGTCACCACACTCGATACGCTTGCGCTCTATTTTAGCCTCAAAATCACCCTTATCAACCAGGCATCAGTACCCAAAAACGATATTTATTACCTCCGCAGCCTCGACCCCGACAATGACCAGTCTTGGCCAGGTGGCGGTTTTTACACCAACAATACTATCCAGTATCAGTACCCTAACCCGCTTAGTGCCACAGTAGTAAGGGCTGTAGGAAATTCTACAACTGCCCCTGTATTGTCGCTAGGCACAGCCGATACCAATGCCCGTGCACTTATTTATGGCTCTTGGCCTATAGTTTCTACCATCGATCTCGCCTCTGTTTACAACGGCACTTTTGCGGGTGCTACTTATGGTGCTGGTGGTGTTTACAATGGCGATGTGGCTGTTGGTATCGCTTTCCGTATAGCGCATCTGGCACCAGTAGATAGTGCTTCAGATAGCATTGGTTATCGTCCCACAGCCGGTGGTCGCCATCCTGCCAATGAAAGCAGCATCAGCTACTTCTATTCATTCAGCAATGCCGCTACCGATTCTGCGCTCAATTACCTCAAGTCCGACACGCTCGTTACCGTACCTCCCGATACTGTTACTACAGCAGTCAACACCCTGAGCCCCACTAGCGAAGTAGTGGTGTACCCCAATCCTGTTGCTAATCTCATCAACATATCAGGGCTAACCAACACAGACCACATTATGTTGTTTGATATGGTAGGCAAACCCATCAGTATTCATTGGTCTCCTACCGACAAAAAGGTAAATACCTTCTCTATACACGATATACCCACTGGTCGCTACCTGCTTCAGATCAAGGATCAAAATGGCATCGTCAAAGCCATTAGGCCCATCATCAAGCAATAGTTGATTTCGGCGCATTCCATACTATTTGTTTTACATACAATAGCCGCCTGCATTAGTTTGCAGGCGGCTATTGTATATTCGGTATTTATAATGCTTTGAGGGAGTTATTTGTGTATTCTTCTGTAAGTGTTGCTGTTTTTGGTAGTCGGCTACTGTACTTATGGCATCGTAGGTTGTGTCACACACTGGTACGTTCAGGGCTATGAGGGGCTTGCCCTTAGCATACCATCTTCATTATCAGTTGTTTATTTATTAAACATATTCATAGCCTTAGTGATGCCCTGTGTGGCATAGCACTCTATGGCATCTATGGTTTTCAGTAGTGCCTCTTGCACCATAGGCATCTCAGATGGTTTCCATTTGCCCAGCACAAACTCTACCTGCCTGCCTTTAGGAAAGTCGCTCCCTATCCCAAACCGCAACCTAGGGTAGTTATTGTGGGTCAGTACTAGGTTTATGTTTTTCAGACCATTGTGCCCGGCATCGCTACCAGTGGCACGCAGGCGCAATGTGCCCAGTGGCAGTGCCAGGTCGTCTACTATCACCAGTACATTTTCTATGGCTATTTTTTCTTTATCCATCCAGTACTTCAGGGCTTTGCCACTCAGGTTCATATAGGTGGTGGGTTTTATCACCACAAATGTTTTGCCCTTCCACCGCACCTCTGCCACAAATGCATGCCTGTCAAGCGTGAAAGAGCCACCGTTTTTGATTACAAATGTATCAGCTACATCAAAGCCTATGTTGTGGCGGGTGGCATCATATTCTGCCCCTATATTTCCCAGTCCAACAATTAAAAATTTCATGTGGCTAAGGTAAGCAACCTTCACTTTATTCTGCAATCCTACCCATCTATCACCTCAATATTTCCGCAAATACAGAGGGGGCAACCATTATGGATGCCCCCTCTGTATTATTACTGTTTTTAGCTGTTATTTGAACTCAGTATCGGGTATGTTTTTGTTTACCTCTACTGCCTGTACTTTCAGGTTAAGGCTCATGCCACCAGCAGGTATGCTCATAAAGTAAGGCATTTTGTAGCCATTAGTACCGGGCACTTCTCTATAGTCTGACATATCTGTAGACTGCGATACTTCATTGCCCTGAGGGTCTTTCTCGAACTTAGTTTGTCTTACCAGCAGACCGCTTTTCTGGTCAAAGTATTCTACGGTTTTCTTGTTAGCAGCATCTACAGACTCTACTATAAATGCATCAGTGCCTTCAATAGTTTCCATACCTTTCAGTGTGCGTTTTATGCCATACATAGCATCGTGCAGTTCTGCCTGCATATCAGCTTCTTGTTTGGTTTCAGCTATTTCTTCAGCGTCTAGGTCTTTGCGGTTGCCCTGTGCTTCTTGGTATCCTTTAGCACCATCAAATACCTTTTTCTGGAAGGTCATTTTTTTGCCACCCATATCAGCTTCTACTGTTTGTCTCAGCTTCATGCCTGTCTTCTTAGCTATGGTTACCGTGAGTGCCATGCCTTGTAGCTCTGTAGTGCTTATTACTTTTATATCTTTCAGGCCGTTCAGTGCTTTTTCGCCACCTATAGCCGATACATACTTTTTGTAAACATCATCAGCAGTAAGCCCCAGTGGAGCAGCCTTTACATCGGTAGGGGTGATTGGTTTGCCAGAGTAGTCGTAATAATCCAGTTTGCCATCGGCAGAGAAACGTGCTAGTTTGTTGCCTACTTCTTCTCTGCTACCTGCTACTACAATGTTGGCATTATCAGGGCGAATGTATTTCTGAGCAGTTTGCAACACATCTTCTGCTGTTACTGCACTCAGGTTTTTGAGGAAGTTTTTGTAGTAGTCAGCAGGCATGTTGTAGCGTACAGTATTGATAGCGAACTGTGCTATACGTTTCGGATCTTCCAGACTAATAGCAAAGTTGCCAGAGATGTAATTGATGGTATTTTGTAGGGTACTATCACTTACTTTTTCTGTGCGTATGATGCGCATTTCATTCAGCAATGCTTCCAGCGCACTGTCTGATACTGCATTTTTACATTTCAGTTCGGCAGTGAAGTTACCACATACATCATCCTCGCTCAGTGATGAGTAAGAGCCATAACCCCAGCCATGTTTTTCACGTATGTTCTGAAACAGACGACCCTGAGAACCACCGCCTAGTATAGTGTTGGTAACACGAGCCTTTATTACATCGGGCATACCTGGTTTCAGGTCAGCTATAGGGTAGGTCACGTTTATCACGCTCTGCACAGCCGATGTGCGTGGTGCAAAAGACACCTTTGTAGGCTTGTTAGGTGCTGTAGCAGGGGCAGGGTAGTTAGTAGCTACTACATTTGTTTTCTGCCATTTGCCAAAGTGTTTTTCGATGATTGGTTTCATTTCAGCAGCAGTTACATCGCCTACTATGGCCATGTATGCTACATTGGGGCGGAAGTAATTTTTGTAATAGCTATTGCAACGCTCCAGTGATATTTTCTTTACTGTTTCCTGAGTAGCTACTTGTCCGTATGGGTGAGTTACGCCGTAGTTTACTACAGAGGTTACGTTGTCTACCATTGCATCGGGCTCGTTTTTCTGAGTTTCCAGACCCGACAGCATTTTTTTCTTAGCCTTATCCAGTTCGTCTTGGCTTATTACTGCATTCATAGCCACATCAGCCATCAGTTCAAAAATTTTGTCCTGATACTTTTTGAGACCCATAGCCTGAATGCTTTCGCTGCTTACATACAAGCCAGCACCCATTTGGTCTATTTCTGCATTCAGTTTGTCTTTGCTGCGGCTGGTGGTACCAGTCATCAGTAGTTCAGACATCATGTCTGCAAAGCCCGCCATATCGCCTTCCAGCTCGGGTTTTACGTCCATTTGTATGCTACAGTTGATGGTAGGTAGTTTGTGGTTTTCTACCACAAAAACCCGCATACCATTTGCCAAGGTAAAACTCTCTGTTTTGCCAAGTGTGATTTCGGGTGCAGGGCCCGGTTTTGGTTTTATGCTGCGGTTTACTGGTTGTGCATAAGATGCACCCACCATTGCCAGAGCCAATATAGATAATGTTATTTTTTTCATTACTTAGTTTTTTTTAGAGCTGTTTAGCTGAATTGTTTTATCCTGTTGAAAAGATTGAATAAGGGACTGCAATAAATACCTTCAGATTATTTTCCTCCGGGTTTGTTAGCACTTTCCTGTGTTTTGTTCTCTTCAGACTTAGGCAAGTAGTGTATCACCAAACGATTCTCTTTAGTGAAATATTTGTTGGCTACACGCTTTATGTCTTCTTTGGTTACTTTTTTGTACTTGTCTAGTTCAGTATTTATCAGGTCAGCATTGCCCTGAAATGTATGATAGGTAGCAAGGTTAGTAGCTACGCCCAGCACTTTTTGGTTTTGCTCTACAAAGTCATTTTCAGCTTGGTTTTGCAGTTTGCGGTATTCTTCGTCTGTGATACCGTCTTTTTTCAATTTTTCTATTTCGGCTAGGAGCGATTTCTCCAGGTCATCGGCACTCACGCCCATGTTAGCTATACCCAGCATTATAGCCAGTCCGGGTTCTTCATTACCCAGATCGAAAGATGCTGTTTGTATGGCTTTTTCTTGTTTGTCTGCTACCTCTTTCTCAAATCTTGAGCTTTTGCCTTTAGACATCAACTGTGTAAGCAACTGAATAGCGTAATAATCGTGTGTGCCTTGCTTAGGTATGTGGTAAGCAAGTACTACACCCGGTAGCTGTACATTGTCGTAAAACTTCACACGTTTTTCGGCAGTTTGTACTGGTTCTACCTCTGTAGGGCGTGGTATAGGTTTGGTGCCTTTAGGTATATCGGCATAATACTTGTTGATGAGTGCCTTGGTCTGTGCCTGATTGATGTCGCCAGCTATAACCATAACAGCGTTGTTAGGCACATAAAACGTTTTGTAGAACGACATAAACTCATCCATAGTGGCTTGGTCTATGTATTGTTCTTTGCCTATTGGGCTCCACTTGTAAGGATAAGTAGTGTAAGCGTTTTCGAAAATCACATTGATCAACTGACCGTAAGGGGTGTTGTCGTAGCGTTGTTTTTTCTCTTCTTTCACTACTTTACGTTGTGTTTCTACACCTATGTCATCTATTTTGGCATGGAGCATACGCTCAGATTCCATCCACAATGCCAGTTCTAATTGGTTTGACGGTAAAACTTCGTAGTAAAAAGTACGGTCTTGAGTAGTGTTGGCGTTCAACTGACCACCTGCCGACTGTACGAGTTTCATAAACTCACCACGCTTGATGTTCTCACTACCTTCGAATAACAGATGCTCAAAAAAGTGAGCAAAACCAGTGCGCTCAGGATGTTCGTTTTTGGAACCTACATGGTACATCACAGACACTGCTACTATAGGCGTAGAGTGGTCTTCGTGCAGTATTACCGTTAGTCCGTTTGGCATGGTGTACTGCGTGTAACTGATCTTGGCTTCAGCCTGTTTTGCACTGGCAGTCAGTAACGACACACCCAACAAAAGACCGTAAAAAGCATTTCGCTTCATATTTTAAAATTATTTGCGACAAAAATAGTGTTTGAGTTGTAATTACTGCCTTTTTTGTGCAAAATTCCCCCATTTTTTCCCGCTTTAGATAATAATAGCTGGTTTGGGGTAGATTATGTGTTGTGGCTAATTGTAATGTTTTAATTTTCTTTCGTTTTCAAGGGTATTAAAACCGAATTTCTGGCCATTTTATCATTTTGTGAATTGTGGCATGATTTTTTCAGTAGTTGTTGTAATACAAAATACATTATCTAACTTTACAACTATCTATGTATAGGCTTTACGACATTAAGGATTTTATAGAGTGGAAGGCTTTTGGTGTGTGTAGTGCTATAGGCGAGCGCATGGGTGTGGCTACATCTCGTATCCGTTTGTGGTTCATTTACATTTCCTTCCTTACTATGGGCTCGCCAGTGATAGTGTACATGGTGTTGGCTTTTTGGCTCAATATGAAACAGTACATATTACTACGTCGTCGCAATCCGCTGAGGTGGTTGTAGGCTATATCACTTCCCTTTTCTTTTATTTTTTAATTGTCACTGACCAAAATCATATTGGTGAGCGATGGTAGTAGTGTATTTTTGCGGCTCAATTTTATTTTTCACTCATAAAAAACACGACTGTACACCATGCCAGTGCTACACAACCGCGTAAATAATGAGGAGCTGAAACAGCGTATGCTGGCAGAAACGGAGCCTCGTACCACAGTATCCTTTTACAAGTATTTCCCTATACCAGATCCGGTATTGTTCAGAAACAGTTTATACCTCAGTTTTGCCGAACTGAAGGTTTTTGGGAGGGTGTATATAGCCAATGAGGGTATTAATGGTCAGGTGAGTGTACCTGCTAGTCAGTATGAAGCCATGCGAGATGCACTTTATGCTGCAGCGCCAGAGCTGAATGGAATACGCATGAATATCGCGCTGGATGATGATGGAAAGTCGTTTTGGGTGCTGCGAATGAAGGTGCGACCAAAAATAGTAGCCGATGGTATTGACGATCCTACGTTTGACATGGCTAAAACTGGTAAATACCTTAAAGCCAAGGAGTATAACGAACTGTCGGCAGCGCCAGACACGATAATAGTGGACATGCGCAACCACTATGAGTATGAAGTGGGGCATTTTGAAAATGCGATAGAGGTGCCGTCAGATACATTTAGAGATCAGCTACCCATGGCTGCCGACATGCTGCGTGGCAATGAAGACAAAAACATCATTATGTACTGTACTGGTGGCATAAGATGCGAAAAGGCAAGTGCCTACATGTTGCATCATGGGTTCAAAAATGTGTTTCATGTAGAAGGAGGAATAATAGAATATGCCCGTAAGGCAAAGGAAGAAAACTTGCCTATTAAGTTCAAGGGTAAAAACTTTGTTTTTGACGAGCGGCTAGGGGAGCGCATAACCGATGATGTATTGGCAGAGTGTCATGTATGTGGTACCCCATGCGATGCACATACCAACTGTAAAAACGATGGTTGTCATTTGCTGTTTATACAATGCCCTACATGTGCCGAAAAATATGAAGGCTGCTGTAGTCCTGAATGTATGGAGGAAAAGAACCTACCCGAAGACCAGCAGCGCGAACACCGCGCAGGTAGGGAAAACGGCATGATGATTTTCAACAAATCGAAACAGCACCCGCTACGCAAGCATAGAAGTGAATGGAAGGCAATGCGAGGTGAGGAGTAGGTGTGATAAATACATTATAAAAAATCTAAGCGGCAGATACCTGTCGCTTAGTTTTTTATAAAACAGGTAGATAATAATTACTTGCCAAAAGCTGCCATTTCATCGGCAGTAGGGCCATAAAAGCCGGGTAGGGGAATGTTGAGCAGGCGGAGGTAAACGCCTAGCTGTGCGCGATGGTGTATGAGATGACTGTAAGATAAGGACCGTATCACTTCGCTTTTGGGCATGCTGAGGTGTATGGTTTCGCCAGTGCGCAACGTCCAGTTATTGTCATAGTCTTCCTCTTTGCTATGCTGTAAGGCCTCTAATGCTTTTGTTACATTTTCTTCGTGTATTGCCAATAGTTCTTCGGTAGTGGTGGCTACTCGGGGTTTAAAGTCTCTGTTGGCAAAGTCTATACCATCGGTGTGTAGTGCCATGGCGGTCCATCCGGGTATCTCTGCTATATGCACAGCTAGTGCTATTAATGGCATAGACATGGTATGTGGTTTCCAGTCGGCTTTGTCTAGCGGCACTAGTTCTAGTATTTTACTAGTGTTAGCGGCTTCCTTTTTTAGCTCTGCTATCAAAGATTCAATGTATTGCATGGTTGATTGTATTTTTGCGGAAAGTAAACATTTTTCACAAGCCCGCTCATCACTATTTTCTTATGCGCACGCTGTATAGTCTTTTGGTTTTCATAGTGGTTTTTCTATTAAGTTTTAATAGTATAGCTCAGCCAGTGGGTAAGCGGATTTCTGTAGCTTTTTATAATTGTGAGAATTTTTTTGACACGGAAGATAATCCGCTGAAAGATGATGATGAGTTCACACCAGAGGGAAAATATAAGTACACAGAACGTATATACAGGCAGAAGCTACACAACATAGCAAGAGTAGTGAAGGACATAGGTGACCCAAAAGGACTAGCTATAATAGGGCTGGCGGAGGTGGAAAACAGTAAAGTGCTGAAAGACCTGATAAATGAGCCACAAATAGCCGCCAAAAAGTATAAATATGTATGGTATGATGGGCCAGACCCAAGGGGGATAAATGTGGCACTGATATACGACCCAATTGGTTTTCGACTAATAAACAGCAAGCCAGTGTCCATCAATATAGCTGGTACGGGTGGTAAGGTAGTGACCCGCGATGCACTACAAGCCACGGGAGTGATGGGTGGCGATACTGTGACTGTGCTGGTGAATCACTGGCCGTCGCGCAGGGGAGGCGATGAGGCAAGTGCGCCTAAAAGAAAGATAGCTGCTAATGTAAATAAGAGCGTAGCAGAGGGGCTGTGGAAGAAAAACAGCAATGCGAAAGTAATAGTAATGGGCGACCTCAATGATAACCCAGATGATGAAAGTATAACAAAATCGCTAGGGGCGGTAGCTGACAAAAAACTGTTGGCCAAAAGGGGATTTTATAATCCGTACGCAGCGATATATAACAATGGTGGAGGTACTGAGGTTTATAAGAAAAAGTGGAACCTGTTTGACCAGATAATTGTGTCGGGCTCACTGGTACAATGCAAAAACCTCTGCTACGAAAAAGCAGAGGTTTTTAAACCAGACTATATAATAGATAAATATAAAGGAAAAGAAGGGGAGCCATATCGTTCGTTCAAAGGCACATACTGGATAAATGGATACAGCGACCATTTTCCAGTGATAGTACACTTCACTATCCGGTAGCTGTCATTACATACGCTCTAGTATCACTGCATAGCCCTGACCCAAGCCTATGCACATAGTAGCCAATGCGTAACGTTTTCCTTGTTTGTGTAGTTCAAGGGCAGCACTATGTACTATTCTAGCCCCCGTCATACCTAGTGGGTGGCCCAGTGCTATTGCGCCACCATTAGGATTTACACGTGGGTCATCATCGGCTATACCTAACAGCCGGGTACAAGCTAGGCTCTGAGCTGCAAATGCCTCATTGAGTTCTATAATGTCTATGTCATTAAGTGTTAGGCCTGCTTTGGCTAGTGCTTTTTGGGTAGCACCTACTGGGCCTATACCCATTATTCGGGGTTCTACGCCCACTACTGCCGAGCTTACTATACGAGCCTTAGGGGTAACGTCATATTTGTTGAGCGCATTGCCAGAAAGTATGTACACAGCGGCAGCACCATCATTGAGCCCCGATGCGTTGCCGGCAGTAACAGTGCCAGTTTTGCTGAACGATGGTTTTAGTTGCCCTAGTTTTTCTACTGTAGTTGTGGGTTTTATAAACTCATCTTTGGTCACCACTATTGGGTCTCCCTTTTTCTGTGGCATAGATACGGCAGTTATTTCTTCTGCCAGCCTGCCTGACTGCTGTGCAGCAGTAGCTTTCTGTTGTGAGCGGAATGCAAAAAGGTCCTGGTCTTCGCGGCTTATGTTGTACATAGCAGCCACATTTTCGGCAGTGATGCCCATGGGGTCTGTGCCGTACAGCTCATGCATGCGAGGGTTGACAAAACGCCATCCGAAGCTACTATCAAACATCTGAGCGTCGCCACCAAAGGGTTGCGAAGTTTTGGCTATCACCCAAGGGCTGCGGGTCATGTGCTCCATGCCACCAGCAATAAACACATCGCCATCGCCAGCTTTGATAGCCCGAGCAGCATTGATAATTGCCGACATGCCAGATGCGCAAAGGCGGTTGATGGTTTCGCCAGGTACACTCCATGGTATACCTGCTAGTAGCAAAGCCATACGAGCTACATTACGGTTGTCTTCGCCAGCCTGATTGTGGCAGCCTAGTATTACATCGTCAATGTCTTGAGCAGGTATATTAGGGTTGCGAGCCACAAGTTCTTTTAAGACTAGTGCAGCCATGTCGTCGGCTCTGATGCCAGACAGTGCGCCACGAATATTGCCTATGGGAGTGCGTATGCCATCTACTACATATGCTTCGTTCATCATATCGGTGTAGTTTTGAGATTGTTATGTTGTGCCCGCAAAGGTAATTTTATTTGCAGTTTAGTATTATGGAAGGGTATGTTAAAGCAATATATTACCCTTGCAGATGAATAGATATCACTATCATGCGCGTGCTGAGGCGGTCTATTGCATTGGTCAATTGCAGCCCTCTGTCGGGAAATAACTGATTAGACAGTCCCTGACTTAGTTTTATTTCGGGCGAAAAAATGAAATTTGGATTGAAAAAGTCGAAGCCTACTCCAAGCTCAAAGCCATAATCGAAATTGTTGATTTTCAGAAATTCATCAGGTCTTTTAGAACGAGCATTTGCAGCAAGGTCGTAATCTATCTTAAAACCAGTAAGCGCATAAAACCTGAAATTGTTGATTCTATCGCTTTTGAACTTCAGTTGGAAAGGTAGGTGCATGTATATAGACTCGATAGTGCGATTTGCGATACTATCGGTGGGTGGTCCATATTCATAAATCAGTCTTTTTTCGGCAAAAGCCAATGACGGAATAAAGCGGAAGTCGATGAAGCGGGTAAGGCGAAGATTGCCTAGTAGACCCAGATTAAACCCTGGCTGCCAAAGGGGTTGTATACGCCTGAAAGTATCGGTGGTGGCGAAAGATGTAGAGTAGTTGATACGATGTACGGAGGTATTGATGCCAAAAGTGATACCGAAAAAGTATAATTTGTCATCATGGTCGGGCATGCTCAGCATGTGACGTTGAGCGGAAGCCCGCAAACTAACCAATACCAACGCCAAAGACATTACAAACTTGCCGAAGTGCATGAATAAAAAATGAGTGTACTTTTTCTAAACGTAAAACACGAAGATACAGTATGTATGTGGTAAGTAAAACTGATAAAGAACTATAACTATGTGAAGTATGCCAAAATATTTATTGTTTTCCATTTTTTTGTAAAGCGAAAAATGATCGCAATAACTTACTGACCTTAAGTTGGATAGTCTGACTGTGTGAAATTGATACAAATACTATTAATTACTAATACAAATAGTCATTGTGAAGAGAAACATAAGTATGACATATTCAGAAGAACATACTGTTTTTATCACTCTGAATAGTTTACATTTGTATGACGAACTCAGGATGAACGCAATTATACAACACATTTCCCTGACACCGTGATAACTTTTAGCCCCGCACATACGGGGCTTTACTTTTGTAGTACATTCTCAAGATATGATGAGTAAATGGACGCGAAGAATTATTTACGAATTGAAGTGTGGAAATTATCGTTCTGAAAGCTATCTTTGAGTAAACATTTAATATTTTAGCTTTTCCAAATTACGAAAGAGATGCCAACAAGAAATATTCTACTTACATTTCTGCTTTCTATAGCCTTTTTGTCTGCTGTTACCTACACTGCCTGCAAGAAAGATCCTTGTGAAAACGTGGTGTGTATGAATCTGGGAGCCTGCGATGGTGGTAAGTGTGTATGTCCTACTGGTTTCGAGGGAGACAGGTGTGAAGTGCTTAGCCGCGATAAGTTGGTGAAGACATTTAATGGCAGAGACACTTGCAATAAAGACACTGCTTTCTATGCGGTGTATCCTATTTACTTCAGAGCTATGCTTACAGACCCTAGAGAGTTGACTATGAAAAACATATTGAATGATATGGATGATAGTGCTGTATGTACTATGCAGGGTGTAGATTCTTTTACATTTCAGGGTAGCAACAATAGTCTTACCTACATTGGTACTGGTCGTATAAGCAATGATTCTCTGTGGCTCAATTACAGAGTGGAGCGCGATACTACCTCTTATACTTGCCGTTATTTTGGTCAGGGATTGAGATAATGGGCTTTTCGTGTCTTTCTTGCTGAATTGTATAAATACATGCATTGTATTTTCGACTGACACGTTTGAGTATAATATTTCCTTATTGGCAGATTGGGTAGCGGTAACTGAGTTGTAGTAGCTTTGCAATAATAAACACACAAATACAATGTATCCAGAACAAATAGTTATGCCAATGAAGGCTGAGCTTACCACTCAGGGGTTCAAAGAATTACTTTCGCCGGTAGATGTTGATAACACATTGAAGCAAGAAGGTACTACTTTATTGATGATCAATAGCGTATGTGGCTGCTCAGCTGGTACTGCACGTCCGGGAGTGATAATGGCAGTAAAAAATTCATCGAAAGTGCCTGACAGACTTACTACTAGTTTTGCAGGGTTTGACATAGATGCTGTAAAGCAAGCGCGCAGTTACTTGTTGCCTTATCCACCATCATCTCCAGCTATAGCATTGCTAAAAGATGGCAAGGTGGTACATATGATAGAGCGCCACAATATAGAAGGTAGGTCGGCACAGATGATTGCAGCTAACCTTATACAAGCATTTGAGACATACTGCTAGTGAGTGTATGTAATGCAGCATAATACTGATTTTTTGATTGAAGGCGAGATTATTCTCGCCTTTTTGTTTGGGTACACTCATATGTAGTGTTAACTTCGCGCATCTCAAAAAAACTAACACAAATGACAACGCAGAAGATTACTATGGGTGCTGATGGGCGCCTGAATGTACCTGATAATCCTATAATTCCGTTTATAGAGGGTGATGGCATAGGACCAGATGTATGGGGTGCCAGTAAACTAGTGATGGATGCTGCAGTGGCACATGCATATGGTGGTAAACGTAAAATAGAATGGCTGGAGATACTAGCTGGAGAAAAAGCATTTAATAAAACTGGAGAGTGGCTGCCAGCAGAAACACTGGATAAAGCACGTGAATACCTCATTTCTATAAAAGGGCCACTTACTACACCTATAGGTGGTGGTATCCGCTCGCTGAATGTAGCTTTGCGTCAGGAGCTTGATCTTTTTGTATGTCTTCGCCCTATCAAGTGGTATAAAGGTGTACCATCGCCAGTGGTGCATCCTGAGAATGTAAATATGACCATCTTCAGGGAAAATACAGAAGATATATACGCAGGTATAGAGTTCAGTGCAGGTAGCCCTGAGGCAGCTAAGTTGTTAGCCTTTTTGACTAACGAGTTAGGCGCAGGTAAGAAAATTAGATTTCCAGAGTCGTCAGCGTTTGGTATTAAGCCAGTGTCAAAAGATGGCTCTGAGCGCCTGATAAGGGCAGCAATACAGTATGCGCTAGATAATAATCTGCCATCTGTGACTATAGTACACAAAGGAAATATCATGAAGTTCACCGAAGGCGGCTTTAAGATATGGGGATATGAACTGGCAGAGCGTGAGTTTGGCGATAGAGTGTATACATGGGGACAATGGGAGAACGCCAGAAAAACACAAGGAGAAGAAGCTGCCAACGCAAAAATGAAGAGCGAAACTGCCCAAGGTAAACTTATAGTAAAGGATGTGATTGCTGACAATTTCTTACAACAGATATTGCTGGCACCCCAAGATTACTCAGTTGTGGCTACACTCAATCTAAATGGCGATTATATATCTGATGCTGCTGCAGCTGCTGTGGGTGGTATAGGTATATCGCCGGGAGCAAACATTAATTATGTATCTGGTCACGCTGTGTTTGAGGCGACTCATGGCACTGCACCACGCTTTGCCAATACTGATACCATGAATCCATCTTCGCTACTGTTGAGTGGTGTAATGATGCTAGAATACATGGGTTGGAATGAAGCTGCAAAACTGATAGAAGATGCACTAGCCGCTACTATACTTAGTAAGCGTGTGACTGTAGATTTTTATAACCTTATGGAAGGCGCTACGCTCTTAAAGACTAGTGAGTTTGCAAAAGATATTATTAAGAACGGTGGCATGGAGGCATAGTGCCGTGCAGTCTTGTCAATGTGTTAAATAGTTTATTATCAATCAGTTTTACTTGTTGCTATTCTTAATTGTTGATTATGAATAGCAACAAGTTGTTTTTTATTTTAGCTAATAGCTTTAGATTTATACTTTGATTCAATAATTATACTTTATGCCCATAAACTTAGCATCGTACATTGACCATACAGCCCTAAAACAATCTACTACCGCATCGGATATTGATAGGTTGTGTGTAGAGGCATCTTCATCAGAGTTTATGGCTGTGTGCGTGCCTCCCAAGTATGTAGCAGGAGCAAAACAATTGTTGGGCAATTCTAAAGTCAAAGTAGCTACGGTCATAAGTTTTCCTATGGGTTACAACGCTACCCATGTGAAGCTGAAAGAAATAAAGGATGCTATATTCATGGGCGCAGACGAGCTGGATATGGTGATAGACCTATGTGCGCTGAAGAGTGGCGACTGGCAACATCTGGAAAAAGAAATTGAACTTTGTTTGCAACCCGCAAGAGAGGCTAATAAAGTTATGAAGCTGATAGTGGAAAGTGGGTTGCTTACGAATACTGAACTTATAGCCTGCTGTGAGTTGTACAGGCAGTACGATATACAGTTTATGAAAACATCAACAGGTTTTTCGGAGGCTGGAGCGTCAGTGAATGCTGTACAAATAATGCGTCAACACTTGCCCGAAAATATAGGTATAAAAGCCTCTGGTGGTATACGTACTTATGCTTTTGCAAAAGAGCTCATAGACGCAGGCGCTACCAGAATAGGTACATCTAACAGTATGCAGATAATGAAAGAATTTGAAGAGTATGAGCATGACTAAGCGATATTTTCTAGTACAAATAGCTTTGGATACTATTTGTAGTTGTAGGCTGTGCCAGTAATAGGTAAACAGGAAAATAGAATAAAAGCATGAGTTTACTGTTGTGTAGTAATAGAATAAAGCAGTGTTATTTCATTTCGTTTGTGGTATTTGTTTTACTTATTCCGACTATAACATATAGTCAGGAAGAGGAGAATGGTGACGTGAAAATACATAGTGATGCTCGCTTGGCTGTTTTACTGCGTAAAAATCACAGTTATGTTAGGCTATCTCATCCCGACCCTGTGGTTAAAATCGCAGAGCCACCACCCAAACCCACCATCAATAATACATCAGTAGGTGCATCAGGCTTGGTGCACCACGACTTGAAAATGATATATACCGGACCAGGCTTTAGGGTGCAGATTTACAATGGGTCGAGCAGGGATAAAGCAGTGCAAGTAAAAGCCGAATTCATGAGAAGGTTTCCGGGTGTACATACATACTTGTCGTATATTTCCCCAAACTTCAGAGTAAAAGTAGGTGACTACCGTAGTCGCACGGATGCTGAAGGCATGCTGCGGGAAGCCAACTCAATGTATAGCCCTAGTATGATAGTGCCAGACGTAGTGACCATTAGTACGTACTAAGTCTAAAGAATTGTTCTAATAATAAAGGTCCGCAAGAAACGGACCTTTATTATTAGAACTACCAAATTAAGCATTTGGTGGAAGATATAATTTGCTTTTGATGAGTCCCCATTTGTGCAGACGGTGCGTGATAGACACACGTAATACTCCTCTGCCATACTTCATGCTACGGGTGAAATTGATGCTTGATGCTTCTTCGAAATACTTGGTAGGGCAGGTGACTTCAGCAATTTCGAATCCGTTAATGAAAACCTGAGATATCATTTCATTGTCAAAAACGAAATCATCGCTGTTGTGAGTGAAATTGATGGAGCGGATAACATCTGCACTGAATGCTCTGTAACCAGTATGATATTCGCTCAACTTCTGACCAAGTAGTACGTTCTCAAACAATGTGAGGAATCGGTTGAATATGTACTTATACATAGGCATGCCCCCTCTTAAGGCGCCCTTGCCCAGAATGCGGGAAGCCAACACCACAGGATACACATCCATAGCTATAATAGACGACATAGCATGTATTAGTTTGGGCGTGTACTGATAGTCGGGGTGAAGCATTATAACGATATCTGCACCTAATTCTAAGGCTTTTTTGTAACAACTTTTTTGGTTGCCACCATAGCCTTTATTGGTTTCGTGCTTTATGATATGTTTGATTCCTAGTCTGCGGCCTTCACCCACTGTGTCATCGCGACTGTTGTCGTCTACCAAAACCACATCGTCGACTATGTCGAAAGGGATTTCTTTGTACGTACGTTCCAATGTCAGCGCTGCATTATAGGCAGGCAATACGATCACTATTTTTTTACCATTAAGCATATCAGGGGGCAAAAATAATATTTATCCTGAAAAAAGCCCGCATATATTCTCTCTTTTGAAAAGGGTATATATGCGGGTCAGGGAAAGTGTAGTTGAATACAGAAAGAGCAATTAATTGATGTATGGACTAATTGCGTAATTAGTGAGCAATTGAGATTTTTCCGCGCTGTGCTATTGTGCCATCAGTGTGAGTGATGGTATATAGATATAGACCTACAGGCAGGCTACTGACATCAAGTGAAGCATTGCCAGTAATAGGTAATGTAGCTACTGACTGACCGCTTACTGATGAAATTACACATTGTAATGGTTGGGAAGCAGGACCATTGAAATAGATGGCATTTCCAGCAGGTACAGGGTAAATCTTTACTAGATCATTAGTCGCGTTGGTATATGCTACAGACTGCGGTATACCTATCATTGTTACATCATCTACATACAGTGTACTGCTATCTAGCTGACTGCCTGAGCCGCCACTGCTAGCAAACAGTATACGTACTTTGTTGATATCATAACCCGTGGTAGTGTAGGTGACATCGGCGGTGATTTGTGTAAATGCGGAAGAAGGAGAAATATTGGCAGAGCCAGTACCTATCACAGAGTCTACACCACCTATAAGGGCTATAGCTTGTACGGTAAGCAATCCTTCGTCTGCGCCACCCATCATGCCTGTTACTTCATCTTTGCCTGCATAGTAGGCAACCCAAGCACTGACGCTGGTAATGCGCAGTGTAACAGGTGTGCCACCTTCGAAACTAACAGCGCTCATGGGGTCACCTCCTAAAGTAAGCGCTGCTACATCTACATTTACAGCAGCATTAGATAGCAAACCAGAAAAATATCCAAGCGTATCTTGTTTTACAGTCATGATTTTGGCAGAGGAGCTGCCAGATTTTTTGAGTGTGTTTTCCTGAAACAGTTGGGGATGCCAGTCTGAGCCTGCACCTATAATTGCACCAAAAGACTGACCGAGCGCCACAACCATTGAATCGAAGCCATACCACTGGGTGGGTGCCTGAATAGATACAATAGGAGAGGTGCCAGTAGACCCAGTGCGCCATGTTTCCATTCCGGCATTATCTAACGTCTGTCCGAAAGCAGCACCAGTAAGCATGAGTGCAGCAAAGGAAGTGTAAAGTTTTTTCATTTGAGGGGAAGTTTTTGAGTGATTAATAAATGAAAATATCGTTACAGTGATTGCAAACAAGTGTTTATTGCGCTAAAGTCTGGTATATCGCCAGCGTTTTCCAGTACTTCTTCATACCGTACTATTCCTTCTTTGTCTATTACAAAAGCGGAGCGTTTAGATACACCATCCATATCATTGAAGAAATGCTCGTAAAGACTATTATATGCAGCAGATGCTGTTTTGTTGAAATCGCTAAGCAATTGGAAGTTCAGTTGCTGATCTTCTTTGAACCTACCTAGCGAAAACAAAGAGTCTACTGAAATACCAAGTACTGTAGTATTGAGGTTGTTATACATGGTAAGGTTGTCGCGTGTCATACACAATTCTTTAGTGCATACACTGGTGAATGCCAGAGGGAAAAATAAAATCAGTACGTTTTTACCTTTCAGCTCGCTTAGCGTTACTTTGTTTTTTTCTGTGTCGCGCAGAGTGAAATCTGGTGCTTGTTGTCCTAATAAAGTGGCCATTTGAAGTATTTATTTTTCAGTGAAATTAATTCAATCGAGTTTGTTTTCAAAAAAATGGTTGAGTGTAAAGTGTTGATAGTTTGCAGGTTAGTTATCAGCACAGTTGCAGATTTATACTCTGCTTTCCAATTCTGTTACTGATTGTTTGGTTTGTGTTATCAATTGATCTATGTTTTTGAATATGTTGGGGTCATTTTCTGCACATTGGTGTTCCAGTTGAGTGCCCAGTTCACCAGTTGATTTCATGCCCATTATCAGCCAGTTAGGTTTGAAGGCGTGAATACGTAGCGCTATTTCTTTCATGTCTTTTGCGTCGATAGCTTCTTGTAGCTTAGACAAGAATGGATTTACACCTTTGAGATACATGGTTATGTATTTTTTTATGCGTTTTTCATCGCCTTCACAAAACTTGTGAAGGTATAGAGGGTCAGTAACCGCATTGGGGTCTGTGATGGGTAGAGGTGTCATAGGCGGAATATTGTTATTGTCGTTCATCATTTGTTGTTTAGGTTTTTTTCCTGATCCTTTATACTCTACACCTTTTTTTCGGCCAGTGACATCGGCCATGGTATTAATAAGTTGCCACGCTTTGAATGGTTTTGGGACATAGGAGTTCATGCCACTTTCCAGACACTTATCAATATCTATGCGCAGTGTGCTGGCTGTAAGGGCTATAATTGGCACATCTTTATGCTTTGAGTTGAGCAAACGTATAGCCTTGGTAGCTTCCAGTCCGTTCATCACCGGCATTTGCACGTCCATCAGCACTACGTCATATTGTTTCTTACGCACGGCATCTAATGCTTCCTGGCCGTTTACTGCATTGTCTATTTCCAGATCTGCTTTCAGTTCCAGTGTTTCATTTACTACAATGCGGTTGTATTCATTATCGTCTACTACTAGTACTTTTAGCCCATTAAGTACACTTCCATCGGCTTTTTTCTCTTGCTGTAGTCGTTTTTCCAGTAGCTCTGGCGAACCTTTAGGGTACTTGATAGTGAAGTAGAAAGTAGTGCCGCTACCGAGGGTGCTGTCTACTGATATAGTACCACCATGCAGCTCTACCAGTTGTTTTGATATTGAAAGACCTAGACCTGTACCGCCATACTTGCGGGTATCTGAGCTATTGACTTGAGAGAAATTGCCAAAGAGGTTTCCTATTTTGTCTTTGGGGATACCTATACCTGTATCAATGATAGAGAACCTTATCCATACATAGTCATCTTCTGTTTTTTCTGTTTTTAGTTCCAGATGCACGCCGCCTCTTTCTGTGAATTTGATGGCATTTCCTCCTAGGTTGATAAGGACTTGATTTAGCCTGAAGGGGTCGCCTACGACCACATCTGTAACATCGCCATGAATATCCATGTTTATTTGCAGCCCTTTTTCATCAGCTTTATGAGTGAGGGTGTCTTTAACTTGATTGAGTGTGTCAGATAATGAGAAGTCTATTTTTTCTAGTTCCATTTTTCCGGCCTCTATTTTAGAAAGGTCCAGAATGTCGTTGATTATGTGTAGCAGAACATCAGCCGACTTGCTTATTGCCTGTAGATAACTTTGTTGGTCGGGCCGGGGAGATTTTTGCATCAATATTTCTGTCATGCCGCTTACAGCATTCATAGGCGTGCGTATTTCATGACTCATATTAGCAAGAAACAGTTGTTTGAATTTTTCTGAGCTTTCGGCACGCTCTCTCATTATTTCTGCTGTTTCTTTTTCAGCGGCAATCTGTTTGTTTTTTTCTTCCAGAAGTAGTTTGTTTTTCTTCATCATAGTGAATCGATTGAACCAAACTATAGACATAACTCCCAGCATCAACAAACCTAACAGATAGAAAATTCTTTCTTTTTTGGCTTGTTTCATCTGAATTTCGTTGAGCGCATTGGTTTTTTCCAACTCAGCCTTTGCTATAGCAGCTTTTGCTTCAAGACTGGCTTGTTTTTGCTCATATTCCATTGTTATTTGCCCTTGCTTCATCGCTTCTTCTAGTCGCAGTTGCTCTCTTTCTTTTTCAGAGGTTGCGGCAGCTTGCTTCATCTCATATTCATGACGAAGGGCATTGATCTCCATTTCTTTTTGCATTGCAACCTCTTTTTGCTGGCTTTCCTGCTTTAGTGTTTCTTGTTTTTTGTTAAACACATACTGCATGTCTTTTCTAGCTATTTCATTGCTTTTATCCTGATTGTACATGCTTTCGAGGTAAGCATTGTGTTGTTTGAAACTCTCTCTTGAGCCTTCTTTATCGCCCTGTAGGTATTGAACTTTAGATAATACTTCGTAAGTATCCTCCAACTGTGTATAATCACCCACTTCCTTCAGTACATCTACAGCTTTATCGAGGTAATAGAACGCACGCTGTAAGCGTACAGGCACACTAAGCGCGGTGAGCGAGTCGGGCACTTGTACTTTAGATTTATTCTCAGCTATTTCATAGTAGCATTTGCCAATGTAAGCGAGGTTGATGCCAATAGATGATCTGTCGCCAGAAGATTCTGATATTTGTAGTGCTCGTTGTGCAAATTGTAAGGCGCGTGGGTAGTCGCCCATGTTTATGTATACCTCGGCTGCATTTTGCAGGTTTTCAGCTATCATATCTTTTCTGTTACTTTCTTCAGATAGCTTAAGTGATTTCAGAAAATTATCTAATGCTTTGGTGAAATCTTTCTGATTACTATAAATGAGTCCGGTTTTGAGTAATGCATTAGCAATGCCTTTTTTGTCATTGGCAGCTTCATAAAATTTTTGGGATTGTAAAGCATATTCTAAAGCTTGTGGATAGTTGGCCTGGCTGTTATAAACAGCACTGATGTTTGCCAGATTTTCGCCTACTATTTTTTTGTCGCCCGCTGATTCCCCTTTACCCATGGCCATTTTGTATTGTTCTACGGCTTTGGCATAATCTCTACGCACATGGTATACACTTCCAATCTCGCTATATAAATCAGCCATTTCTCTAGAGTCACCTAGTTCTTCGGCTATGCGTATGCAACGCTGGTAGTACTCTATTGCTTTTGGGTAATCGCGTGTTTTGTAGGAGTAAACATTGGCAATGTTATTGAGTGCTACTGTCTTATTTCTATAGTCGTTTTTCTCTTCTGCTGCTTTCAGACTTTTTAGGTAATATTCTATGGATTTAG
>CAZRPA010000058.1:0-21869 GCA_964601855.1 uncultured Flavipsychrobacter sp. | reverse complement strand
AAATGCCGCAAAAAGTGCGCCAACTTATGACAAAATTGGTGTGGCAGTGATTAAGATATCCACAATTTAGGTTTTCGCAAGCGCGACGCTTGCGGCTGTGAGGACTAAGCAAATGCATGGAACACAGGAGACTGGTATATTTAAAACCATTAACTTTGCAAATATGAACTCTGCAGAAATTAAAAGTAATTTGGTTGACAGCTATTTAAAGTTACTTGACAGTTTAAGTACTGGCAACAAGCTGGAATTGATAGCCAAACTTTCCATGTCTATCAAGGCTGAAACAAAAGTCAATAAAAAACTATTCAAAAAATCTTTTGGAGCATTCCAATCGGAAGAAACTGCAGAAGAGTTGATTTCAAAATTGCGTAACGACCGTTTATTTACCCGCCAAATTGAATCTTTTTGAAAGAATATCTTTTAGATACTAACATTTGCATCTTCTACATGAAGGGCTTGCAAAATCTAGCCGATTATTTCAATACGATAGATACAGAATGTTTGTTTATATCCGAAATTACTCTTGCCGAATTGAAATATGGTGTTGAGAATAGTTTGAAGAAAAAAGAAAATCAAAAAGTACTTGATGATTTCTTAACTGGTGTCAGAATCCTCCCTATTTACAATTCTATAGGAGTATATGCAAAAGAAAAAGCAAGACTAAAAAAACAAGGAATGATTATTGATGATTTCGATCTTTTAATTGCTGCAACAGCATTATCTCATAACCTAACTCTTGTAACTAATAACATCAAACATTTTGAAAGAGTTAGTGGAATACAAATCGAAGATTGGACACAGACTAACTAATTGAAGCAACATATCTATCATTGGCGTATAAATGAGAGTAATTACATTCATAACATCGTTTATACTGTGTTTTCATGCAACTAGCTACAGTCAAAAGAAAGTTGTAGTGATTGATACATTGATGTCTGTAGTTGATGACTACATACTCAAAAACTCACTTATTTCTACCTGTGATAGATCTTTTCAAGGCATTTTAGATATTGAGAATTTGAATGTTCAAATAAATTATAAGGCGTATCCAAATGCTGTTGTGGGTGGAATAACCGGAGAATGCATACACGTCTTATTAGATGATAAAAGGGGCTACTGTAGTATTGAAGGAATTAAAAATGACACAGTACACATCAGTAAGTGGGTAATATATGATTGTGGTCTACCTGACTCGACAAAAGGCAACGTAGAATATTATCACTATGTAAATGGCAATTTATTAGAGTTCCCTTACAAAATAAAACCTGTAAGACGAAAACAGACCACAAAAGGCATCAACTACCTAGAAAAAATATCTATTACTGTAAATGGGCAGCTATATCAATCAAAAATATCTGTGGGTGCTGATACACTTGTTAAACTATACCATGGATATACTCCTAGAAGAAAATACAGAAAATACATTTCAGATTATAAATTTCGTAAAACCTGTAGTCTAACCTATTTTCATGGTGAGGTTCTAGAAATAATGTATAATTTTTCAAGCACTATAGAAATGAACAAACCAAGGGTTGATTGATTTAAAAATCATAAAATAAATAACTCAATTTTTGTTACGCCAACTTACGTTATAAAGGTAGAAATGGCTCAATTGAATAGTATACTGAGCTGTGTTTCGTGAGCTTGGAAGGTGCAAAAGGGAGGGTTTATTCGCAAGTGAAAAACACTGGCACAAGTATAGACACCAGTCGAAAAGGCCAAACTGGAACGAACAAACTCCCTATTCCTCCATAATTTTTATCAACTGCCACAAAATACCAGCTGACGCAATGGGAAATGAAACTAAAAATGCTAAATAACTCCCCCTAATGCTTTCCATTACAACGCTCTTTTCGGGGTTTTCAACATTTACGTCGACATCCACAATACTACCTTCTTTATAGAATTTTATATTTAGCACTCGACACTTAATGATATATGCTAAATTTTCAAACAAAAAACGAACTGTTAGTTCGCAATTAGTATTATCATCTCCTAATTCGCTTTTATTTGTGTAGTAACGCACGTTTATTATTTCTCCCGTTTGGATAACTTTTTTCTTAAGACTTTGTATTATAGAATATATAAATATTGAAACAACATCAACAATAAATATTAGTATAATTATTCTTAATTCGTTTTTACTGAAAGAGACAAGCCTATAGCTATATAAATAGCATAAAAGAATGGGAATAAAATAGCCCAGTACTGGAATGTAATTAAAAATATTCATCATGATTTAATGTTTATGTGCTTTAGGGATTACCAAACGTAATCTAAGTCCCGCAGATATTTCAATACTTATTGCTCCCAAAGGGTGGGATATTACGAAGGAATGAGTTGTTCTATAGTCGCACGATGTAAACGGGGATAAGTGGGTAAGCGAAAATCACAACTGTTTCTGGCAATTGCTGCATAATATCATTTTTTCATTGTCTACTGTTTTTATCACTCCCTTAGCGTCGTTCATGAGGCAATCGGTGCCGGAGGTGCAATGTGGAAGACCAAGATTGTGTCCGATCTCGTGAAGGGACACCTTTGCAAGGCGCTCATTAAAAAGCTGTCGAGAATGTGAAGGATTCCTGCGGTTTAGGCGGAATGTAGAGACAACGCATGTAGTGCCTGGTCTGTACCCTAAACCAAAAACACCCCACTCATCTACCTTACGTTCAGTATTCTTGCAGGCAATATCTTGCTGGGTGATGATTAATAGATTTTTATTGCTGTTGAATTTCTTCAGGATCTTACTTGCTTCATATCTTGTCCTGCTTTTTGCTAGAAGATCATTTGTGAGGGTTGCTGGTGTGTTTACTACAACTTTGCATCCATAAAAGGACTTTAGTGCATTGACTATTACGTCGATATTTTGGGCATCTACGTTACCTAGAGGCTGAATATACACTGTTATAGTACTAGCGGTTTCGTAATGGAAAGCTGGCTCTGTTCGATCAAAACTTTGATATGCAGCAGCAGAGAAAAGCAGCAATAACAGTAGTGTTTTTTTCATGATGGTGCATTGTAGGGAATGCAATATACGAATCGGTTTTGTGTGTAGTAATTTACAAACCTGACTGCTAAAAAGAAAATTCAGTTGCGCTGAAAAGGAACAAATAAAATGTGGGAGATGGCGGATGATGGGTTTATGTGTTTTAAAATAAGCAATAGAAACCCTCGTGATTAGGTTATACGCCAGTCTGGAGACTGAGTACCAATATGACTGAGACGGAGGCTACGCCAAGCTAGGAAAAGGTCACATTGGATCGTAAATTTTACGGATATAGCATAAGTTACCGTTATTATATGAAAACTCAATCAAATTACTCCACAAATAAAAATCCTCAATAATCTCTCCATCAGCTGTTGAATAAAATCTATATGTGTTGAAAAGAAACTTTTTTTGGTTTCTTTCAAAATATGAATTTTTGATTTTAGCCAACTCAATATCCGAATCGTCGTTTGTCGTAACTATAAACTTAGTATCTCTATAAATTAATATTTCGTAGTCACCTTTGGGAAGTAAACTTGTGTCTTTATGCCAAGCAAAAATCCTGCATCCAATGACACATAATGATTATCTGACTCAAAATCTACTAGTACACTACCTCTCACTCGCTTGACAAAACGTATCCAAAAAAGTGGTTCAATTCTCTCATCGTATTCATGTAATTTTTTAGTATCCGAAATAAGTGCATCAAGACAAGGTATTATACTCGAATCTCGTATGCTTACTTCTGATGCGCATATTTTTAACGTGTCTATCCGATTATTCAACAGGAAATTGTTTCGCTTGTGGGTAACCCTTTTTGCAGAATTACAAGCGATAAGTATACAAAACATCAAAATAGTCTTAAATAGACTAATGTGGTACGGGATAAGTTTCTCTTTTTTCAGGGATAAACATTTTTGCTTGAAACATTTTGTCCCAAATTTTGTTGAAGGTTTCTTGATCTTCATCTTGTCCATCATTATTCATTTATCAGAAGGTCTGCCGTTATGACATTGTTCTTGTTAAGTCCTTGGGGTGATTATGCGTAAATTGCAAAATAGCAATATTAGATTTATTACTTGCGAGGAGTGACGATTCCATAAGTTAGGACGATGTGAGACGCTGAAACTAGTGGGGTCTTCTCAATAATAGTCGTATTCGTATTTATAGATTTCGATTAAATGCCCATTTTTATCTTTTTTCTCAAAGTATATTAAATGCCCATTTTTGTTATACGCGCAATTTGTACGATAATTACTATCTGTGTTTTTGCATTCCCAATCAGTGTCAATATTGAATACAATTGGGAGTATATGCCCATCTCTTGCATAATTTTTTTCAACATTTTCTGTCAGTCTGCCATAACTGTCAAATATCATATACGACAACAAATTATTAATCGAGTCATACTCGTAAACATTGATACCTTCTATTTCCCCATTGGATAGATATGATATTGACAATACACTCTCGCTTTGGGAGTTGTAAAATGTACGAGCATGTAACACATAATTGTCCAATTTTTTTTCCAGCAATGCTCTATTCGTAATAGTATATGTTCTGACTTCTCTGATTTTTTCTTGAGCATACAGACTTTGGTTAGACACGAGTAATAAAATAAATACAACTATAGGCTTCATATAATTTTAATTTATAAAAATTATTATTTTGGTTTGAAGGTACCAGATTCACTGGTTACTATATACGTCCTTCCTAGGCATCATCGTTACAAACTAGGACAAGTGGGGTATTTTACGATTAGCTTGCGGATGCTATTATTTACAGAATTTTTCTACATAATTAGAAGCAATACCATGCCCTAACTCAACTGCTTTACTCCAGTCTAAACAAGCTCCGTTTTTGTCACCTGACTCATATTTAGCATTGCCTCTATGAATATAAATGATTGCACTATTGGGCTTAAGCTCTATAGCATGATTATAGTCAGCAATTGCTCCTTTTTTGTCACCTAGCTCACATTTAGCTATACCTCTATCTTTATAAACATCTTCGTAATTAGGGTTAAGTTCTATTGCCTTGTTATAATCTGCTATTGCCCCTCGATAATCCTTTAACACTAGCTTCACAAAACCTCTCATAGAGTAAGATTCTGCTCGATTAGGATTAAGCTCAATGGCATTATTAAATTCAGCTATTGCTCCTTAGTAGTCTTTTGACTTAAGTTTAGCAACACCATATGTAAGAAAATAATTTTCTGAATGGTTAAGGTTGCTACAACTGCATAAAAACAATAGGCTAAATAGTAAAAATCTCATGTCTTAATGAATTTGTTGAAAATTACATTAGGTTATTTCCGGTAATCAGTAAAGGTATTAATACTTCCTATAATTATACATTTCAAAAGCCTTCCCCTTTTCAAACTAGTTTATTTATTCAAAAGTAAGCTTGCACATACTTCATCTTGATTTGAGGATACAACGTGGTTTTAAGTACATATGTACAACCTCTAAAATATTAACACAAAAACACAAAAAAGATGATTTGCTAGATACTATAAAAAGCACTACTTAGCCCCTCCTACCCCTGAACGTACAAGGGTGTGACACAAGCGGCGATGATAGTAGTGCTAGTGCTGGTGGCCCTACCCTGCCCTAGTGGAAAAGAAATAGTGCGGTGATGTGGTTATATTTGTGGGAGCGGATATGAACAAGATAGAACAGATACAACAGTGGTGTGGTGGTGAGTGGGTGCTGCACGATGGTGTGGGAGCGGTGGTGACGGAACTGGCGATAGATAGCCGGAGCATAGAGCAGCCGGGGAGTGCGCTGTTTGTGTGCCTGGTGACACCGCTGCGGAATGCGCATGTGTATGTGGGGGATGCTGTGCGGAAGGGTGTGAGGAGTTTTCTGGTAAGTGAGGGGGTGAGCATAGCTGCTACTGAGGGGGTGAATGTGATACGGGTAAAAGACACGCTGGTGGCGCTGCAACAGATAGCTACGGCTCACCGGCGGTGCTACGACCTGCCGGTGATAGGGATAACGGGTAGCAATGGTAAAACAATAGTGAAAGAATGGCTGGCGGAGCTGCTGGGGGATGACAAAAAAATAGTGCGTAGCCCGAAGAGCTATAACTCGCAAATAGGGGTGCCGCTATCGGTATGGCTGATTAATGAGGGGCATGAGTTGGGGATTTTTGAGGCGGGGATATCGCAGCCGGGTGAGATGGTGAAACTGCAACCTATGATAGCGCCTACGATAGGGGTGTTTACGAATATAGGTGCGGCACATAGTGAGGGGTTTGTGGATATGCGGCAGAAGGTGGAAGAAAAACTAGGGCTGTTTGTGGGGTGCGAGACGCTGGTGTACTGCACTGATAACCCACTGGTGCAGGAGTGTGTGCTGGCGCTACAGGCTAGGCGCCCGCAAGACATGCGGCTGATGACGTGGAGCAAAACGGGTGAGGCTGTGCTGACCATAACGGACATAACACCCCACGCCGGGCAGACGGTGATAAGGGGGCGGTATGAGGGCAGGGACATGGAGGTGAGGATACCGATGGGTGATGAGGCGGCGGTGGAAAACGCGATACACTGCTGGTGTGTGCTGCTGCTGCTGGGCTATGGGGCTGACAGGATAGCGGAGCGGATGGGGAGACTGCAACAGGTATCGATGCGGATGGAAATGAAGCATGGGATAAATGATTGCACGATAATAAATGATACGTATAACTCGGACCTAACATCGCTGCAACTGGCGCTGAACTACCTGGAGCAGCAACGGCAGCACAGGCGGCACACAGTGATACTATCGGACATACTGCAACCGGGCAAAAGCGAGGAAAGCCTGTATGAAGAGGTGGCAATGTATGTGGCACGGAGGAAGATAGAACGGTTTGTGGGTATAGGGGCGGCGATAAGCAGGAACAGAGAGGCGTTTGTGAGGGCGGGGATAGCTGACTGTAGCTTTTATGAGAGTACGGAGGCGTTTCTGAGTAGTTTTCACCTGCTGACCTTTGAGCATGAGGCTATACTGCTGAAGGGTGCAAGGGTGTTTGCGTTTGAGAAAATAAGCAAACTGATGGAGCAAAAGGTGCACCAGACAGTGATGCAGATAGACCTAGGGGCACTGCGGCAAAATCTGGATGTATATAGAGCGGGGCTAAACGTGGGTGTGAAAACGATGGCTATGGTAAAGGCGTTTGCGTATGGTAGTGGTAGCTATGAGATAGCGAGCCTGCTGCAATATGCGGGTGTGGACTACCTGACGGTAGCCTACACTGACGAGGGTGTGACGCTGCGCAAGGCGGGCATAAGAATGCCTATAATGGTGATGAGCCCAGAGGCGAGTTCGTTTGACAGGATGATAGCGTGGCAACTGGAGCCTGAGTTGTATAACTTCAGGTCTGTGAACGCGTTTGTGCGTATGGCAGAAACACTGGGAAAAAAGGAGTATCCGGTACACATAAAGCTGGATACGGGTATGCATAGATTGGGGTTTGAGCGGAAGGATATGGGGCAACTGGTGGCTATGCTGCAAAAAACGGAGACGATAAAAATAGCTAGTATATTCAGCCACCTGGCAGCGAGCGATGATGCGGCAGAGGATGCGTTTACGGCTCATCAGGCAAGGCTATATGAGGAGATGAGCGATAGCATACTACAGGCTATACCCTACCTGCCACTGCGGCACCTGTGCAACACAGCGGGCATAACCCGACACAGGCATCTGCAGTATAGCATGGTGCGCCTAGGGCTGGGGCTATATGGCATAGATAGCAGCACACTGCTAAAAAATAAACTGCAACACATAAGCACCCTGAAAACAAGCATAGCCCAGATAAGGGATGTGCCGGCGGGTGATAGTATAGGGTATGGGCATAAGACCTTTGCAACGCAGGATATGCGACTGGCTACGATAAGTATAGGCTATGCGGATGGCTACCCACGCAGTATGGGGCATGGCAAGGCGCATGTGCTGATAAATGGACAGCCGGCACCGACGGTGGGCATAATATGTATGGATATGTGCATGGTGGATATAACCGACCTAGCGAATGTGAACGAGGGTGATGAGGTGATAGTGATGGGGAGCGACCTGCCGGCTACACAACTGGCGAGGTGGGCAGATACGATATCGTACGAGATAATGGCGGGGATATCGCAAAGGGTGAAGCGGGTGTATGTGAATGGGGAATGATGATGATAAACTGAAGATAAAAACAAGCCCTGTGTAGCGAGTGCTGCACAGGGCTTGTGGCATTTAAGGTACGGCATTGAACAACAGATGTTCGATCCTGAGGACAAACCCATTTGGGGCGGTGCGCTGCATGTTGCTGTAGAGCTGCTGCTTGTAACCGATGTCGAGACGGGTTTGGCTGTGGAAGATGAACTGTATGGAGGGTGCAATGTCGAGGTAGTGCAAACCACCGGCTGTGATGGTTTGGCCAAGGAGCTCTGCCATGATGTTCATGTTGACCTGCTTGTAACCTTTGTAGGTGCGGGGCAGCATGAGCTTGCCGGCAGAGAGGCTGTAGTTGATGGCATCGCCGGCTACATAAGCGGGTAGCTCGTTGTTGTTGAAATTGTCTGTAGCCTTGTGGTAGAAGGCTGTAACAGAGATGGCGGTCTTGTGTAGTAGCTGCGTGCCTACCCAGCCCAACTGATAACCAGTATTGTGGCCGTTGGTCTGGATCTCTTGCTGGTGAATATCGGCATTGTTGGTAGATACCCTGCCAAACACCGCCATGCGAAAGTGACGATAGACAGCATCTCTACTGTAGAACCTATACTTGGCATAGAGCCCTACCCCCTCTGCTACCATACCCGTAGAGCGATTGCTGAAAAAGCCCTCGGCATGTACCATGAGGTTTTTGTTGACACCCCACATGAGCTCTGGTATAAAGTGGTAATTGGTGCGAGCAGTAGCCTGCTCGTCCATGACCCAGTTGCTGAGCCTGAGCCCTACGGAGTGTGCGGGCATGTTGCTGGCGGGCTCTGTTTGTACAAATAGCTCCTGGGCACTCACCGTACTGGCTGCTGCTAAAAGTGCCGCAGCCAGCAACCCCTTATAGCACCACATGATAGATACGGTTTGGGGATGAAGCATCGGCAGGGCAACAAGTGCCCCGCATACCAGACTCGTAGCACTTCATAGCAGTAGACTTGCCGTATTTCTTGTGTTCCTTGGGCGAGGTGAAGTTTTTGTCGACCACACGGAGGGCTACATCGCCATTGAGTTCTCTGTCGGTAGCACCTACCAGATGGTAGGTATTGCCGCCTATAGTAAGGTGGCTGTCTTTGCCTACCCTACTTCCTGCAAAACTGGTGGTGAGGACCATGGAGGCTACCGAAAAACCAGCATCTTCTACGGCTTTCTTGACCTCGTCGGGAGAGACAGGGACACCGGGCTTGAAGACGATGGTGAAGATAGATTTTTCGACATCTGCGTCCACAGATTGTATGGCGGGGACTTTTTCGAGCGCCTTGAAAATGGACTTGCTGCACATGCTGCAAGTGAGCCCACTGGCTGTGAGCTGGGCAGACTTGATTTGTGCATATGTGGGTAGTGTGCATAGTAGCACTACTGCTAAAAGGAAGTTTTTCATTTTTTATGATTGTTAGATTGTGACACTAAATGAGTATTATTTCTTTTCTGCACCGCGCTTGCCATCGTATTGGCAGCAGCCATGTAGTGCATTGTAGGCAGCCATATCGCCATCGAACTGCTCGGTGTCGTAACCAGTGGCGGCTATGCTTTTTTGTATGGCGGTATTAGAGGTGTTTTTGCTGTTGTACTTTACGGTGAGCACCTTGGTATCGGCATCCCACTTGGCCTTAGTAGCACCTGCTGCGGTGGCGGCAGCTTCTATTTTTTTGGCACACATATCGCAGTTGCCCGATACTTTGATGGTTTCGGTTACCTTCTGTGCCTGTACCTGTGGTGCTATGGCTATGAGCATCAGTGATGCTAGTATTGTTTTTAGGAGTTTCATTGTTTTGAGTAAATTATTTGAGTAGAAAAATTAGTGTGGTATGGCATACTACAACTGTTGAGCTTACACAGCTAAGACCTAACGTAATGCCTAATGACACTACAATAACGTAGCTGCTATGCAGAAAAGTAGCACTAATGACCAATAAGTAAAAAAGAATAGAAACGGCAGTAGGATGACCTGTAAACAAACAGGTGTACACCAAAATAGTAAGTACACACCGAAGCGATGTGGAAACTACAAGTTAATTAGCAATTGCTATGGCAAATGCACTGCCCAAAGGCAGGTATCAAATTCTGAGATTGCGGATGCGGATGTAGATAGGACAAGAAAGACCTATGTCGGGCGGGGCATGAGCCGAGGCTACTACAACATTGCCTGAAGGGATAAATGAGGTGGTGTGAGTAGGATACTTTAGCGCAACAGGTAGATGAGGTACAAAATGCTTTACAATATCTATTGTGGCATTGGACTTGTGATGCTCTGCAGTTTTGATTGTTTTGTGTTCGTCTTTGCAGCAGCCGTTATTGTCCGACTTTTTGGTCATTCCACATTTGTCGCACTTATGTTCATCATGGTGAATGAGAGATGCATTTACAAAGTCGCCCATGCAGTAGTGTAAGTGCACGGTAGCACCCATGGCACCTGCCATGTAGAACACTGTGAGTATGGTAACTATAAATCGCTTCATGAAAGTAAAACAAAAGTAAGGAGATATATTCCAAAAAAAGTGTTAATAGTGAAAACGACCTGAAAATAGCAAAACAGAATAAGTAGTGATGAGGATTATAGCTGGTATTAAAATCAACGTCTTATCTCGATTTTCTTGTTGGACACAGAAACCCCAGAGCGGACCTGTAAAATGTATATACCAACTGGAAGGCTGGTGATGTTGATATGAGACAGATAGCCATTGATGATAGTATGATATACTTCATGGCCTAGCATGTTGTATAAAGCGGCTGTGGCATCAGTGAGCTGTATATTACAACTTATGGTGAGGATATTATTAGCAGGATTGGGGTAAACGTTGAGGATATCGGGAGTAGTAATATTGGTAGCCTTGTTGAAAGAGGGAGTTACTTTGCGGATGGCAGAGTTTTCGCTATCGGCAATGTATAGGTATTCAGAGTCATCGACATAAACTGCTTTAGGTCCTTGAAAGGTAGCGCTCAAGGCTGGGCCTCCATCGCCAGAGAAGCCATATAGACCACTACCAGCTACTGTTCTTATGGTGCCGTCGGCAGATATTGCACGTACTACATTGTTGCCATAATCGGCTATGTATAACCTGCCCTGACTACTCCAATACAGACCATAAGGCGACACTAATGTAGCCGCAGTAGCGGGGCCACCATCGCCTGTATAACCAGCGGCACCAGTACCTGCTATAGTGGTGATAATGCCTGTGGTGTTGTCTATCCTTCTTATGCGGTTGTTACCGTAGTCGGCTATGAATACATTACCTGCATCATCTGTACATACACCTCTGGGAAACGAAAGCCGAGTGTTAACTGCCAAGCCACCATCGCCAGAATAACCATTTGTGCCATTGCCTGCAATGGTGTTGATAATACCGGTGAGCGCATCTACTTTTCTTACTCGCTGGTTTGCTTTGTCCACCACGTATATATTGCCTTGCTTATCTACCCAGACTCCTTCGGGCTGTTCGAGATTGGCAGCAGTAGCTGGACCACCATCGCCACCAAAACCACCACCACCTGAGCCACAAACAGTAGTAACGATGTAGGTGGTTCTGTTTATTTTGCGAATGACTTTGTTGTATTGGTCTGTGATGAATAGATTGCCGGCTGTGTCTATAACCATACATGCGGGGCTACCAAAAGTGGCGAAAGCAGCCATGCCACCATCGCCAGTGTAGCCGGGTGTACCGGTGCCGGCTATGGTAAAAAGCGTATCGTATTTGTCTATTTTGCGAATGCGGGGTTCTACATTATCACATGAGTAAACGTTACCTTGTTTATCGGCACAAACACCAGCGGGAGATGCTAATGAGTAACTGGTAGCTGGCCAGCCATCGCCTATGTATTGGGTGACACCATTGCCAGCAATGGTAGTAATGATACCTTGAGCACTACTATGGTAGTAGCCTAAGGTGACCATACAAACCAGATAAATAAGTGTAGTTATCCTCATGAATGTAAAGTTCTAACTTAAAATTCAATAAAAATGCTCCCTAAAAGAGAGCATTTTTATTGAACAAATTATAAAAAGTGCAACTTATTTGATTGTCACTTTCTCAGTATGCGTACCAGTTGTAGACTTGAGGGTAACATTGTAAACACCTGAAGGCAAGCTAGAAAGATTAATCTCAGCTTTTGCATCAGTAAGTGTAGTGCTGTATACCTGCGCACCCACTACATTGCTAATAACTACAGAAGAGTTGGCATAGTCTGTACCTGCGGCAATAGTAAATACACCGTTAGAAGGATTAGGGAATACTTTCACGTCGGCAGCATTGAGCACATTAGAAACACCTGATTCAATTTTTGGCGTAACTGGTGAAGTAGCAGAACCAGCATCGCCTAAAGGAGCTACCATACGTATGCGCTGGTTGCCTGCATCAGCAATGTATATTCTGCCTGAGTTGTCTACCCATACACCTTGTGGGTCGTTAAGCTGAGCAAATGTTGGAACTTCACCATCGCCAGAAAAACCGATAGTACCATTACCTACTACTGTGCTGATGATACCTCTTTCTACGTTCATTTTGCGAATTACGTGATTGCCACGATCGCAGATATACATGCTTTTATCGGCAGCAATAAACAGATTACCTGGGTTGCGGAGTTTAGCATTAATAGCTTTGCCACCATTGCCAGAATAACCAGCAACACCTGTACCTGCAATAGTAGTGATGATACCAGTGTTCATATCTAATTTACGAACCACGTTGTTGCCAGCATCAGAGATATATAGATGACCGTTACCAGGACTGGTAGGATCTACAAATACTGCTGTAGGGCGAGATAGCTTTGCAGTAATGCCTAAGCCACCATCGCCAGTATAACCAAAGCTACCTGTACCATTTACTATAGTAGTGATGATACCTGTAACTGCATCGATTCTACGAACTTTGTTGCAGCCATAATCAGCCAAGTAAGTGTTACCAGCCAAATCTTGACATGCGCCTGCAGGAGTCATGGTTCTAGCAGATAGACAATGTCCACCATCGCCAGAGCAACCCTGATTGCCATCGCCACAATGACCACGTAAGGCACCGCTAGTTCTATCGAGATAGAAAGCCATATCATTGAACCAATCAGTGATAACGAGATTTCCTGAAGTGTTTACGAAAACACCAGTAGGATATTTCATTTTAGCCAGAGTAGCTGGTCCACCCAAACCTGCTAGGCCATAAGTAGAGCCTGCAACAGTAGAGATGTTATGCGAACTAGCATCAATCATCCTTACTTTGTTGTTTGATTTATCAGCAATGTAAATGTTTCCCGACGCGTCTAATGCAACACCATACGGACTAGCAAAACGTGCTTCTACTGCGGGTCCACCATCACCACTGAAACCAGAAATACCGGTACCAGCAATTGTAGAGATAACGTTTTGGGCGTTAACTAGAGTAGCACCAGCCAGCATCAGCATTGTGGCACTAAAAAACTTACGTAAAGTTTGTTTTTTCATAACATTTGCTTTTTAATTACCTACAAGTTAAAAAGTCTCTTTCACATTTCATAATTTATTATTGGCATAGTTTTTGAGTTGCAACGCTCTATAAGTCAACTATTTTCGAATAATATTGAAATAGATGCGTAAGAGTAAGATAGGGACATGTGCCTGAAAGCTGCTATGGGATTGATTCTTGCGATTGAACTGCTGACAATAATGTGACACACGAGGTTGAAGTAATTTTAGATAATACAACAGGAAATACTTTTTGATACTACTAACCTTAGTTTGCTATTTTGATTGTAATCAGTAACAAAATGTCACTCAAAAGGCTCGCATCAGTGATATTTAACCTTATTCCTGTACCTTCTGCAAATGCTTTTGTAATACTCAATTCTTGTTTAATACTGTCAGCTACCTTACTGTTTTGGATAACTGTAAGCGCTTTTTTGCCAAAAACCAGTCCTACTTTGAAGTAACCAGACCTAGGCAAAAGATAAACGAGCACTCTGTTGGCATCACTGATTCTGTAACCCCAGCCATACTTAGTGCCTGAAAAGTACCATCCTGCCTTGGTGGAGGGGCAGTGGAGTAAGGTGAAATTCTCAATCTGCTGCCAAAATATAAATGTATCAGCCAAGGCAAGCTTTAAATCAATTTCGTTAGGTACAATATCCTTGTCGGTAAAAATGCTTTTCATACAAGTTCTATATTCATGGTTATTTATGGTGTTAAAATACATAAAACAAAAACTGCTTTCTGTACAAACAGAAAGCAGTGAATAATTATAAATAACTGTTAGAATTAGGCTAACGAAGCAGGTTTTTGACCCAGAGTTTTCATGAATCTGTAATGCGAACCAACAGCGGCTATCATAGTAGGCATGGAGTGGTAAGGCAGACCAAATTCCTGACATTTGCGAGCAACAATTTTACTGATTTCGGGATAGTGAATGTGGCTGATTCTTGGGAAGAGATGATGCTCTACCTGATAGTTGAGCCCACCTACAAACCATGAAATAACTTTATTGCCTGGGGCAAAGTTTGCAGTTGTTTTGATTTGGTGAACAGCCCACTCGTTTTCTATCTGCTTATCATCAATACCGGCAGTATACTCAAAGTCTGTTTCTTCTACTACGTGAGCTAACTGAAAAACTACTGATAATGATAAGCCCATAGCAATGTGCATGAATAAAAATCCGATGCCCCATGCACCCCAGCCTACAAAATAGACAGGAACAGCAACATAAAATACCAAATACAATACCTTACTAGCCCAGAAAATAAGGTGCTCTTGAGTATCCATTTTGTTGAGCTCGGTAGTATAGATACGTTTAGTACCATACTTGGCCATATCCATAACAAATACCCATAGGAAAGAACTAAGCGCATAGATCAACCAAAGGTATATATGCTGAACACGATGTGCTGGTTTCCATACCTGTGTTTGGCACTGACGAATGACAGGACTTTTGGCGATATCATCGTCTAGGCCGTCTACATTGGTGTAGGTATGGTGAATTATGTTGTGTTTTTGCTTCCAGATAAAGGCGTTGCCACCTAATGCATTGAGCGTAAGACCCAACAAATCATTTACCCATTTTTTAGAAGAGTAGCTACCATGACATGCATCGTGCATGATATTGAAACCAATACCAGACAGAGCAAGCCCTAAAACTAAACTAAGAGATATGCCAACAAGTGTCGTGTACTGCTGGGTAAGCAAAAATAAATATACGCCAATAGCTACGGGTACCAGCACTATAGTTTTGAGGTAAAGTTTCCAATTACCAGTTTTTGCAATTCCGTTTTCTTTGAAATACTTATCAACGTCAGCTTTGAGCGATTGATAAAAAACTGCATTCTTGTTGTTGTACGTTAACTTAGCCATATATATGTATGCAATGTAGACCTAAAAAAAATATAAACCCTCTTAATGTTGAGCCAATTAACTATAGGATACAGATACAACTATGGCACTCTAAAAAAAAGAGTGTAACTCAGACGTAAGTTTCATATCACTATAACCTCAAAAACACAACATTAGTCTGATGGTAAAGTTGTGTAAATAAACTAAATTTTGCAAAAACTTTCACAAATATTTTTTGCATGTAAGAGAGTTTATTGGTAATCGTTTTAAAAAATAATATTGCGTGTGTTAGATAACTTACAATTAATTAATGACAGTATAGGCTAGTATCCATTGGTTAATATTATACAGATTTACTCATTTGAAGAGTGAAAAACCAACAGTACATGGACCCAACCATTCTAATATACACAGAGTCTACAATAGCAAACAATATATTATGAGCATAAAAAAAGGTTTACTTACTATTGCAATATTAGGTACAGCGACCAGCAAAATATTGGCTCAATCGCTACCCTTCGACTCCAGCTTTGGCACCAATGGCATTTCCATACTCAATGCTATACCCGCCTATAACCCAGTGGATGTAACAACTCAAACAGATGGCAAGCTATTGTGTATGTATGGAAGCAACTCACATACCTATATTTTTAGGACTATGCCAGACGGAACATTAGACAACACATTTGTTGGAGATATAGGATTTCAATTGTTTCCCCATGTTCCAGGTGTTTTGTACTTAGGAGGTAAAGTATGTGTGCCAGAAGGATCACTGATCAAACAAACGACAAATGAAAAAGTGATGGTAGTGTTTGGTGGTTATTCTATTATGAGACTTAATGCTAACGGATCGCTTGATAATACATTTGGAAATTCTGTACCTTCTGCTGGATTTGTAGACCTGAATGCAGGCACGCCCATACAAATTATTGATTATGTCTATGACTTTTATGAGTCGAGCTCTGCATACTATTATGCAGGCAAAGGAGGCGTAGGCAGTGGAGGTGGATCTGCGGATGCAATTGTAATAGCCAAAACAAATAAAAGCGGAGTGCTGGATGCTACTTATGGCACAGGAGGTATAAAAGTTATGCCACTGGATACTTTGAAGTTTGGTTTTTACAATGATGTAAGAGAGATAAAATTTAGCAATGATGGTAAAATACTATTTACTGGTTCTTGTCAGCGACGCACTTTCCCTGACAATATGAATGACATGTTTGTGGGTAAGTTTAACTTGGATGGCACAAGTGACAATACCTTTGGTGTAGCGGGTGTGCAGATATTAAATTTCAACAATCTCACCGAAGACCCCTACTGTATGTCGATAGCTAATAATGGCACGATATACGTAAGTGGATCGAATAATGGCGCTGGTACTCGTGACTACTACACTACTAAACTATCTGCTACAGGCGTTCAAGATGCATCATATGGCGTGTCGGGCATTGTATTTAAAACACCACCGGCATCTGTAAACTCATTCCCTGCTTCTATCGCCACTACCAGTTATGGCAAACTGTATCTCTCGATGTTTTACTCGGTAGCTTTTATGGAATATAAAGATGAGTACCATTCGTACAATGCAGACGGCAGTGCGAATACAAGTTTTGCGGCAGGAGGTGTTACGAATCCGGATGGAATCTTAAATTTCAATTCTTACGATAAAGCTTTGAAGTTATATACGCAACCCGATAACAAGGTAATAATAACAGCCACTGATGGCAGTCACCCCAAAATAATGCGTATAGCTGGCGATATACCTCCAACATCTATATCGTATAAAGAACAAACAATAAAAAATACTTGGGTAGCCGAAGGGACAGCTTACATAAACACAGCTAATAGTAACGAGAAGATAGTGGCAGTGGTAACAAGTAGTGATGGCAGGATAGTGGGTAAATATGAAGAAATGACACCTGCGCAATCGAAAATAACTACGCTAAAATTGCCGGAAAATATACCCACTGGCATGTACATACTGTCTGTGTATCAGGGAGGCAGTGTACAACATGTGAAGTACACCAAGTAGTTATACGGGAAAGCTCGTCACTGATAAGAAAAGAGCATACATCTGCTGAACAAAGGGCTGACACAAAAAATGGTGTCAGCCCTTTGTTTTATTACCTTTGAAACTATAAATAAATATTGCATAGTAGTTTGCAAATGAGCTAATGAAATGGAACAATAAATATGCGGGCATTGTATTATTGTGTATTGTAGCATTTGCATTTGTGGCTGGTGACGGTATTCGCATTATACAATATCCCCCTAGATCGTTTCACACATTCAGGCAGAGCGACTGCCTGGCATATACTAAAACCTATTATCAACACAATAAGGGCTTGTTTAGTCCGGCATGTTATAATTTGATAGGGAAGGATGGTAGAGTGGTAAGTGAATTTCCGGTACTGTATTATTTGTCTGCAAAGCTATGTCAGCTTTTCGGGTTTCAATATTGGATAATAAGAGGCGTAACAGTATTGTGTTACCTAATGGGGCTGTTCTACCTATTCTTGTGTGCACGGATGTGGCTAAAGCGGACAATTCCAGCACTGTTTCCGGTAGTGATATTGGCTACCTCTCCTTTTTACTTTTACTACGCTGTCAATTATTTGCCCAATGTGCCTGCAATAAGTTTTTCCTTCATTGGCTTGTACTATTTATTGCGCTACCAGGAAACGTCTATCAGAAGATATCTGCTGCCAGCCACTGCTTTTATGGTGCTAGCCACGCTACTGAAACCTACTGATGGAGGACTGATATGGATGGCATATACCGGTGTGATGGCCATAAGCTACTGGAAAAAGAAAGTAGATACTCGACAAATACTATCCTTAACTATAGGCTCAGTGATAATAGCTGCTGGTATAGTAAGCTGGTATCTATTTGTAAAAAACTACAACAATACCTACGGCAATAATATAAACCTGCAAGGAGTATACCCTATATGGGAAATGACATGGAATGACATACGATTGACCTTTACTGAAAGAATAATGGGGCTGTGGCTAGATAACTTTCAGCATAAGTTGTTGTTGTTGTTGTTGTGCGGATGCATGGTGGTGTATGTGGTGAAGTGGCGCAGCATAAACTCATTTCTGAGAACATTCACTTTGTTTGTGCTACTAGGCTCAGTGGTGTATACGATACTATGGTATAAAGCCTATGGAGACCATGACTACTACCAACTGATACTAGTGATACCAGCGGTGTTTGTAGTAATATCTGCTCTGTCTAGTTACAATAACAATACTGTACTAAAGACGAGCAAAAAAAGCCAGTATGCCGCCAATGTAGTACTGATAGGACTAATGATAATGAGTGTGTATCATAATCAGTATATGCAACTAGACAGGTACTCTGATACAAACAGCTCTTGGAACAACGCGAATATATATGAAGTAGAACCCTACCTGAGGGAAATAGGGATAACTAAAGATGATATAGTGTTGTCTGTACCCGATGGATCTCCCAATATATCTCTGGTGGCTTTTGGCAATAGAGGGTTTACATCAGACCTGTTTGGGAGGAACAACTACACTCCTGCATACTGCAAAACAAATGGGGCGAAGTACATGATAATAACCAATAGGGAGTATGTACATGACTCCAACTACATTGACTATACTACTAAGCTCATAGGGCAGTATAAAGACATATACATATTTGATATAAGGTAGTGATGGTGGGGTGTATTGTGGTCTATGTTATAAAATGACAACTATCCTTATCTGCGTTATAGCTTATATTTGGAAAGCATAACAGGCGCACAAACGCAATATGATCTCCTATACGCATTCTGAAAATCGCAGTAAAATATTCCGCGTTTGGCGTGTGATCAGCTCTTTGACAATTACCCTATTTGCCTGCCCTATGGAATTCATGCGCAGAGATATATCTGCGGGTATTGACAATTCTTGGATTATTGCACTGAATTCGGCTATACAGAGGGGGGCAATTTTCGGCAAGGACTTTGTATTCACCTACGGTCCTCTTGGCTTCCTAAGTACCCGAAACGCTGATTTTGTAGGCACTGCTCCTATTATTGCCGGAGATGCGTTCCTGCTGGTCGGAATATTCCTACTGGCATATCGCTTTTTTTCCACTAATATAATCTGGCTTCTACTTTTATTTACCGCTGCCCTTGCATTGCGTACTTCGAGCTATTCGCAAACACTTTTTTTACTGTACATTATATACACATCCGTATTAGTAACAGACAAAAAAAGTGCCCCTTTGTACGTGATGTATGCTGCTATTTGCGTTCCCTTGCTTTTCTTCATCAAAATCAATTATGGTTTTATTGCTATACCCACATTCTTTGTAGTGTGCTGGATGCTCGCATCACGTAGCGTAAATTCGGCGTTGATATATGTTGTAGCTTGTATTATTCCGTTTTTCGCAATCGGCTTGTCGGTTAGCATAAATTTTCAAGGTTACTTCAGGTATGGGCTAGAATTGATAAGAGGCTATGACGAAGCAATGATGCACACAGTAAACATGCAGGAGTTACCAATATGGTTTGCAGCAATTTTCATCTGTACCCTTTGCGCCTATTCGGTGAGGTATATGTACAAAGCCATAAAGACAAAAAGTGGATTGGTAGCTGTAAATATTACCCTATCATTGACTGCGATAGCCAGCTATCTGTTTTTCAGAAACGCATTTACCCGATACGATGATGTGCACTATCGCCAATTCTTCTGCATATTTCCTTTCTTCTTTGCAGTCTTTGCTCATATTATTGAGGTAGATAAAAAAATTGCTACTAAAATCATTTCGATTACGATTACCTTGGTAAGCCTTTCGGTACTTGACGGCAACGACGGAGCCAAAGAATTCTCTATTTCTGGAAGAAAACTAAACGATAGACTTTCTGTAGCGCCGTACTATGCTGGGATATCCCAGCCGTTTTCATTTGGCGAATTCCCAGAGAAACTGCGTGATGATAGTGTAAAAAAAGTAGTGGGTGCGGGCACCTGTGATTTGATAGCCCACGAAATGAGCTTTATAAAAGTAAACGAACTTAACTACAATCCGCGCCCCGTGCCGCAAGCATACAGTGTGTACACCCCTGCCCTTGACTCCCTGAATGCAATTCATTTCCTCAAACAAAACCGACCAGAATTTGTACTTGTGGATAATGATGGGGTGGATGATCGGTATGCTATATGGGACGAAACCTTAACCAAAGCAACTATACACCTTAATTACGAATGCACTAAGATCGAAGGGGAAGGACATCATCCGTTTATGCTTTTCAAAACAAAGGGTGGCAGTGGACAGTGGCCCATATTCAAAAAAATTAGTGAATTGGTGGTGCATGCGGGAGATACTATCAATATACCCCAATCAGTATCGAGACCAGTTTATATGTCGGCAAAAATAGAGTACACGGGATATGCAAAAATTAAGAAACTAATTTTCCCTATGCATTTAGGAGTAACACTATTAACCGATTCACAAGTTTTGCACTTTACGCTGGTAAGATCTATTGTTTCGGAACCGGTTCTCATAAGTCACTTTGTACAGTCTAATACCGAACTGAATAACTTTCTTACTGGAAACCTTCATCAAAACAAGAGAATCAAATCTTTTGTTGTAGGCGGTGAAAGCGCTCAGCACTGTAAATCGATCGTTGTTAGCTTTTATTATTTTGACAATTACCGGTCACAAAAAAAACTGAGTACTATTTGAGCATGCGCTATTTATGGTACTAAAACATCAGATGCTTATGGCACCACCAAAAGTCATTGAAATGCATACCCGAATTTACTATTGGAGGGGGTATCTGCTATCTGCTGTAAGGATAGGGGCCCATCGAGCACGATATGTATCGGGAAAAATGAGCATAAAAAAAGCAACCATTTTCATGATTGCCTTTTTGCGGATGTAGGCTCGACAGGGGAAATGTCGAACCAAATATGGGATGATTTGGTTGAAATTTATAAGGTGGCAAAGAAATTGGGTATCTAGAAAAAACTGCATTTAGTAGAATATAATTTATGTGACGCATGGTTTATAAGTGAAGCCTATGTCCAAAATATATTTACTTTTTATGCAAATTAACAGAGTGCCTTGTATATGACATTTTTAACGCATTTTTTCACTTGCTGAGGTTGTTTTATGAATATTCAGAACATCAATGCTTTGGTTGCCTTATCGAGTTTCATGACGGTATTTTCAATCTCTTGACAGAGCCTCTTCCATTTTCAATGCCCCGGGAAAAAGGATGTTGTTTTCAAGATGAATGTGCTGAAATAGGTCATTTTGAAACTCCTTGAGTTTTTGAAATGCAACCAAGTAAGTAGCGCATCCATCCTCTGGAGCAGTAAAACCACTGGATAATTCTGCAATTTTGAAAAAGCGTTCGCCTTCCTTAATCGCGCAGCAATACTGGTCTAGAAATTTTGAT
>CAZRPA010000057.1:0-22392 GCA_964601855.1 uncultured Flavipsychrobacter sp. | reverse complement strand
AGTAATAAATGGACTTTTTCTAGTGTGTTTGTGTTTGGGTCGGGCAATGCTATTACCTTGCCTACTGCATACTACACTATAGATGGCCAACTGGTACAACTGTTTAGCAAGGTGAATGCCTACCGCATACCTAGCTATCACCGCCTAGACCTATCTGCCACCTACACACCACAACCCAAAAAGAAACGCAGATGGGAAGGAAGCTGGGCATTCTCGGTGTATAATGCCTACAACCGCAAGAACCCTTACTTCCTGTATGTAGATAACTCGGGCAATATATCTAATGGCATAAAACTAGCTGTGTATCAGGTGTATATATTGCCGATAGTACCTGCTGTTACTTACAACTTTAAGTTTTAAAATCCTGAGAGGCGGGGAGACTTCATATAGCTTCGTCGTCATTGAATCTACCCACTTTTCTGCGGAAAACTCTCCGATATCAAGGAACTGTAGCTGAATTTATTCATAGCTTCTATCGCAAGCCAATTATGCCAATCCATCATTCTTCCAGCCTAAACTGTGTGTTAGCAACTTGCCAATCTCGAGAAACGAGAAGAAAATCAAAAAGCAGATTACACCACAAATTAAAAGAGATTGTTTGCTTTAAATTTTAATAACGCTGCACACCCTATTCTTTCACCACCTTCCCCACCCACGCATCATTTACACGCACCATATACACACCCTGGGGTAGATGGCTTATATTCACCGTTACCTTTTCTGCCTTTTTACACGCATACTCATACACCATTTGCCCCACCATATTACATACTCTTACACTACTTACGACTGTCCCATCCACCGTCACTTCTCCTCTGGTTGGGCTGGGGGATAGTTTTACATTTTCTTCATGAAGAGTACTTAAATCTTTTACACTCGTAGGTAAGCAGTCGGGGTTAAAAGATATTTTACGAATGCGAGGTGTATTTACTTGACCAAAAAATAAATTTTCACAGCTATCAAGTGCTAATCCACTTGGCCAATGTACTGTGGCATCTTTTGCGTTATTTCCATCACCAGTACTACTACCTATTCCATTGCCTGCAACAGTATTTATTATACCATCTGTTGTAATAACTCTAATTCTATTATTATTTATATCTGACACATAAATATCACCTGATTTATTTATTACTACGTAACCTGGTGCTAGATGACTATTATTTGCCAATACATTGTCGCCATTATGAATATATGAGCTGGTATCGCCTGCAATTGTTTCAATAATCCCAGTATTATTTATTCTCCGCAATACTTTATTCCCCCATTCCGCAACATATAGATTTCCATATTTATCTAATCTTATACATGCTTGAGGACTACATCTTGCATTCGTTGCATGCCCCCCATCTCCACCCCATCCAGGAATACCATTTCCTGCAAAAGTGCCAATAACACCTAAATTGTTAATTTTCCTAATTCTGTAGTTACCATAATCACTGATGTATATACTCCCATGCTCATCAGTGCATATTGAAGATGGCTGATTTAGTTTTGCCAAAGTTGCTAAACCGCCGTCACCACCATAACCAAATGTACCATCACCTGCTATTGTAGTAATTATTCCCGAAACAATATCAATTTTCCTTATTCTACAATTTGCAGCATCTGATATAAGTAAATTTCCATTTATATCAATTGCAATATCAGTTGGTTGATTCAACTTTGCACTAATTGCCATTCCACCATCACCTGAATAACCTGGACTGCCGGTGCCAGCAACTGTAATTAGAATACCATCTGTATTTATTTTTTGAACTTTATGACCGAGGTTACTACAGAAATACAGATTTCCATATGCATCAAACACCATTCCATTCGGATTGTAAATTGATGTAGATGTTGCAGGGCTTCCACTTCCTCCAGTCCCACCACCAGCTACTAATGTAACAATTTGTGAAACTGACGACTTCGCAATAAACATTACGAAAACACTTAAAAAAAAAACATCTCATGATATAATGGGTTTATGCCATTATGTACAATGGTAAAGCACCTCGTTGTTCCAGTTGTTCCGAAAGATATCCGGAACTACCAATAAAATTCCATACCCCGAACGCCTTCCCTTTCCTAAAACTAAATGAATGCACCACAATCTAAAATTACTACAAATCACCCAAAATTACAAGTAAATTATTAGCATATTTCTTTTAAATAACAAAGCAGCAAATGGGGTTTGCATATAAAATTAATGATTGGCAGTTCACTTATATCCAATACTCCCAGCTTTTACACCTAACCGAAGTATCACCTCCATTCACCCACTACTGCACATACACCTCACTACAAGCTATCATAGGTTTTTTGTTGTCGCGGGCACGCCATACCGGCAATGCGGAGAGGTTTGTAGCTGTTACCTTTATATACCTTGCCTTGGCTTTAGCCTCGGCAGCATAGGTTTTTATTAGTTTTTCATAGCGTTCTTCTCCCTCTGGTGTATCGAAATTCGCAAATGGTTTGTAGTTAGTACCATCTTCCGATACCTCTACTGTGAGTTTGGGTGGCAGGAATATCCAGTGGCGAGGGTCGTCTAAGAAAACGAGCTTGATGCCATTCATGTTTTTGGCAGAGCCCATGTCAATAGTGGCTACCATGTCTGTGCCATAAAAGCCCAGCCAGTTGTAGCTAAAGTCACTGTAACCAGGCACACCATCTACCAGCGTACGAGGTCCTTTGGCAGGATAGTCGGCAGCATACGGAAACTGAAAAGTTACTTTAGCTCCCACCGCCGAAGTAGGCACTACCCCCGCCGCAAAAATAGCATCCCACTCCGCCTGATATTGGTCGGGGGTAAGCCCACCTTCCGATAGTTCTGTTACTTTAGCCTTTTTGCAGTTGGCCACAAAGCGGGCTACTTTTTCCTTTAGTTTGGGTTTTACTTCCCACTCCCCTTTACTGTTTTTCTCAAAAACCCCAAACTTCTCTATACCATAAAAACGAGCCTGTTGCAGCACTGTGTATTCTAGTGGCAGCCTGGCACGTGCCACACGCTCAGCATACACCGGCGAAGTTTCGACCGCACCCTCTGCTATATCAAACACCTGACTGTACCCATCCAGATTTTCAGGATTGAGGTAGGTATTCCACTCGTTTACCGGATTGCCGTATATGTCTAGTTTGCGCTTGCTGGTAGCCATGTTGTCATGTACCTGACCTATGTACTGTAGCATAAACTTAGCTGACTTGCCATAATAATCTTGCAAAAACTGCTCTACTAGTTTTTTTACATCAGCCTTATCATCATTGAGCAGCCGGGCTGTAAGATAGCTACGCAGTTCAGCCCACTCGCCATGCGTATCGCCACTACCCTGTGCAAACACCCCTTTTATTCCATTTTCTTTGAGGTACTGCATATTGGGTTGCAGCGTCAGCAGATTGGGGAATGGCGCCAGATAATTGGTAAACTGTGTAATATAGTCCCACACAAACAGGTTTTTGGTAAGTGCGCCCCACTCCTTCACATCTTTACGGAATGGTGCTGCCGATGGCTCGTCTACCAAAGATTTATCTCTGAAGGCATCGATATTGCTAAGGAATACATACACATTGCTGGCAGGAGCCAGATTGCGTGGCGCACGGTGTGTGTAGCCATAAGCTAGTGTAGTAATGTACTTATCTGGAAACTCCTTAGCTATACGGTTTACAAACTTTATCAGTGAGCCTGAAGGCGAGCCTTGTTCATCATCGGTAGCCCTGCATTTGTCGCAGGTACAGTTGCCTATATCATCATTAGGGCTTACAGACCAGTACACCGCATCGGGGTTGGCTGTCATTCTTATCTTCAGTTCGCTGGCAGCTATGGTAAACACGTCTTCGTTGCTCAGACATAGTTGTGTGGGCTGGCGTACACCTTTTACCAGTGCATAATATTCAGGGTGAGTTTTGAAGTATTTATCAGCTGGCACCAGTTTGTTGTAAGAGTGCCCCCATAGGCCCCATAGGTCTTCAAACTGTTGTAGTTTGTTCCACTCCAGATACTCAGGGTCGCGCGATGCAGGGTAAAAAGACTCTCTGTACACAAACTGTGGTCTGCCATCTTCTTTTAGGTCGGCAGGTATTTTCACAGTTTTCATTTCGGGGGTTATGGCTGGTGCATCGGCTATCTTGCGGCAACCCAGGTATTTTTCTACAAACGTGTATACCCCATATATCAGCCCCTTGCCACTGCCACCACATATCAGCACATCATTACCCTTTACCTGTATGCGGTAAGCCTCAGTGGGTAGTTTACCCAGCACCACCTGACCTTCTTTTTTGGTATGCCCTATGTATATAGCGCTGGCGGTAGCATTGTCGCCCTCTTTTATTATAGGCATCTGTTTGCCCGATACCCGCTTCACATAATCTTGCAGCACCTTTGCCGATTTCATCTCCAGCGGTGTAGCCTCCCTAGGCACTATTATAGAGTAGGTAGATACACCATCGTCTACTATCACCAGTTCCTGAGCAGTGCCACTACAGGCACTGATACCCACAAGCAACAGAATAAATCCGTAAATAAATTTCATAAATAATAAGTTGTTAGAACCTTCGTTGCAGGGTTACGTAAATGTCGTATTGGTTTCGGTAAATAGCGTCCCCCGATTTCACATTGTACCAAGTAGCATTGATAGCAAAGGTAGTAAGATAGTGAAACTGACGCTTATAGCCCACCCCACAACTAGTAGTTTTGAAAAAAGCCGACTGTAGCAAGAAGTAGTTGGTACTGAAATCGTCGGGGGCATTACCATAACCAGCCATAGCCATAAAATACTCAGTATGGTTATCTCGTAGGTAATAACGGGCAGTGAAGATACCAGAGTAATAAGTACGCTTTACAGTAGTATCTGCAAGCGTATCTACAGTCGACAATTGCTGGCGATACACTTTAAGATTCAGGTAAAAGTCATTAATCTCTCTTGCAATACCAACTACAGGGGAAATAAGATTACCTTCCACAAAACCAAAATCAAGATACCTGATACCTAACTCACCTGAGTATCCTTTTTTAAAGCTTTTATTGATAGAGTAGCCTAATCTTAGTTTAGGAAATACATCATCATTCATCGAGTTGGGCGAGTAAGAAGCTACAGCAAACGAATACCACTTGGGGCTGTGGTTGTAATACGTCTCCGCATCAAACTGATAACCAGTACCAGTAGTTCTGCCTGCATAGTTCAACCTAAAGTTGAGTATGCCTTTTTTGATGATTCGGCTATACTGTACGGTAGCTATGCTGTTTATTTTGGGTAGATTGCTGGCATCTACAATCCGTGTATGCAGGTAGAAGAGACCAATTTCATTTTTCAGCCTACGAGCATACAACAAGTTGGCATAGTCTATGTGCTTAGGGTTTAGTGTCATTTTGGCTAGGGTGTCTGCGTTGCGCCAAGCTTCTTCATATTTTTTCTGAGCCTCATAAAACTCGGCTTTCCTATAAAGGAAGAATGAATTTTGTGGATACAACAGCCTACCCCTGTTCAGCAACACCATACCTGTGTCATACTGCTCCATTTCATACAACAGATTGATGGTGGTATACAAGGGTATAGTATCCTTGGGTGATACCGATAATGCTTCGTAATATTCTGCCAGCGCACTATCATTCTTCTTGTTCAACTGATACTCTCTACCCGAGCCCAATCGTTGCTCCATATAGGCACTGCGGTATCGATTATTGTAGGGGTAACTTTTGAACAATGGTCCAGATATATCGTATGCAGTCTGAAACTGACGAGACTCGGCATACACCAGCGACTTACGAAACAAGAAATCTTTAGAATCGGGATAGTAGCGCAACCCTTGGTCTACATAATACAATGCAGAATCGTAGTCTTTAATAGCGCTTTCTATGTTGATGATGTAGTTGAGGGCATCTACATTATCGGGTTGTTTGTCCAGTACATCTTTCAGCACCCGCAGTGTGTTGTAGTAGTCATCATACTGCATTGCCTGCCTGCCTGCCGCCAGCGACTGTTCTATGAGGCTAGCCAAGTATTGGCGGTTTTCGGGATGCGCCTCCAGCAAGGTTTTAGATATGGCTGCTGCTTCTGAGTATTTCTGATACCCTTCCAGTACAGCCGCTTTTTTGAATAATAGATGCTCATCGTTAGGGTAGAACACCAATGCTTCATCAATGGTACGCAAGGCATCGTCATATCGCTTTTGCAATGAATATACGCTTATCAGGTAGTTGTTGGCAGCTATATTAGACCTATCATAAAACAGCACCGACTTCAGTGCCACTATAGCACTATCATACTCCATTTCGTTCATGTACTGTTTGGCAGCCAGTGTGCGCAGTTCCAGGTAGTTTGTTTTGTTTACCACATTAGGGTTGTCTTTAAACATCCTTTCGGCTATCACAGAGGCGGCACCATATCTCTTCAGGTTTTCCAGCACACCTAGTTTTTTCTTCAGTAGTTCGTAGTCATTGGGCGAGCTTTTGAGCCCGAAATCTATCCACTGCAAAGCCTCGATGTGCATGCCCCGGCTGAAAGCCATATTGATTTCATAGTTGAGTGCTTCCCTGTTAGATGGTTCACGCTCCAGTATACCCCCAAACAGCAAGTAGGGATCGGTATTCATATAAAACCTACCAGCGGTCATGCGCACATAAGTATTCAGCCGTTGCACCTCTCCATTGGTAGGGTATAGTTTCATTAGCTTGTCCACCACTTCTATCGCCTCCACATATCTCGACATAGCCTCCAGAATACTTACCTTTTTCATCAGGTACTCAAACGAGTTGGGGGTAGATAACAAGGCTCTGTTGGTGTAAGCCAATGAGCTTTCATAGTTTCCCGAACGAATATCTAGCGCAAAGATGGCAGTCATTGCTTCTTTATTCAGTGGGTCTTGCTCCAACACAGATTCGTAAGCTCTTTTAGCTATCTCTATATATCCTCTGTGCGAGTACTGCCGGGCTACAGATAACTTGTAGTCGAGATACACACTTCTTATAAAGGGGTCGGCAGAAAAACGGTCGAATAAATAATCGGCAAGTCGGTTACTTTCTATCCAGTCGCCCATTTTTATATAGATATCCAGTTTCTTCAGCAGCAGATCTCGGTCGTTGGGGAAGTATTTCAAACCCATATCGGCATACTCCAGTGCTTGCAAATAGTTACATGCTGCCGATTCCATGTTTACTAGGTATATATAGGCATCTCTATATTTAGGGCTTTTTTCTATTACATAGTTTAGTTCTATACGAGCACTATCTATCTTGCCCGCCAGTGCAAATGCATTACCCAGCAGCAAGTGGATATCCAGGTTTTTAGGAGAGATATCTATCGCCTTATTACATAGGTTTATAGCTTTCTGATAGTGTTTTAATTCTATTTCTCGCTTAGCCTCGTTGTAGAGGTTATCGGAAGATTCTATCATTTTCAGCCACTGACCTTGGGCAGTAGTGCTGAGAAAAACGATAAAAAGAATCAGTATAAACCGTGGGGTGAATTTCATTTACATCTACATTTTTAAAAATTACTAACTGCCGGTAGCTGCCGGTGCATTCTTTTTCTTAGTGGGCTGCATACCAAAACCTTGTCGTTGCATATTGCCCCATACGTGCGCCCTACCCGTAATAAAGTTGAAATAACCCTTGATGGCAAAAAACATGATCAGCGGATGGTAAATAAACGGCTCCAGAAAAGCCATCAGGCACAACCCGATTGTTTCGCCCCAGGTTTTGTAATACTTAAAGGTGATTTGATCCCATAGCAGTGCCAGAGTGGTAATCATCACAGAGTAGGTATACACAAACACAATGAGAATGATGGCAAACGGCCAGTTGATTTGCCCGGTAACGATGAGGTATATATAAAACAAGATACCTGTAAACTCTACTATAGGTGCCAGCAACTCATACAAAAAGTTGTAAGGGAATACAATAAGCCCCAACCTACCATAACGAGGATTGCCTATTATCTTGCGGTGTATACTCATGATCTGTGCCAGACCGCGTCCCCAACGCGAACGCTGACGACCAAACACCTTAAGACTGGTAGGGCCCTCGGTCCAGCAGAGGGTTACGGGTACGTACTTTACAGAGTATTTCTTTTTATTATCTTTCATGTAGGCACACATACGTGTGATCATGTCCATGTCCTCACCGAAAGATTTAGAGTCATACCCACCAGCTTTTACGGCTATCTCCTTATCGAACATTCCCAAACCTCCCGATACGTTGGGCACGGAGTTGATGAGGTCCCAGCCCATCTTGCCCAGCATATAGGCACGTATATACTCCATCTCCTGAAAACGGGGTATAAGTTTGCGTGGTGGGCGCACACGTATCATCAATCCCTCATCCACATCGCAAGAGTTTACCATGCGCAGTGTGGCTCCTGAGGCTATTACTCTTCGGTAATCTTCTTGTATATGCACATAACCGCATTCCTCGCAGGGCGACCCCACCTCTTTTACCTTGGTGGTTTCTTCATCCATAAAGGGTTTTACGAGGCGTATTAATGTATCTTTATCTAATATACAGTCCACGTCTGTACTCACATAGTACTCATAAACCGAAATATTGATGCCCGCATTAGATGCGTCTGCCTTGCTCTTCCCGTTTACCTTATCTACCACTACCAGCTTATCATAAGCACGATTGGTAGATTTGAATATACGCCTTATGGGTTGACAGTTTAGCCTTTCGCGAAATGCATATTCTACATGCACCAGCTCAAATTCATCTATCAGTTTTTCAAGCGTATCATCTGTGCTACCATCGTTCACAATGATTACCTCAAACTTAGGATAGTTAAAAGTGAGCAGCGAACGAACATTGGAGATAATGGTTACACCCTCATTGAATGCAGGTGCAATAACAGATATACCTGGCGCAAGCGGAGACTCAACAATGATATTAAAATCAATGGAGGCATTTCTGCGCATGTAGCTCTGTATAGATATAAGTGACATTATAGCCAATAGCGCATAGGCCATAAGCAACGATGTACCATAAATAAATACTGCCGACTGGTAAAATGTACCAATTGTATCCCAGAAAGTACCGCCTGCAAAAAAATTATATAAAAACCTCATCCCTGTTCCCGATTACCAAGTATTAATTAAGTAGTGTTATGAAGCAGACACAGCAGGCTGCGGTTTCTTAGGTTTATCGTCCGATTTCTTCTTAAAGCCAGCCCGTTGCATGTTACCCCAGCTGTGCTTACGATTGGTGAGCTGAAACCAATAGCCCCTCAAAGAGAAAACCACAATAAGTGGGTGATATATCAACATCTCTATAAACACCATTAACACTACGCGCACCACATCTTTCCAAGTCTTGTAATACTGAAAGGTGAGCTGGTCCCACAGTACTGACAGCGATGATATCATTACCGAATAAGTGTAAACGAATATCAGCAGAATGATGGCATAAGGCCAGTTCACCAAGCCAAAGTAGATAAGGAACATGTAATAAATAATACCCAAAAACTCTACTACTGGTGCCAGCAACTCGAAAAAGAAGTTGTACGGAAACACAATCATACCCACCCTACCATAAGCAGGATTGAATAACATTTTTTTGTGCGCCAGCATTAGCTGCAATAGTCCACGTGCCCAGCGGGTACGCTGACGCATAAAGATCTTTACAGAGGTAGGGCCCTCTGTCCAGCAGAGGGTATTAGGTATATAGCGAACTGATGCTTTAATCTTATTGTCATACACATACCTAGACATGCGCATACGCAGCTCCATATCCTCACCAAATGATGCCGGGTCGTAGCCACCTGCTTTTACAGCTATCTCTTTGTCGAACATACCCAACCCACCCGACACATTGGGTACGGCATTGATGTAGCTCCACCCCATCTTACCCATTACAAACGAGCGGATGTACTCCAGCTCCTGAAACCGTGCCAGCAATGGACGTGGCGCTTTGATACTTATAAGTACCCCTTCATCCACCTCGCAAGAATTGGCCATACGCAGCGTAGCACCGGTAGCTATCACTCGCAGGTTTTCTTCTTCCAGCATGGGTCTTATGAGCATACCCAGCGTCTGCTCGTGCAATATGCAATCCACGTCCGTACACAAAAAGTAGGGGAAGTTGGATACATTGATACCTACATTAGTAGCATCAGCTTTCGCCTTACCATTTTCTTTGTCTACCACTATCAGCTTGGCGTATGCTTCGTCCCTCGACTTATACACCCCTCTCACAGGTTTGGCAGATAGCTTAATGTCGTAGGCAAAGTCAACCTTTACCAACGAAAACTCATTGATTACTTTTTCTAGTGTATCATCAGTACTACCATCATTGATGATAATCACCTCATAATTGGGGTAGTCGAACGTCAATAGCGAACGAACATTACTAATAATGGTAAGACCTTCATTGAACGCCGGTGCAATAACAGAGATACCAGGAGCCAAAGGAGAACCTACAATAACTTTATAATCGGTATAGCTTTCCTTGCGCAGAAACAACGCAATGTTGAGAAAAGACATGATGGCAAGCAACGCATATATAAGCAACAGCGAAATACCGTATATAAATACGGATGTTTCAAAAAATCCTGAAGCTATTTCTACAAACGTAACACCCATTAGTACTTGATAAGCGGATTAAGGCAGTGTTTAATAATCAATTGGTTTTCTTCATAAGTCATCTCCATCAGCTCCTCTACTAGCAAACGAGAGTTTTGGGTATTGTGTTTGATGATTGCCCTAGCTGCATTCATACGAATATCAAAGTTGGAAGAAAACAAAAACTCCGATTTCAAAAACTCAAGATATTTACCAGATGCTATGTTGCCCATCGCTTTTAGTATCTCTAGTTGACAGTTAAGCGGCTGATGGTTATAGATTTTCACCATTTTTTCCTCAGATGCTTCTGCAGATAGCTTACCCAAGCAGCTAATAGCATCAGCCCTAAAGTAGTGATCTTTGTTATTCAACAGCTCCATTACGGCTGGTACCGCACTCTGTTGGTCGTAGTGGGCTATAAGCTTCAAACAAAAAGAAACCACACTTTTATTGGATGAGTAACTTACCCAGCGCGAGAAATTGGGGATGGCTATATCCTTGGTGGTAGTAATGATTTTAAACATCTCTAACTGATCCCACGGAAGTAGCGGCTCAGTAGCAATATCAAAAAACTTAAATGGTTCATTTTTACTCAGCTGAATGTAAGCATTACGGGCTGCTGCACGCAAAGATGCATTGGTACTGTTGGTAAGTGGTAATATGGTAACGTCAGATATAGTTATATCCATTTGGGTTAACTCTACCACCGCCTTTATTTTTTTCTCCCACCTCACAGACTTCATTTTTGCAAATGAGTCTTTATCCAGCCCCATATCTAGGTACAACTTGCGTAGCAAATCACCCACCTCTCCTCTGAAGTTTTTGCGGTACTGAATGAGCGTATCAATCAATATTTGTCTTACAAATGGTTTTTTGTAAGCTTTGTTTGCCAGAGCTTCTGGGTTAAACTCTATTTCTTCGGTAGGTATGTCTTTACCCAAACTATCATTGAGCAAAACCTGCTCCGTAATGAGGTCTTCAATTACAGGATTGATGAATGCTACTCGTTTTTCGTGTACATAGCTTTTGTATCGCTTGTACATGATAGTACCATACGCAATTATAGTAGCGGCAATGGCTATTACTATAAAGGCAAGTGCTATTTCTATAAATAATGGTAGCAGGCTGAATTGCTCATATGCCTGAAAAAGTAATTCTACCAGATCGTTCCACATGAGTTACTCCTTATTTTTTCTTAGTTACTAACTTCACATTGCCACTTCTGTTTGCCAGCAACTTGCGAATGCGAATCATTAATTCACCTGCCATAATAGGTTTCTTCAAGTAGTCATCGGCACCTAGTCTGAATGCCTCCGTTATTGTCTCTTCATTACCTACAGATGAACATACGATGATACCTACATTTCTCTTTTCACTATTGCTACGTATACGGCTTACCACTTCTAGTCCATTGGCATAAGGCATCATCAAGTCTGTCATCACTATATCGTACTGCTCATTATCTAGCTTTTCAAATGCCTCTTTACCGTCTTTGGCTGTAATTACCTCATGCCCATCTTTTCTAAGGATGTTCCTGATTGCCTTAAGCATTATATCGTCATCCTCTATTACTAAAATGTTTGACATAGTTTGTTGAAGGATTCCCCCCTATTATTTTTATTTAATCGTCGTGCCAATCTGCCATTTGAAATATCATGCAAATGTCTGCTTTATTATTTTAAAAGTAACAAAATAGCATGACATTAACCAAATAATACCTAATGTATATACAACCCCACTTTTTATGGCAAAGGTAAATTGAAACACGGTGCAAACATACGCACAAAAACATATAAAGCCGTTAACAATTCGTAAATGACGATTTTTATTATCCGATTCCCCAACGGCTTTTGCTTGAAATTTCAATAAAATCCACACTCTGATTAAACCTACCGATAGTTATATACCAAAATTATTTGCATCCGGTTCTGTCATATTGCACTGTAAAAGGATAGTTAAAAGCACACTGTCTGCCAAAATATACACTACCTACTATAAAAACCAAACAATAACTGACAAAATATACCCAAAACGACTCTAAAAAAGCTGTGGCATAAAATGTGATACAACTCAGTAAAACCAAACGTTTTAAAAACTTTTAAAAATCTACTGATTATGTCAAACAATGTAAACATCACCCCACTGCACGACAGGGTAATAGTGAAACCAGCTCCTGCTGAAGAAAAAACAGCTGGCGGAATCATCATACCAGACACAGCAAAAGAAAAACCACAACGCGGCACTGTAATAGCTGCTGGTCCGGGCAAAAAAGACGAACCAATGACTGTAAAATCGGGTGACAGTATACTATATGGCAAATATGCCGGTACAGAAGTGAGCTTTGAAGGAGTAGACTACCTGATAATGCGCGAAAGTGACATACTGGCTGTAATCTAATTTTAGTAGATCTCAGCTTGTCACTTTGTAAATGCAACACTGCTTTTGCAGAATACTCATCTAAAAAACAATAAAAAATAACATAAAATGGCAAAACAACTTTTCTTCGACATTGATGCCCGCAACAGAATGAAACGCGGTGTAGACATCCTAGCTGATGCAGTAAAAGTAACTCTAGGACCTAAAGGTCGTAATGTAGTTATAGAGAAAAAATTCGGTGCTCCGTCTATCACTAAAGATGGCGTAACTGTAGCAAAAGAAATAGAACTGGAAGACGCAATAGAAAACCTGGGCGCACAAATGGTGAAAGAAGTGGCATCTAAAACAGCTGATATAGCTGGCGATGGTACTACTACTGCTACCGTACTGGCTCAGTCTATAATAGGCGAAGGTCTGAAAAACGTAGCTGCAGGTGCCAACCCAATGGACCTGAAGCGCGGTATAGACAAAGCAGTAGCTGCAGTGGTGAAAAACCTACAGTCTCAGTCTGAAAAAGTAGGTAACGACAACAAAAAAATAGAGCAAGTAGCCTCTATCTCTGCCAACAACGATAGCGCAATAGGTGGTCTTATAGCTCAGGCTATGGCTAAAGTAGGCAACGAAGGTGTAATAACTGTGGAAGAAGCTAAGGGTACTGAAACTACTGTGGAAGTAGTAGAAGGTATGCAGTTCGACCGCGGCTACCTGAGTCCATACTTTGTAACCAACACTGAAAAAATGCAGGTTGAGTTGCAGAATCCTTTCATACTGATATATGAAAAGAAAGTAAGCACACTAAAAGATGTATTGCCAATACTAGAAAGCGTAGTACAAAGCGGTCGTCCGTTATTGATTATAGCTGAAGATGTAGATGGTGAAGCGCTAGCTACACTGGTGGTTAACAAACTGCGTGGCTCATTGAAAATAGCAGCAGTAAAAGCTCCAGGTTTTGGCGACCGTCGTAAGGAAATGCTGCAGGATATAGCAGTACTTACAGGTGGTATAGTAATAAGCGAAGATCAGGGTTATAAACTTGAAAACGCTACTATAGCTTCTCTGGGTCAGGCAGAAAGCATCACTATAGACAAAGACAATACTATAGTAGTAGGTGGCAAAGGTGTGAAAGAAAACATTGAAGCACGCGTAAACCAGATAAAATCGCAAATAGAATCTACTACAAGCGATTATGACCGCGAAAAACTACAAGAGCGTTTGGCTAAGTTGAGTGGTGGTGTAGCTGTGTTGTACATAGGTGCTGCTACAGAGGTGGAAATGAAAGAGAAAAAAGACCGCGTAGACGATGCACTGCACGCTACACGTGCTGCCGTAGAAGAAGGCATAGTACCAGGTGGTGGTGTGGCTTACATACGCGCTATAGAGTCTCTGGACAACGTAGATACGGTGAACATAGACGAAAAAACAGGTGTTGCTATCGTGCGTCGTGCACTAGAAGAGCCTCTACGTCGTATAGTAGCTAATGCTGGTCTGGAAGGTTCTATCATAGTACAGAATGTACGTCAGGGTAAAGGCGACTATGGCTTCAATGCACGCACAGAAGTATACGAAAACATGCTGGCTGCTGGTGTAATAGACCCAACCAAAGTGAGCCGTGTAGCTCTGGAAAATGCAGCTTCTATAGCTAGCATGTTGCTGACTACAGAGTGTGTAATAGCTGACAAACCAGAACCAAAATCTTCTTCTGCTGCACCAGGTGGTATGCCAGGCGGTATGGGTATGGACTATTAATAGTCACCATACAGTACAACAGTATAAGAATTGATACACATAATAATAAAGCCCCGAAATTTCGGGGCTTTATTATTATGTGTACTGCCAAAAAGAATTCATGAGCTGCAACATGTAATCTTAGTATTACACCACGGGCTGCAATGCTTTTATGTGCTTATATGTCTTGAGTATCCCTTCTTCTATACCGGTAAACTGTAGCTGAGGACAGTCTGTTACTATCTTTTTATTATCCAGATATATGGCTGGGTTGTCACTTTGCCTTTTTTCGGTGTATACCACCTCAAATTCTTCATCAATTATACGCTTCATTACCGCTACTATGTCATTTATAGACAAATGCTCGTGCGATGCTGCATTATATATCTCGCATTTACCTTGTGGTGCATACAACGAGTGGGTCATTAACTCAGCAAGATCTTCGGCATATATATAATTGCGTATGGCCTTACCATCTCCAAATATATTTATCCTACGCTCTTCTATTATTTTTTCCAGAAATGTATTGATAATACCCAAACCTTTTTTGGTTTGCTGCCCAGGTCCGTAACAATTAGCTATTCGATACACATCAAAATCCAAATTGTACTTTACCTTAAAGTAATTGAGGAAGTATTCCATGGTCAGCTTCACTATACCATGTGGCGAAAACGGATTCTTAAACGAATCCTCAGTAGCTTTTTGGTCGGTAGTACCATATATGGTGCCTGCACTAGAAGTAAAGACTACTTTTTTCACCTGACACTCCGCCATAACCTCCATAAAACCCAGAAAAGGAATCAGGTTTTTTTCTACCTCAGCCACCGGATTATCCCAGGTAGAAAAAGGTATACTCTCTGTGGCCAGATAATACACCATATCTATGCCAGTGAAAAAATGTCGAAGCTGAGCTTTGTTAGTGAGATCTATTTTGTTGTAATTGACTTCACTTCCTAAAACACTAACCTCATTTTTACCAAAGAGAGTAATCTGTACTCCCTCTATTTGCAATAGTTTTTTAGCCAAATGACTACCAATGAACCCATTGGAACCAACTACTGCTATATTCTTAAAAATCATACATTTAGTGTTTTTTCAATGATCACGTAGGGCCTATCTCTTACCTCATCATATATGCGCACTACATACTCGCCTATTATACCCAAACATATGAGTATGAGCGAGCTGAAGAAAGATATAAGGATAGCCAAAGTGGTGAAGCCCCTTACTGGCACACCATTCATCAACTTGCCCGACACGATATACACCGTGTACCCGAACGCAAATATGAGCCCAAAATAACCCAAAATTGTAATAACACGAATAGGCATTGTAGAAAATGAGAAAATACCATCCATTGCTATCTTCAGCAGCTTCTTCAGTGTGTACCCCGACTCTCCATCTATTCTGGCACTGCGCTCATATACTACCCCTATCTGCTTGAAACCCACCCATGCCCTGATGCCCCTGAGAAAAGGATTTTTCTCATTAAACTTCAACATGTTATCTACCACACGTTTGGTCATTACACAAAAGTCGCCGCTATCCAGCGGTATGTGTGTATCACTCATTCGCTTCAGTATCCGGTAGAAGGTATCGTAACTCAGCCGTTTTATAAATGATTCTTTCCTTTTCTTACGCACACCATATGCCACATCATATCCCTGATCCAGATAACTGAAAAAATTAGGGAGCAATGAAGGAGGGTCTTGTAGGTCATCGTCTATTATTGCAATGTAGTCGCCGGTACAGTGCGATAACCCCGTCTTTACCGCTATCTGATGACCGAAGTTCTTAGATAGCTTCACACCCTTTATATAAGGGTATATGCCTGCCAGTTCTTCTATTTTGGCATAGCTGTTATCGCGGCTTCCATCATCTACCAGTACCAACTCCAGCTCCCAGTTCGATGTTTTTCGCTGTTCGTCTATTGCCTCAAGCAAAGCAGACATAAAGTTTGCGGAATTGTAAATGGGTACGACTATTGATATTTTATTTACCATTCAGTGCTTATTTGCTTTGATGCCCGGCATGTTAATGTTTTTCCGTTCGTAAAAGTAAGTTCTTTACCGTGTATTGCAGACAAAGTTACAAATAGGCTTCGAATATACATATCTAACAAACACATACATATAAACCTACAGAATATGTAAATTATCTGATTGCCGCCTTTTACATCTATACACAATAGCCTAGATTCATTAATTTATAGACACGAAACCCGTTTATACTTTATGGCACTAAGAAAATATTTTATCTTTAGCCCGAAATACCCGTAGCCAGCTACACTGACAACCGAAAAAATATGAACAAAAACACAAAACTGTTTCTTGCTATCGCCTCGTCAGTGTATATTCTTTACCATTTCATAACACTCATTTACTCTCCCATACCTTGGTTTGACGAGGTTTCACTGGCTAGTGTTACCGACTCCTACATCAAAAATGGCACCTATTACGAAACCTGTCGCATACTGGTTATACCCGACGAAAAGTTGGTGTATGGTCCACTATTTTTTATGCTGCAGGCTTTTGTTGTCAAAATATTAGGCTTCAGCATATTTAGTATCCGCCTCAGCAGTTTGGTTTTTGGCATCATCAATCTTGGTTTGATATATAATATCTGCCGCCATTTCAAGTTTAGCATTGCTGCCACGTTTGTGGCCATTGCTATTGTTGCTTTTGAGCCCAATTTCAACCAGTTTTTACATTCAGGCAGAATGGACTTTATGACCTTGTTTTTTTTCCTCCTTTCGTACCTTGTTTATATAAAAACAGATAGTAGTAGCCACCCCAAAACCATATTGTATGGACTGGCTATAGGCATATTGCTGGCATGCGCTGCACTCACCACCCCCCGCATCATATTTGCCTTCTCGTTTTATGTAGTAGCATTCGTATATGAGATAGTGGGAGATAAGAGCAAAACAATAATGCATACCCTTATTAAGTACAGCTGCATAGCAGTAGGATTTATAGGCATATACTCTATATGGATATTTACTGCATTTGGTAGCCTGAAAGGGTATATCGACTACAATACAAACTCTCCCATTATACAGTCGCACACTGGTGTAGAGTCGGCTTTCAGGCCCAGTTATTACCTGTTTGTGTTTATCTATGCACTCATTGCCCTTTTGGTATCTCTCAGAAACAAATCGCTGAAAGACAACCGCGACCTGCTGTTGTTTACCATCCCCATCATCATATCATTTATATTCATTGTAACAGGTGGGCTTACCGGACGTTACTTTGCCCTAGCCGATACTTTTCTGGCCATAATGATAGCAGGTCTCACCATGCACCTGCACAATGGCAAAGCGCTCAAGTATGCAACCTTCTCTCTCATCTTCTTTTTTGGTAGCATATTCCTAGTCAAAGCAATTTATGTAGCATCCAGTGCATCGCTTCGCAATCCTTATACCAATGAGGCAGCAATAACTAAATACATAAAACCCAACAATGCCATAGCTGCCGACTTCCAGTATTACTACATAGCTCGAAACAAAAACTGCACCTTCTTAGCACTGGAAGAAAATGGCTTGATGGACAAAAAACTAGAGTATACCTACAAAAACAAATTCAGATACTTTATAGTAAGCTCTAAAAACTGGGCTGCCGATTACTACTACACTGAGCTACATAAAAACAATTACAAACTAATAGCCACGCTGAACATGGAAAATTCTTCGACTAACATGTTCAACAAAATAATAAAAAAACTTCCCTACCGAATAAGTGAAAGCTACTCATGTAGGATATATGAATATATGGGTGAATAACCATCCCATTAAAAGCAAACCCCACTACAAAACATAAGAATAAAATGACACTCATTTTCTGGCAAGGTATCATTAGCATTCACCAACATTCTTTTCTGGAGGCTTTGGCTCAACAGCCCGGTGTAGAAAAGGTAGTGCTGATAGTAGAAAATGATATTTCTTCCTACCGCAAAAATATGGGATGGGGAATACCAGAGTTTAAGCATGTAACGGTAATGGTATCGCCAACAGCAAAAGAGGTAACTGAAACTGTACAGACCTTCAAAGATGCCATTCATATAATGGGTGGTATAAGAGTTGGGAAAATGCTGGCCACGGCAATGGATGAATGCATGAAACTAAAATGCAAAATGGGTATCATGACAGAACCCTACAACAATGCTGGCACAAAAGGACTACTGAGAACCTTAAAATATAAGTATTACAAACTGCGCTATTTCAAACACATAAACTTTGTACTGGCTATAGGCGCACAAGGCATACTACAATATACCAACCTTGGCTACAACACTGAAAGACTCTATCCATGGGCTTACTTTATAACTGTACCTACCCAAACGAGAAGTGAAAACCATACCGATAATGTGCGCATAATGTACGGTGGCAGGCTGGAAGCTGCAAAGGGAATATACAATTTTGTGGAAGAGCTGACCCAATGCGACATGCGCAATTATACACTACATGTATATGGCGAGGGTGAAGATGCTGAAAAACTAAAACACCTGGTGAAACTAAAAGGTAGAACTGAGAACATACAGTTTTTCCCTTTTCTGAAATATGAAGATCTACTGAAGGTATATGCTGCCTACGACTGGGTGGTACTGCCCAGTGCACAAAAAGATGGATGGGGAGTGGTGGTGAGTGAAGGTATGCTGAATGGTCTTAAAGCCCTATGTAGCGACATATGTGGCGTGAGCAGGGTGATACAACCTGGGCAGAACGGACTAGTATTTAACTGGGCAGAACCACACAACTGTATCAATGCTATCATGCAAATGTTACTCAATGAAGGTTTTGCTTCTCCCTCACAAATTCAACATTGGGCAAATAAAAGTATTAGTGCTGAGGCTGGGGCCAGCTACTTTGTGCAGATAATAAATAATGTGTACAAACAAAACCCAAAACCCGATATGCCCTGGAATACACCATGTGTATAAACCTAAAGATAGAAACAGCTTTCAACAACTAACCATATAGATACACTACCCAATGACACTTATAGATGCTCTGTATATCAATAAAGGCGGTGGCGCTGTACTATTGCAGTACCTTATAGAAACCATACTGGCTGGAGCACATAAAGACAAATTTTTCTTCCTGCTCGACCCTCGTTTTGAAATACCAGCGCAGCTCACTGCCAACTATACTGTGATACCTAACAAGGTAAGTGAACGGGTAAAATTTTACAAACAACACCGAAACGATTACACCAAAGTATTTTGTTTTGCCAATACCCCACCCCCTATCAAAATGAAAGTACCTGTGTATACCTATATGCACAATCAGAAACTACTGGAGGCACCCAAGTACAAGTTCAAAAAAATGTTTTGGACGCAGTATATCAAGTATCTATTTATAAAACGTTACAATAACAATACCGACTACTACATAGTACAAACCCCACACATGGTAAAGGAGCTGGTGGAAGTGGGGCTGAAGGACAATAAGCATTGCCTAACCATTCCTTTTTACGACAACAAAAAATACATAGGTGGCGGAAAACCATTTGCACAACGAGCTATGGATGAATTTGTGTTCATCAGCAATCCATCGCCACAAAAAAACTACCCCAATCTACTGAATGCCTGGGAATACCTGCTGCAGAATGGCCACACTCCCACCCTGCATGTAACCATAGATCATACCGCACCGGCAATGCTAGAGCGCGTGCGACTGCTCAATGAGCGTGGCACCAAAATAGTAAATCACACCTATGTAGACCCTCGGGAATTGTACTTCAACTGCGCCTATCTCATATTCCCGTCTATCATGGAGAGTTTTGGGCTGCCACTAATAGAGGCTGCCGATAGTGGCATGAAAATAGTAGCATCAGACCTACCATTTGTATATGATGTAGTCACCCCCAGTCTTACCTTCAACCCCAACGACCCAAAAGCAATAGCAAATACAGTACTAGAAGCCATCAGCAACCTCAACCTACACACCCCCACCATCGTCACCCAAAACCAAGTAAATGAGTTAGTAGAATTGTTGGTGTAATTAACAAAGAAAATTGGCTCATAATGTTCATTAAAATGAACAAAAATCATGCATAATGTCCGTTTTTACAAACATTACCCTACTTTCCCTTCACCTCCTTCATCAGCCTAAAGGTCAGTACAGACATTAAAACTGCTAGCACTACAATAGTAATCCATATCCATTGGTTACCAGTTTTGGCAGCAACAGGCGATGTAGTTGACTCAATCTTTGCAAGTTGATTGATAGCCGCTATAGGCAGCAAAGCTGGTATACTGTCTCTGAACTGTGACAGGTCATACAAGGGTGGCGTCAGGGTATCATTACCTACATACACCCTATAGGCTTTACCCTTATCTAGCCATGCAACCAGTTGTTGGGCAATAGCATACGTCGATACTTTGGTTACTACTAGGGGCGGGTCGTCATTATTAGTTATTTCCAATAGCAGGTATCCCGCTTTACATTCGGGTATATTCAGCATGGCAGTAGGCTGCAATAACTCATAACTCGCCACCTGATACAAATACCGTTCTGTATCCTGCACCTTACTACTCACGTACACGTTTACGCTACGTTTAAAAAACCTAGGTCCATTCACTACCAGTTCTAGCCTATTCACCACATAGGGCTCGCTATTGTTTACACTAATGTACGACCGTCCGTTACTACTGTCTTTTTGCACAAGTTGTGTTGCAGGATTAGGTTCGTATTCGAGCTGGGGAGTAGATGTTATAGTACTATATCGCCCCACCTTCACCACATTAAGCCTATCAGTTTTTTGGTTGTTTATCCTCAACCTGTAATACCTATACGTGGCTTGCGGAAAATGTATGCTCTGCGAATAGCTACCTGCCGTAACTGTGTATGACCGCTGAAACAACACATAATCATCTATGATATACCAGTTCTTGCCGTCATCGCTACCGCTCACTGCTGCAAAACGCTCTACAGCCGTGTTGCGCATCACCACCCATATATCGCTCACCCCTGTTGCTGTGGGGTTTTGTACATCTATTACCGTGTATTGACTATCAGTGTTGTTGGCTATTATAGGAAACTCTGTAAACTCAGGAGCTACCGCTTTGGCACCTGCCCTGCGCACTATATAGGGCACCTGCTTACCGGTTGTACTATCTGTAATCCGCACATCATACAACCCCAACCCCGCATTGGCTGCTACTTCTGCACTAACTGGCAGTGCATAAAACCCCGTCTCGCTTACTGGTGCTACACTAGCCCGCCACCTGAATGGCTGTGCTGCTACTTGCAACACACACAACCACCCACACAAAACTACCAATGCCACACTTTTAGGGCTTATCATCTTGCACATTTACGTCGTCAAAAATAATCCTTTTCAATTTCTGGTACATAAACGATACCGTCAGCAGCAACACACCCAATAGTATAAACGCCAATATCTTACCACCCTCTGATATGCCCGATATATCGTACACAAACAACTTGATGAGCACGATAGAAAACAAACCCAATGAAGTGATGCGCAATACTTTGTTGCGGTGTTTCATACCCAGTATCATCATCACAAACGAGCTCAACCCCCACAGCACCGTTAGGCCTCCCTTACCATATTGCCCCCTGAGCACCTCTGCCGGCAACACCTGATTGCCCACTACCATATATACATTCATCCCTTCCTGGCTCAGCAGCAGTACTGCCACCACACAAAGCCCCACAGTAATGAAGCTCAGTCTGTCTTTATACTCATGCAAGTCATTCCTTACCATTTTCACAGTGAGCAGATACAGCACCACCAGCAGCACACT
>CAZRPA010000056.1:0-22591 GCA_964601855.1 uncultured Flavipsychrobacter sp. | reverse complement strand
ATTACTACACTACGAGCGGGTATGCGCCCTTTGTATTCAATAGGTTCTACACCACTTACATCTATAATCTTGGTAGATTGTGTCAGTACTACATTCGCACCCAGTACAGCTTCTTTTTCTACAACCACCCCCTCTACCACTATACAGCGCGACCCCAAAAAACAACCATCTTCTACTATCACTGGCGATGCCTGTAATGGCTCTAGCACTCCACCTATACCCACTCCGCCGCTGAGATGCACACCAGCACCTATCTGCGCACAAGAGCCCACAGTAGCCCATGTATCTACCATAGTACCCTCACCCACATACGCACCTATATTCACGTAAGATGGCATTAGTATTACATTGCGAGCTATATAAGCACCATACCTAGCGACAGCATGAGGAACAGCCCTTACTCCCAAACTAGCATAATCCTTTTTAAGGTCCATTTTGTCATAAAACTCAAATGGCGGCAACTCCCAGGTCTTCATTTGCTGAATACCAAAATAAAGCAAAATAGCCTTTTTCACCCATTCATTTACCTGCCAGCCACCATCGGCAATTGGGGCTGCTACTCTCAATCTGCCTTTATCTACTTCTTCAATTACAGCCCTTATTATGTCTATGTAGCTGCTATCTTTTAGCAATTCTCGGTTACTATAAGCCGCGTCTACCGCTACCTGCCATTGTTGTTGCATAATGTACTACGAATAAAAATTATGGTTTTCAATACATGAATACTGATGATTAATGTTTCATTTTTTCAGTTTGCCACGGCCAAAACATTTCATCTGTTATAAGCCCCTTTGCAAACTTCCTTTCTACAAAATGGAATAACAACATGGAAAGAAAAAACGCTATAGGTATACCAAGACCTCTGGTGATCAATGCATACAGGTAGTCTCTTTCGGTAGTTACATGAGCTGTAAGATTATTTATTAAATAGAATACTGAGAAATGGACCAAATAAATAGAGTACGTACGCTCACCTACCCACACCAAAAATGGCATACTAAGCACCTTCTGAATAGACACATTATAGAACGTAATGATGATCAAACCAGTATATATCAATCCGTAACCAGTATGCATAGCAGGCTTATAAATCACTTGCAGCAACACAAGCACTATACCCATTGCTATAAACTGGTAGGCATTTTTCTTACTAAAGTCGTAAACTGCCAATAATGTACCCATCAGAAAACACACTGGGTAGTCAACTATCCTACCCACATTTTGCACTATGTTATGGTAAGAATATAAACTAGGCATGTACACATCAAGCAACAATTGTAAAGACAAACTTATAGCCATTACAGAAAAAACAATAATCAATATCTTTCTGTAGCTAAGTTGTTCTCTTCTAGGGAATGTAGCTATGAGAATAGGTATAAAGAAGTAAAATAAAACCTCTATCTGCACACTCCACCATGCCAGATTGTAATAAACACCATCAATACTGAATAAAAAAGCTTGTTTTAAGGTGCTCATTAAAGTAAAAGAAACGTGAATTCCTTTTATATTGTACCAGGTAGGATACTCGTTTATGTACCATATTACCGCCGCTCCGAATAATAAGGCAACTAAATAAGTGGGGAATATGCGAATTGCTCTCTTTTTAAAGAAAATAACCGGGTCGAACTTTTTATTATCACGCAAAAATGGCCTTAGCAGTACTACTCCGCTCACAACAAAAAACAAAATAACACACGAACCAGTAGTACCCCATATGATATCACCCAGCACTGGATAACCCTTGCTAATGATATATCTGGCTATGTGCGACATAAACGCATGATGAAAAACGGCCATCAGGCAGCCTATAGCTCTCATGCCATCTATGTAATGTAACCTCAACGGTGCATTGGTAGACTGATCCTTGGAAGACAAACTCATGAAACTTGTTATTAATTAACACTGATTGAATGAAACTTATGAAAACTTACTTTAAAACAGAATTGACCACATCTATCACCCGCTTCATATCATCTGCACTCAAATTAGACCCAGAAGGCAAACACAAACCATCTTTAAACAACCTATCTGATGTTCCATCGCCATAAAAAGCACAACCCTCAAACACGGGCTGCATATGCATTGGTTTCCACAACGGTCTTGACTCTATATTTTCTTTTTCCAGTGCCAGTCTAAGGTCTTCTCTGCTTGCACCAGCTACTTCACTATCTATAAGTATAGTAGATAACCACCTATTGCTAAAATAGCCCTCAGGCTCAGTACAAAAACTAACCCCTTTTTTGCTACCCAATACTTCTATGTATTGGTTGTATACGGCTCTGCGGCTAGCTATTCTGTCTGCCAATACTTGCATTTGCCCCCTACCCACACCTGCACACAAATTACTCATTCTGTAGTTATACCCTACCCTGGAGTGCTGATAATGAGGTGCCTCATCTCTGGCTTGTGTAGCCAAAAAACGAGCATCTTGCACCACACTAGCTGTAGCGCTTACTAGTGCTCCACCACCAGATGTAGTAATGATTTTGTTGCCGTTGAAAGACAAAATGGATATATCAGCAAATGTTCCACAACGTTTACCATTGATAGACGAACCCAATGCCTCAGCTGCATCTTCCAGAACAGGAATCTCATACCTTTTGGCTATAATGTTTATCTCCTGCATTTTGGCAGGCATACCATATAGATGCACAGGCATTATGACCTTGGGCTTTTTACCTTTGGCTATCCTGTCTTTGATAGCTGTTTCCAGTAGTTCTGGCGACATGTTCCAGGTATCTGCCTCACTGTCTACAAATATGGGAGTAGCATTCAGATACTTGATAGGATTGGCGGTAGCAGAAAAAGTCATACTCTGACACAACACCTCATCGCCGGGCTGTACACCAAGCAAAACAAGCCCCAAATGTATGCCAGCAGTACCAGAGCTAAGCGCAGCCACATGGCTACCCTCGCCCAAAAACAACTCTAAATCTTGCTCAAAGCCATTAACGTTTGGCCCCAGTGGAGCTATCCAGTTGGTATCAAACGCTTCTTTTACAAATTGCTGTTCTGTACCGCCCATATGTGGCGAAGACATCCAAATTTTTGTTTTCATTATAGTTGGGGTTCTTTATATTTTATAATCCTAGCTGGGTTTCCTACTGCGGTAGCATAGTCTGGTATATCTCTTATGACCACAGTACCAGCACCTATGGTACACCACTTGCCTATACGTATACCCTGAATGGCACTGGCACCAGCGCCAAAGTGTGTACCTTCTCCTATATGTACATCGCCACTCAGTGTAGCATTGGGCGACACATGTGCATAATCACCTATCACACAGTCGTGGTCTATAGAGGCACTGGTATTAATGATGCAGTGTTTGCCTATTTGTGTATCTGCATTTATGGTTACTCCACCCATCACTACAGTTCCTTCACCTATGGTTGCCCTCTTTGACAGGCGAGCCGTGGCATGAATAGCAGTACCAAAAGTAGCTACTGCAGCCAGTTTTTCGGATACTCGCTTACGGGTGGCATTGACTCCTATACTTATCACAAACTGATTCTGAGCCCAGTTATCTGATGAAAAAGGTTTCAGTACCGGATACTCCCACATTGGGGGTTTATCGGCGTCATCCCACACTTCTATATGCGGGGTGTCTATACTTTCCAGTATCTCGATAATCACTTTGCCATGACCGCTGGCACCATACACAATCATAGTATCTTGTTAGTAGAAACAAAGATAGTCAGGATTCATTACGAAATAAACCAACAGACAATATAGTTGCTCCTGAAACAACTACGTAAATGAGTGAGCAACAATATAATAACACGCCACACCGAAAATGACACAACAAAAAAAGCATATCAACTAACCATGATATACTCTGGAGGCTACAATAAGTCCGTTTTTGATTTCCAGCACTTCTGCCACCTGCATTTCGGGCTCACCTACTACAGTACGTATGTATTCCATAAATACGCGGTCGCCATTAGCGGTAAGAGAGGTGTAACTATAGTGAAGGGTAGGTAATCTATCGAAAGCATCTTGCCACCAAGAGCCCAATGCTGCTTTTCCTCTTACATAACCCTTGGTTTCGGGTAGTCTTACTTTTAGCTTTGGGCTGTAGTGCTCGGCGTTATCATCATACAATGCTAATAATTTTTCCAGATTTTGTTCGTTAAATGCCTGAAACCATTTTACTGCTATTGCCTCGTTATTATCCAATTTCATTTTGTGTACTTTGCTGTAAATTTCAGTATTTACATCGATAACAGAGTCAATTGGCACACATTTATAAAAAAACATCAGGTCTGTAAGAAAATTTATTCCACAAGGCTTATTTCTACATTATTCGTTGTGTACATTTAATTTTCCAAAAACTTATACCCCATATGTTTCACAGATTAGTCATTACCCTATCGCTACTAGCACTCCTATTGTCCAACTTCGCTTTTGCGAAAGCTGAATTGCAATTTGGTGCCACGCCAGCATGGGTAAAAACAGTACCCGCTAACACCCAAACACCTAATAGCAGAGAAATAAATGATGGTTATTTTCTGAGGCTGTTTGAGCAGGAATATAATGTAGCTACCAAACAAATCTATCAGCACACCATAAGAGAAATAATATCTGAGGCAGGCATACAGAGTGCGGCGAACCTTTCCATCAACTTCAACCCTAGTTATGAGCTACTATCTATACATCAGGTAACTGTATGGAGAGATGGAAAACCTACAAACAGGCTGGACAAAGCAGCTATTAAAACAGTGGCTAATGAAGAAGATTTATCCAGATTTATATACAATGGCAACTACACTGCCTACCTGATACTGAATGACATAAGAATAGGCGACAAAATAGAATACAGCTATACACTAACCGGCGAGAACCCGATTTTTGATAATAAGTTCTTTACATCGCTGGTGCTGCAAGGATCGGACCCTATAGCACAAATGCATTATTGTATTATAGCACCTGCCAGCAGAAAACTCAACTTTAAATATTACAACGAGGCTCAGGCACCGGTGCAGCAAGTAGCAGGAGGTGATATGGTGTATGAATGGAACCTGGAAAACCTGAAGGGGCTAGATGTGAGCGACAACATACCCAGCTGGTATATAGCTTACCCATTTATACAAATATCGGAGTTTAAAGACTGGGCTGAAGTGGCACAATGGGGGCACAACATCAACAAACCTACCGAAAAGCCAGGTGGCGCGCTGGGCAAAAGAGTAAAAGAAATAGCAGATAATTATAAGGACAACAAACAAGGGCTACTGAGGGCACTGACCGATATGGTGCAGACCGAAATAAGGTATATGGGTGTGGAAATAGGCCCCTACTCGCACAGAGCTAATAACCCAGAAAAGGTATACGAACAGCGCTATGGCGACTGTAAGGACAAATCGCTGCTGCTAGTTTCGGCACTGCTGAGTGTGGGTATACCTGCCGAGATGGCACTGGTAAGCACCGCTAGCGAGGGTCATGTAATAGAAAGAATACCATCGCCCACAGCATTTAACCATGCTATAGTGGTGGCGCATGTAGATGATAAAGAGGTGTGGATAGACCCTACCATGTCTTACCAAGGTAGCACAGGGGCAGATATATACTGTCCCAATTATGGCAATGCACTGGTACTGGGTGCTGGCAAAACAGACCTATCGCCTATACCAGAAACGAATAATGGCACCATACACTACACCGAGCAATATGAAGCAAGTGATGTGACATCGCCAGTAACCCTGACAGTGATAACTACCTACTCGGGCGGGATGGCGGATAAAATAAGAGCCAGCTATGCCAACCAAAGCAATGTGGACCTGGAAAAGAACTTTCTGAACTACTACTCTAACTTCTACTCTAAAATAGAAAGAGCAGATACACTGGTGATAGCTGACGACAAAGCCAGCAATGTGCTAGAAACCACCGAAAAGTATATTATAACAGACTTTTTTGAGTTTGATTCGGCTAACCAAAACTACCCGGTGAGCTTTTATGCACGAATGATAAAAAACATATTGCCATCGGTAGATAACAAAAAGAAATACCCGATAGCTACCTCTTACCCCTATGAGCTGCACCACTCTATAAGAGTGAAAATACCGCTGAATTGGAACATAGATTTTCAGACGGAGACAATAGACCGATCTTCGTACACATTCAAATACAGGGTATCTGTAGATAATGATGTTTTTGCGCTGGACCATGATTTCAAATTCAACAAAGACCATATAGCACCAGATGACATTGTGCAGTATGACAAGGACAGCAAACGAATGCTTAATGACCTGCTCTCCTATTCGTTTACCTACACGCCCGGAGCCGGGAAAACCCATACTGGCATAAAGTATAGCGCCATACTAGTGATGCTAGCTATTATAGCTGGTGCTGTGTATCTGGGCAATAAGGTGTACAAAACACCTACGGCACGATATGCTCACCTGCACCCATCACCCAGAATAATGGGTGGATGGCTGATACTACCTGTGCTGGCTATGATAGTAACCCCTATACAACTGGGCTATTACCTTATAAACACTGGCTACCTCAATGAGGCTATATGGCATGCCTATGACCACAAAACTATCAGTACCACGTTTAAGTTGCTGCTATGGATGGAACTGGTAATAAATACCACCATCATGTGCTATGCTATTTTTTGCCTGATACTGATGTATCACAAAAGGGATATCCTTCCCAAACACATAATACGCCTATATGTGGGTATACTGGTAGGGGTAATGGTAGATAATGTACTTACTGGTATACTGCTGCCGGATATAAAACAAGATTACAAAGAAGTATCAAGGAGTTTAATAAGCGTATGTATATGGGTGCCTTACTTTTTGAAGTCGGTGAGGGTAAAAGAGACCTTTACGGTGCCTTATGGCGACTACCTGCCTTATACCCCAACTAATGACCAAACCGATGACATAGGAAACGCAACTGATGCCGATGTAGCGGACAATAGAGAAAACAGTAACCAGAGCAACGATACTAGCACAGAACACGACAAATACATGCCTAAACAACCTGACAATAGCGGGCAGGAAACTGTGTAAAACAGCCTAAAAACACCCCGCGCTGACATGATGCTGCTACCCAGCAAAACCCAGCTTAATGAGTGCCTCTGTGATTTCCTTCTGATTTTTGGCAGGGGCCTTTTGAGGTTTGCCGTTTAGTGTACCTTCAAACCCTACCTCTAAAGCGGGGCTGAGTGGTACTTTTTTGAGGCGAGCGGGCAGGGCACGAGACTGTAAATTGTCATAAGCCCTGGTGAAGTAATGCTTGCCTGTGGCTTCTTTGTCCTTCTGGTCGGCGGTGGTGTGTATGATCAGTTCTTTTACATTGTCGCTATCTGAATTGGCAAAAAACACCGCACTGATTTTGGGGGCTTGGTCTTTGAAGCAAAAAGTATCTATAAATGTCCTTTTGTACGTGTCCTTGCCATTGGGGATATAGATATATGCCAACAAGCGGGAGCACTCCTTAGTAGGTTTATCTTCTTGCGGCACAAAATAACGCTGTAGAAAAAAGGCTACTACTGACTTTTCGGCTGTAAACTCGGCAGTCTCCAAACTTAAGCCCGCTAGCTCGTCTGTGACCTCTGTATAGAGGGGGCGGGCACGGGTAATGAACCGCCTTTTATCTTCTAAGGGTAGGCGCTTTACGGTTTGCCCCCACGCTTTTACCGATAGTACTGCTGGCTCAGGGCTGGCATAATATTGCTCGGTGGAGTTTTCGAGGCACTTTTTGATGCGCATATCCCAGAGGGTTTGCATGGGTACATTGTCGGTACCGTGAGGGTTTACCTCGCCATCGTATTGCTCTTGAAGGGCGTTGTAACGGACATTGATGTCATGGTAAATCTTATGTAATTCATCATTATATTTATCTGCACTATAATCTTTACTTGACAATTCTGCATACAGAATATTGGCATAATTTAATGCTATATCGTAGTGGTCTTGTTCGTGTATTAATACATAGTTTGACTTTTCTTGTTTGGTGGATTCTCTTACAAAGGCATGGCTCTGAAACGCACACTTAACATGAAACTTAAATTTGAGTCTGCCGTTTTCTTGTTTATAACCACTATCGGCAGTGTAATAAATGGCGGGGCAAACATAGGCGGCTGCCTGTAAATTTTGCGCCTTTAGTTTGTTGGCAAAATCTTTGTCCTCGTGCTGCTGAAAGTCGCTCCAGGTGAGGGTGCGATAATTGAGGATTTTTCCTTCGGGTGCTATCCAGCCCAAATCTTCGCGCTGAGCAATGGCTGTGCAAGAGAACAATAGCAAAGAGGTAGCTAATATTAGACGCATAGTAATAGGTTGTTTTTTAAAGAGGATAGTAAAATTAGGAAAAACTATCCTATCAACAAAACCAGATATACTACGGAGGCAATAATATTAAATTTAGTACTACATAATGAACCTACACAGAGTACTTTAAAACGCCACTGAGCAACTATGACAGTTGCTCAGTGGCGGATAATATAACATTAAATAATTATGCAAATACTACAGACTCAATGATAACTGGCTGGAGTGGCTGATCTGAGTGCGAGGTAGCTACTGCACCAATGGCAGTAACAACATCCATACCTGCTACTACCCTACCGAAAGCTGTGTGCTTGGTATCGAGGAAGTTATTGTTGGCGAGGTTGATGAAAAACTGGCTACCGTTGGTATTAGGACCGGCATTGGCCATAGATATGGTGCCAGCAGCATTATTGTTGTCGGGGGCTATTTCGTCGTTGAACTTGTAGCCAGGACCACCAGTACCCCATCTGTGCTTCATGGTTTCGTCTTTGGTAAGCGGATCGCCACCCTGAATCATAAAACCACTGATGATGCGGTGAAACTTAACGCCATTGTAAAACTCGGACTTGGCAAGTTTTACGAAGTTGGCAACTGTATTAGGGTTTTGTTGATCGTAAAAATCGATAACAATATCGCCCATGTTGGTTTTGATTGTACCTTCCATTGTATTTGTTTGGTTTGTATTATTTGATATTCTTTAGATTTTTCTCTAATTCTTTGTCATACCACTCTTTATCGGTAGCAGTGGTGTCTTCGTTAAGCTGACGTAGTAGGTTTTCTTTTACTTTTTTGAGGTCGTTTTCTTCTGTGTTGTCTTCTATCCTTTCAGCCCTGAAAGCTGGCATCTTTTTGTCAGTGGGTTTTCTTTGTCTGGCAGCCATTTGTAAATAATGTTTATAAATTGTATGTACCTTATGGTACTTAGTGTGCCAAAGTTACAGAAAATAAGTGTGGGCGAAAATTGCTAAATTGTTGTGATAGATTATGGTGCTATAGGAGGCTCCGCATTAGTACGGATATTTTGATAATGTGTTTTCATGATTTGCCGGTTTGTTGCCGGTAGTTTCCTGTGATTTTGGGTATAAGTGGTTGATTATCAATAATATTCACTTTTGCAGGTGGTAAGTACCAGAATGGTTGATATGGTGATAGTTATTGATAATTATTTCGGGTATTATTTAGTTTGTGATACTGAGGCTGCATTTGTAGGGTTTTGTGGGTTGATGTTTGTTCATTGGTGCGGATATTTTGGTTATGTGTTTTCGGGATTTGCCGGTTTGTTGCCGGTTGTTTCCTACGTTTTTGGGTATAAGTCGTTGATTATCAATAACATTCATTTTTGCAGGTGGTAAGTACCGGAATGGGTGATATGTCGATAGTTATTGATAATTAATTCGGGTATTATTTTGTTTGGTCTGCTGAGGCTGCATTTGTAGGGTTTTATGGGTTGCAATTTATTCATTGGTACGGATATTTTGATTATGTGTTTTCAGGATATTCCGGTTTTTTGCCGGTGGTTTCCTACGTTTTTGGGTGTAAGTCGTTGATTGTCAATAACATTCATTTTTGCAGGTAGTAGGTGCATGCAAGACACACATACTGGTGATTATGAATATTAATTAGCAATGATTATTTCGCAAGCCATTTGCCCATGATGTTATTGAACTCCTGAAAAGAGATACTGTCTTTACCAACTGGCTCATTGGCAAGTTGTGACAAATCGGCAAAATCTTCATCAGAAAGTGCTAGAGGTTGTATTAGCGTACTGTCGCTTTGCTCCTTTTGTAATTCATTTTCAAACATATCTCGTTCTAGTGGGTTAGGTTTATTAGTACAAATTTTTCGTTACTATGTTTTCAAGATTTGCCGGTTTGTTGCCGGTTGTTTCCTATGGTTTTGGGTATAGGTGGTTGATTATCAACACTATTCGTTTTTGCAGGTGGTAAGTGTATGCAAGCCACACATACTGTAAATGATGAATAAAAACTGAGTACATTCAAGACAGCATACAAATATATGCCGCAAAAAACGAGCCAAAGTGGGTGGTGGCGGAGGGTATCTTATCCACAAAATTTGGGTAGCCTAATGATTGTATATTTTCATGTCAATTAGACGTATAACTAAGAGAATTTATATACACTTAGATACCGAGGATTTCTCGGCAACTGCAACCGATGGGTAATCGCAAAAAGACTAGCTGCTATTTAAACAAAAGGTCGAAAAGACTCGCAAAATAGAAACTGATCAGTGAAGAAGGGAAGCATCGACCAGATGGTGGCAGAGGGTATTTTATCCACAATTTGGGATTAGGTATTTATTGCACATTATCTTCGTTTTGCTTGCGCCAATCAGCGGGACACTGACAGAAAAGGAGGAGACGCCTCGACCAGATTAGACGCGTCGAATAGATGGGAGTCGACGACGACGGGCGATAATACCCGAAATCTTCAACACAAAAAAACGATAAATTTGATTATGGAAACGTTATTGACGATGATTAGCGAAGAGAATTTCGATCAACTTAAATGCCCTTTTATATTTTCTCGAACCGAATTTGATAGATCATTCGGGATCATATCAAGGGGGACACAAATGTTTGGGATATCTTGGCAAAGCGATATTGTTGATCCAGTAATCAAACAAATGAAACCAGAAATTTACGGTGTTGGTATAGACCTAAATTTTGTTATTCTAGATTTCCTGAGCAATTCAACCATTTTTGAAATTCATTTCGATAGTTTTTTTATTGATTGCCTTGTTTTTGAAACAGCCGTATATGTCGTAACCGAAATGACGATATTTGAAGTTTGTCTGAAAAATTATAAACTAAGCTATCAGTATGATTTGCCAGACATTTTTGTAAATGCATCAACCGAGAATCATCGATTAATTATCAAATGTATGGATGGAGGTCTTGTAACAATTAAGTTAAAGGACAGCGATAAGAAGGTAGCGTAGACGATTTAAATAGATATCAACTTCACAACCGTGGTTTCGTTGAGTCCCCCGCAGAAAAAACGCAACGACGACGGATAGGATTTATTGCTCATTATCTTCGTTTTGCTTGCGCCAATCAGCGAGACGCTGACGGAAAAGGAGGACGAGGCGAGACGCCTCGACCAGATGGAGCTACTAAAACTATAAATGTAATGGAAATTAGATATATATATCACGGAAATTGGACTGTTGAGCAAGTAAAAATCATGTCAACATTTGGAATAAATTTGGAATTGGGTGCTGATAGTTTCGAAATAGATAAAGGGGACCTACATGATAAAGTATTTCCGTACATGGTCGAATGGGACTATGTAAAAAGAAGAGCCGTTGGAACTTTGTATAACATTAAAGAATTAAATGGTTCTTCTATCCTGGTCTATAGAAATGGAGGTTGGATTAATGGCTATCCGCAACCAGACGATACACATGAATGGCAAGACATCGTTTATGACAAATCAGCTTATTGTGACAACTGTGATTGCGGTCTCATTCAAAAAGCGCCGTTCAGGCTAAAAAAGGCACCAGAATGGAAGAACAGGCACGCCTTTGGTCTTGAGTGGGTATATGATGCGATTTTTGTAAAAAAGGAGACGTATGAAACGCTTTATAAACCTGTAGGTATAGATTGCTGGCCTGTTATGCTACATAAAAAAGAGACGGTCATAGAAGATACCGTTCAATTAAAATTACCAGTATCTAACGTTGCATTAGACCTTAGCAGACAAAAATTTGAGCAGTGTAAAAAGTGCGGCACGAAAAAGTATGTTAATCAAATAGAAGGATTTTTCCATTCTTTTAAAGGTTCAGTAAATCCTCAATTCCAAATCTTTAAAAGCTTAGAAGACTATGGATCGGGTCATGCAGCAAATAAATGGATATTCGTCACCCAAGAAATGAGACAGCAAATCATCAAACATGGAATAAAGGCGCAGTATATGCCGGTAAAATAATGGGACGCGTCACAGCCCTGATTTCGTTGAGTCTCCCGCAGAAAAAGTAGGGAGACGCAACGAGGACGGATAGGATTTGTAGCACATTATCTTTGTTTTGCTTGCGCCAATCAGCGATACGCTGACGAAAAAGGAAGACGAGGCGGGACGCCTCGACAAGTTGGGAACATGAAATAACTATAAATTTGCAGACATGAGAACAATATGTATTCAATGCCTAATGACTCTTTCTTTCCATATTTCTATAGCCCAAGAAAAAGAAGAAAAAGTTCTTTTGGCTTCACCTTTTGAATACAAATCCCAAATAGACCTACAAGATGTAAAAGGCAATAAGAAAAACGTATTCATTGTAGTATATTCTCTTAATGAAAATGACACGACTAAAAACATAGAAAACACTAACTACACTATTAACTGTAATTATGATACAACAGGTAATTTAACCAGAAAGATATATACTGAATATCACCAAGGTGTACCAAGTTTTACTAGTGTTTATTATCAGAATGAGAAGTGTTTTGAAACAATAGAATTTGCTAATGACAATAGTTATTTCCTGAAAGAAAGCCAAACGAACGTAAATAAGAAAAAAAGTATTATAAACACTATACGGATGTCTGGGGAAAATGAAGAAACTGATTATCTATCAGAAAATTATACAAGAAAAAAAAGAGGCAAATTATTGATAACAACTACAACTCTGGATAAACACGACAAAAGAGAATTGACTAAAACAAAATATAATAAGGCAAAAAAACCAATAGAACGAAAGAGATACAATTATAAAAAATTATGGCTGATAGAATCTTGGAATTATTATGATGACAAAACAATAAGGAGCAATGAAATTAAATATTATGACAATAGAACAATGACAATGCACTACATAAAAAAATACGACACAAAAGGAAACGAAACTGACTACATATACAATGACGCAAAATATAATAGCAACTCATTTCATTTAAAGAATAGATATGACAGTACAAACCACATAGTTAGCTCAGAGAGATTTGACAATGATGGGATTATTAGTTCAAAAACATGCTACCGGTACAATGAAAAAGGACAACTTTTAGAAGAAACTACTACAGACAAGAACAATATTTTAATCAGTAATAGGGAATATTCATTTGACACAGATGGTAACATAAACAAGAGACGTTACTGTGATTTAAGTAAGCCAAAAGAAAATTGTGTTTTATTTCAAGCAATTTGGGGTAAAAAAGACACAAATGGCAATTGGTTAGAAGTAACTGAATACATGGATAGTTTGCCAAAAATGACAACTACAAGAAAAATAGAATATTATACACAAAAACTTGATAACAAGCAATAGAAAGGAGAGACGCCTCGACTAAATGGAAAAGCGAAAAACACCATCAGCAGCACATCACCTATTTTTCATCAATTCCTCAGGAAAGCCATGTTTCTCTAGAAAATCTTTTGATTCATTTGCTTTTTTGATGAAAAAAGGATCATTACCATAATCTTTTACATCACTGCTTATTATGGCATTGATGGCTACTTTTTTTTGATTTTTTTTCTTAGGTAGTTGTTGCATAGTAGTACAAATTCGCATATTGTAAAATTATGGCTTTTTTCTGATTACTAAAAAAGCCTCATAGTTAACATCTTTCTCAAATTTTGACCAAGAGTCTGTGTGAAATCCATAAACGTCCAATAGTTGTACTATTTCTTCCAAGTTAGATGCTATTCCCATTTGGTATAATCTTGTACGAGATGGCGTACTACCTTGGGCATAAACCATAATGTCGGGAAACTGTGATGTGAAATCTAATACTACAGATGCGATGGTTGCTAATATTTTATCTCTGTCCTTATTGTCTGTAATAATAAGGTCATCAATTTTTCCTGTTTCGGTGTTTAGATCTCCAAAGCCAAGATTGAAATAGGTAATACCATTTGCATTACGTGCCGTAAACCTAATAATTTTTTTGATTGTTCCTTTAGGTCCTACACTGTCAAATACGAAATTTAGTAGATCCTCGTTAGTGGCATAATCATATTTCTCTTGCTGCATTATTTATCAGTTAACAATGGCTAATGTAGGTGTTATTTGTGCAGAACGGTAACCCTCGGTGTAAGTGCACAGAGCAAAAATAATAAATAAAAACTGAGCAAATTCAAATAGACCTATTATTACATGCCGCAAAAAACGAGCCAAAGTGGGTGGTGGCAGAGGGTATCTTATCCACAAATTTGGGATATGGATTTATTGGACATTATCTTCGTTTTGCATGCGCCAATCAGCGATACGCTGACGGAAAAGGAGGACGAGGCGAGACGAATAGATGGGAGAATACTACTGTACTTAAATGACATCAAATGAATGACGTTACTAAAAAATGGATTGAGGCTGGCAGGATATTGAGTGCAAATAAACATACTATAGTAAAATGCCCTGTATGTAACATAGGGATATTAGTTGTTAAAGATGAACCTATACCTAATCATGATGGTTGGTTTGATAGGTATTTAATTTGCGACAATTGCGCAAACTCTAATGTACTTTCAATGAGTAAGTAATGTAGACAATGTAAATAAACATCATCTTCATAGCCGTGATTTCGTCGAGTCCCCCGCAGAAAAATGGGAGAGAATATAGGAGGACGGAGGCCAAAGGTTCAATACTCTAACTGTTCAAGAATATGGTACTGGATTTCAAGGTACTTTTACAAAATAATTTTAAAAACAGATGAGAATTATAATAGCAAGTACTGTTAGAAAAGGAAATTCAACTAGCAGTGTTGACGATTACCGTAGATTGTTGGGAGAATATTGGCCAAAGGTGGAGGATATATTTATTATGGATGATGGAATATATGAAAAGAACGTAACAGAATTTGCACGGGATTTGTATAACGTTCTAAGTTGCAGGATTGATGACCTTCTTATTGAAGTGCTGCCGGTAGACAAAATCGAATTCGGCCCCATTGCAAAAGTCGAATTTCGTGATAAGATATGGGAATTTCGTACAGTAGATGAAAATGGAGATAAAGTGATGCGTTTATTTGGATTATTTACTATGATTGAAAGAACGTTACAGTGCAATGGTAGTTTATTTTTGTTTAATGAGGATCGCATTAAGCGGCACAATAATGACAGAATAACTGCTTTACTAAAAGTGAAGAACGGTCTTTCTGTATCAGAGATCAAAAAAGAACTAGATATTCTTTATTCGAATTTGACAGATGGCAATATTGGAATGTTTGACTTGCCTGAGATACAGCACAATATCGATTTTCTGTATTCCTTTGGACTTGTGGACATCGATAAAGACAGATGCGTGCTTACAGCGAGAGGATATATGTTGCAAACGTGGTAACGAGGGTGGCAGAGGCTAGTGTACTAGATTAGTTGATTTTGGCTTTTATAGGCTAGAAAGCCTGCTTAACTTAGTAGGCATAAGTATAAGAAATAATACTTAGCGTAGTCCCTGATTAGCGTAGAGGCGAGACGACTGGACCAAATTGAGCTTAATTTTCTCAAATTTAAATAATTACTGTCGAAATATGAAACCTAAGTTAGTTGGTACATTGTTTGTGACAACGCTATTATTCTCTTGTAATTTTGAAAACACGTCTAAGGATGTGACGCATAATGTTAGCGTAACTACAAAGTACACGAACGAATACGTCTGTTACGACAGTTTTTGTGTATTCTTCTATTTGCCCAAGGGATTTGTTTATAATAACAAAGATACAAGTTACTATGACAATCTTTTACCCTATGTTACGGACACTTTTTACTTCAAAGATTCAAGTATTGGGATAACTTTGATATTCTCAGAGCCTTTCGAATATGATAGCCACGACTCTCTTTCACAAGAATTAAAGGATTTGTTTCATGCTATCATTACCCCCGTTAAGGGTGATATTTATACAGGGTATTTAGATACCATAAATATGCTCCCTTATATACATATGTGTATAGTTAGGCAAAGAACAAATTCTAGACGTGATTTGATATATTCATATTATATGAAAAAATATTTTAGTATTGAAATATTCAATAGTTCATATTTTTCACCTGATACGGTTTTTTATAAAAAAATAGTGGATTCTGTTCTCAATTCGATAATAATAAAATGAAGGGGTAATGAGTAATGCACCTGCCAATCGCAGAACTTTTTTTTAATATGTAATTATGCCGTAGTTGGTTATATTTTCTGATCACAGCCTCACCTAGGTCTACGCACTCCAAATCCTGATACTAACTACTACCCTACCTCACCTTACCTCCCTAAACAATTTACCATGTGGAATAACGGCTACTTGTTCGTCATCTTCGTACACGATATAGCCGGGGTTGTGGCATTTGATACTAAAACTTAGTAAAAGACCACTGCAGATTATCGCATATCGTTATTCTTTATTAAATAGTAGCTTTGAGGAAAAGTAACTTATGAAGGATAAATTCAACTATTTGGTTGTTATTTTCATTTTGTATACGGCGTCAATAGGCTGTAAAAACACTAATAAGGACACTTCGAGAACTGAAAATCATACCACACAAGAGGTAACATCAACGTCTACATTACCCAAAATGCCTCGTACATATAACCAGCTTACAGAAACAATGCTGGAGGAGATAGTGAACTACTATCGTAAAGAATACCTAAAGGATAGCATAAGTATGTGGTTATCTCCCTCAGATACCATGTTGGAAGTTACTTTTATTGATGCATCTCATGATTCTTTTGGAATTCAATTAGTAGCTTGCATATCTCTAACGAAACATATCAGCCCGGCGATAATGGGAGATATGAATAGTGATGAATTGCCAGACATACTTTTCTCTGTACACACCGAAGGTGGTGGCACTGGTGGTTTAGGAACATACTGGTCAGATCATTTTTTATTTATTGCAAGCACGGGTGGGCAATATAAACTCGCAGATGTAAAAAGCGATAGGGAGATAATGGACGGTTCAGGTTACTTCTATCCAAAGGAAATCCAAAATCAGATATTAACAGGCATTGGTAATGACTATGATGATTATGACGCAAGATGTTGCCCTTCAATATTTTACCGTACTCGTGTACGTCTAATAAACAATCAAATGAAAACGATAGATAAAACGCCTATCCCTAAACCTGCAGGTTTTGAATAGTGGTAGAATTACGTCTTATTTATGAATTAGAGATAAGGTCTTTGGGGCTTAATATACACTTACCCTCCCACTTGCAAAACAAAAAAACACCCACCACTTACTGGAAGTGGTAGATGGGATATGAACAATAAGTACAATTACCTATTGGGTAACGATAGGCAATGATACTATAAACTTTGACCCAGTGGGCGGCTGGGATGTAATATTGAAGGTGCCGTTGAGTCCCTTAACCAAATGCTTGACGAGTGCGAGTCCAAAACCATATCCTTTTTCGCCATTGGTGCCGTCGGACGAATCGGTGTTGTCGGATAGGAGCATGTCTATTTGGTCTTGTGTAATGCCGAGTCCGGTATCGGTGACGGTGATGAGCAGTGTGTTGTCCTTGTCGTTTGGGGTGGTGGTGAGTGTGGCGGTGACGCTACCGGAACTGGGGGTAAACTTGATGGCATTGGATATTAAATTGCCAGCTATCTGCAACAATTTGTTTTGGGGCAGGGAGAGCACATCTGCGGTTTCGGCTACTGCTACCTTAAAATTGATTTCCTTTGATCTTGCCTGTGGGGTGTAAAGTTGCTCCAACTTTTGCTTGAAACTCTGCAACAGGAGTGCGTTGCTCTTCGCCTTTTTGTCTTCTGTAAGGATCTCATCGGCAAGGTCGAGCACTGATTTTGCACCCTTGTAAATCATAGATATGAAGTCTAAGACCTCCTCGAGGTTGTTTTCTTTGCCCTGTATGCTTATGATTTCGGCAAGGCCCATGATGCCTGCCAGTGGCCCCCTGATGTCGTGTACTACTTTATTTTGGGTTTGTTTTACGTCTACTACATTGCTCCTGAGTGATTCGATGTACTGAAACACTTTTAGTCTATTGACTATCTCCTGAGCTATGATTTTGAGCAGTTCTACTTTCTCGGCAGATAGGGATTTGGCGTGATTGTCCATAACACACAATGCACCAATGTTGTGCTCTTGTAGCGGGAGTGGCACTCCTGCATAGAACCGAAAGTGAGGTTCGCCAGTGACGAAGTTTTCTTCTTTGAAAATAGAGTTGGCTGTGAGATCGGCAACTTCGAGGTGCTCGCGCTCGAGGATAGTATATTGACAAATACTGTCTTCTCTGGGCGTTTGTTGTACATCAAATCCATAGCTGCATATAGTCCAGGTGGTGTAATTATCAATGAGATTGATCATTGAGATAGGACTACCAGTAACTTTTGCTGCTAGTTTGACAAGGTCTTTGAAGGTGTCTGAGGCATTGATGTAATCGACATTAAGATCTGCCAAAGCCAGTATTCTTTCCATCTCGTTGTGAGGAAATGAAGCTTGTATCATGAGTTGTTTTTTTTCGTTTCAGAAATTAAATTTTAAATTCACTGTTCAGGCTGCACAAGAGTAAGGATACCACTCTGGACGATAGGACAATGAAAAAGAATGTCAAAAAAAGTTAAAGAAATCGAGTTTTAAGCATTTGAATAGTTAGTTTTTTTGCATGGTGCTATAGGCAATACACATGGCACAAATGCGGGCAATGCGTGATGACCCACCACGCATAGCCCTGCAAATAAACACCGAGTGATGTACGAAAAGATAATGAGTACGGATTGGTTTGGGCAGTAATTTTGTGAAAAAAAAGTGGTGATGGAGGCTCTGCGAGAACACATAACGAAAAGACTGGGCAAGGATGTGGAGCATCTGGACTTTGTGCTAACGCACTTTAAGGAAGTGGTGGCAAGCAGAAATGAGGTGCTGCTGAAGGAGGGGGATGTGTGCAAGTATGTATATTATGTGGCTGAAGGCTGCCTGCAAGTGTATGTGCACGATAGTGACTATAACGAAAACACGAGAGATATAGCAATAGAGGATAGCTGGTGTAGTGAGCTGATAAGCTTTGGTAAACAGCAACCAGCGACCGAAAATATAAAGGCAATAGAAAAAAGTGTGCTGTATGCGATAGACTATCACAACTTTGGGAAGCTGATGCAGGGTGTGCCACAGTTTGACAAGGTGTATAGACAGATACTAGAACAATCGTATGCCAACTCGGTGTATAGGGTGAATACGTTTGTGTCGCTATCGGCACTAGACCGAATAAAATGGCTACTAGAACACAGACCCAAACTTATGACCCGACTGCCGGGAAAAATAATAGCATCCTACCTGGGCATCAACAAAGATGTATTTAGTAGACTGAGGTCGCAGATATAAATGTAGACATTTGTCATTATTTGCTCTGTTTTTATTGTGGTGCTTTGCAATACAAAAAAAGCAATAAAAATGAGAGAGTATCTTTTGTTATTCAGAAACGCCAGCAATGTGGACGGATACATTGCAACATCGGCAGACATGGCCGAGGACATGCCCAAATGGCAACAATGGATAGGCAGCATAGCTATGCAGGGCAAGCTGGTGAGCACTGCCCCCATAGAGTACAGAGCTAGTGTGGTGAGCAATGACAACGTACATGATGGGCCTTATAAAGAGCCTAACAGTGTGCTGGTAAGTGGCTACCTGATATGCAAAACAGACAATGAGGCTGAGGTAAAAGAATGGAGCAGGAGCTGCCCGATATTGAAGTATCCGCAAAGCTCGGTAGAAATAAGAGCACTTGTACCATTTCCCGTAAACGAATAGCCATGAATAAACTACTGAACATAGGTCGATATTTGTTTCCGCTGTCGTTTCTCCTATACGTGGGGCTGCATTTGGGTAAGCCAGATGTGGGTGCATCGTTTGTACCGAGTTTTATTCGTTTTCCGTATTTCTGGAACTACTTTACGCTGTTGTGTATATTGGCTTTTATAGTGAGTGCGGTAATAGGTAAGTATGACAAGCTGGCTTATACCCTGATGGCGGTGTATGTGCTGCTGATGGCTGTACTGGTGCACGTGCCCAGGGCTATGGGTATGGGCCCCGATGTGGCTATGATGATGGACAATGCAGCACGAGAGCAGGAACTGGAAATGGTGAATGTATTTAGAAACATAATGCTAACCGGTGCGCTGATGGGCTTTGCGAGGTATGTAGCAAGGGATAAGAGGGTGATGGGTGAATAATGAATTCCAAATTCCAAAACCCAAATTCCAAAAATACAAAGGGTAAAAGAACAAAAGAAAATGGGTTGCCTGGCGAAAGTGAGGCAACCCATTTTTACTATTATTTGACTAAAACATTATTGAGCTAAGTAACCACCATCTACATTGTAGTAAGCGCCAGTGACGAAGGAAGCCTTATCGGAATTGAGCCACAGAGCTAGTTCGGCTACTTCTTCGGAGGTGCCGAGTCTGCCCATGGGGTGCAGTGTTTCCAGCGACTTCATCACATCTGCGCTGAGTGCATTGGTGAGCAGGGGTGTAACAATGTATCCAGGACCTATGGAGTTGATGCGGATTTTTAGTTTGGCATACTCTAGGGCGGCGGCTTCGGTAAGGCCTATCACGCCGTGTTTGGCAGCTACATAGGCGGGAGAGCCAGCAGAACCTACCTTGCCTAAGATAGAAGCAACATTGACTATTGAGCCACCACCCGATGCTAGCATAGCGGGTATCTGGTAGCGCATGCCATAAAACACACCCGACAGATTGATGCCTATAACCTTATCCCAACCATCTATGGGGTACTCGCCAGTAGGCTTTAGTGGACCACCTATGCCCGCATTATTGACAGCGATGTGCAAGCCACCAAAGTGCTGCACAGCATGGTCTACGGCGTTTTTGCTATCATCGGGCAGGGAAGTATCTGCCTTTACAAAGACAGCTTCGCCGCCAGCGGCTTTTATTGCGGCTACTGTTTCGTTGCCGCCTTTCTCGTCTATGTCTGTGACTAGGAGTTTGGCACCCTGTGCTGCATACAATACTGCAATGGCCCTGCCTATGCCCGAACCGCCACCGGTGACAAGGGCTACTTTGTTCTCTAACTGTTTCATGATACTTGTATTTATTGAGTGAACTCTGTTGATGGTATGAAGTTACTACCCTTATGTGGGCATATAGGTGATTGTGGTCAGTAGGGAGCAAAAGAGGGTGCATTTGATATATTGCCACCAATCATTATCTTACTGCTCAAATACTGATAGCTATGTATGGCAGGTGGATAGGTATATTGTTGCTGGCATTGGCACCTGTGGTGACTATGGCACAACGCATGCAGCGGATAAGAGGAACGGTGACAGACAAGGAAAGCAAAATGGTACTGCCCGGTGTAGTGGTAGTGGTGATAGATTTGACACCTGCAGCCGGTGGCGTGACAGACGCTGACGGGCAATATGTGATAGATAGTGTGCCTGTGGGCAAACACACCCTGGAGGTGCGCTGTGTGGGCTACGAAAGCCGCATACTGCGTGAGGTGCTGGTGACTACTGCCAAGGAAGTGCTGCTGCCTGTGGAGCTAGAAGAAAAGGTGGTGGAAATGGTAGAAATGATAATAGGTACCAAGCGAGAGCACATAAACGAAATGGCACTGGTAAGTACTCGCACATTTGATGTGCAGGAAACAGAACGCTATGCCGGTAGCCGTGGCGACCCAGCCCGTATGGCATCGAACTTTGCCGGTGCACAAGGGGGCGATGACTCGCGCAATGATATAGTGGTGAGGGGCAATAGTCCGCAGGGGATACTGTGGCGTATGGATGGTGTGGATATACCTAACCCCAGCCACTTTTCGATACCGGGTACTACTGGTGGGCCAGTGAGTATGCTGAATAATAAGATGCTGGCCAATAGTGACTTTTTTATGGGGGCTTTTCCGGCAGAGTATGGCGATGCTGTGGCGGGTGTGTTTGATGTACGGCTAAGGAATGGCAACAATAAAAAGTATGAATACACAGCACAGCTAGGTCTGCTGGGGACGGAAGTGAGTGCTGAGGGGCCACTATCGCGCAAGTCGGGATCGTCGTTTTTGGTCAATTATAGGTATAGTACATTGCAGTTGTTTCAGGGTTTGAACATCAAGATAGGTACTACGTCTGTGCCACAGTATCAGGATGCTAGCTTCAGGTTGCACTTCCCGATGGGCAAAAAGGGGGAGCTATCGTTCTTTGGGCTGGGCGGTACCAGCCGCATAGACCTAATAGTGAGCACTCTGACCACACCTGAGTCGCAACTGTATGGAGAGAGTGATAGGGACCAATACTTCACGTCTAAAACTGGACTGGTGGGCGGCACCTATACCCGCAACATAGATAAAAACACCTACACCAAACTGACCATAGCACAGACAGGTGGCAATGTATGG
>CAZRPA010000055.1:0-23004 GCA_964601855.1 uncultured Flavipsychrobacter sp. | reverse complement strand
CTGATTACAAACAGGTATTATTGATTTTTGTGGCATTGATAAAAATCACTGGTCAGGGTTTATTCTTGCTGTTTTTATAGGGTACATTTGCGTATATACTTTTGTACTTATGACTATTCCCAAAATCCTATTATTGGTAGGCCTATCGGCTATAAGCCACTCAATCACTGCTCAAGTAACCACAGAAGGGGAAGAAGAGCATGACGTAAAAGTTAATTCCAAGATTGATCAAATGCCCGTATTCCCTTATGACATAGGCGAGTACTTATCTGAACATTTAATTTATCCCTTCTACGCTCGTAAAAACAATATAGAAGGCAGGGTAATAGTGTCGTTTATTGTAAATAAAAATGGCAGTCTGGATAGTATAAAAATAGTAAATGGCATAGGTGGTGGCTGCGACGAAGAGGTGATAAGAATAATAGAAGGTATGCCAGCATGGAAGCCGGGCAAACATAATGGCAAAATTGTAAGGGTGAAATTCTTTTTACCTGTTGTTTTCAAACTGGAAGATTAGTGACTGCTGATTACAAACAGGTATTATTGATTTTTGTGGCATTGATAAAAATCACTGGTCAGGGTTTATTCTTGCTGTTTTTATAGGGTACATTTGCGCATATACTTTTATACTTATGAATATTACCAAAATCTTGTTAGTGGCAAGTATAATGGCTACTACACACACATTATATGCTCAGGTAACGCCCGAAGTGCAAAAAGAGGATGATGGCAAGGAGTTTAAGTATGTTGAAGTAATGCCAAGATGCCCTTTTAATGTAGGCGAATACTTGGCCAAGCATTTAAAGTACCCCAAAAAGGCGCGCAAAAATAATATAGAAGGCAGAGTGGTAGCTTCGTTTATAGTACAGGAAGATGGCAGCCTAGATAGCATACGCATAATAAAGGCAATAGGTGGTGGCTGCGATGAGGAAGTGATACGCGTAATAAAAGGTATGCCCGCCTGGAAGCCTGGTAAACAAAACGGCAAGTGTGTAAAGGTGTGGTTTAATATGCCCGTTATCTTCAAGCTAGAAGATTAGTGGCTGGTGCTTACCTTATCAGGGTTACGTCTCCTTTATACAGCTTCACTTTGCCACCAGCAGTTTCTATCATTATGCTGTAGTAGTATACACCCATATCTTGTGGGGTACCCCATGAGGTACCATCCCAGCCAGCATTAGGGTCGTAGGGGTTGTGGTATACTTCTTGCCCCCAGCGGTTGTAAATAGTAAAGTCTATCAGTTTTTTGTACTGCATTTTGCCTATCCTAAATATGTCATTTCTGCCATCGCCATTTGGGGTAAAGGCATTGGGTATGTATTCGTCTTCGTCGTAAAACACACGTATGGTTACGGTGGCAGAGTCGCGGCATGCCCATTCGTTCATGCCATATACTTTGTAGGTGGTTATAGAATCGCGGGGTTTGGCTATGGGGTTGTATATGTAATGATCGCTGAGGGTGCCGTTTTGTGGCGTCCAGATGTAGTAAGCAGCACCGCTTACATTTAGTTGCACACTATCGCCAAAGGGTATGAGGTATCTGCTAGCGGTTACATCTTTCAGCTCCACTGGTGCTTGCAGCTTTATCTCGGCTGTAGCTACACTGGTGCAGTTGAGCAGGGTATATTGTAGCGTATAAACTCCTTGTGCGGCTATAGCCACATTGTGTATCACTGGGTTTTGTTGTGTAGTGGTGTAGCCATCTGGGCCAGTCCAGGTGTAGGAGCCACCCGGGCGGTCGTTGGTGCCATATAGCAATAGTGTAGCACCCACACATACTGGAGCATTGCTACTGATAACAGATGGTGGAGGTAGGTTGGGGTCGGTGAGGGTTACAGGTCCTGCCAATGCGGAAGTACATGTATTAGCCTCGGCATAAAAATCGGTGTAGGTGCCGGCATAGAGTCCGAATATAGTTACATTGCCTGAGGCATCGGCAGAGGCGGTAATGGTTACTGGCATACCATCACGCATGTAACCTATGTTGTATGCCTGACCGGGCAATAGCCCTTGCAGCGTTATGGAGCCTTCATTGCCACCACATCTTACCGGATTGGCAACTGCCAATCCCCATATCTTGGGCATGGGGTTGACGGTAACAGTAGTAGTAGCAGGCAGCGTAACACAGCCCAGCAAAGTGGCTGTAACTGAGTACACACCTGCATGGGCAGCCGCAGCGGGCGATATCTCGGGGTGCTGCAATGTAGAGGTAAACCCACCAGGGCCCCACCATGTGTAAGTGACACCGGGCGCACTGGTAGCAGAAAGTTTGATGATATCGCCCTCGCACACAGGGCTATTGTTGATAGCTACTGGTATGGGTGGTGTGCCATTGTCGGTAAGGGTTACAGTTCCAGCATAAGCACCTATACACCCCATGGGCGATACTATATTAATGCCACTATATACACCAGCGGTAAGACCAGCAATAACTAAGACTCCCCCACTGCCAGCAGTGAGGGTAAGCGATACAGGAGAGCCACCAGTGGTGAAATTGATAGTATAAACCGTTCCCGCTACTAGACCTGAGATGGTGATGGTGCCATTGGTGCCGCCACAAGTAGTGGGGTTGGTGCCTGTGACACCAGTAACTACAGGATTGGGGTACACCGTAACTACTACAGTAGCCACACAACCCGGGCTGGTAGTGTAGGTAATGGCAGCCGTACCCGATGCAACACCCGTGACCATTCCCGTACCTGCACCCACTATAGCTACAGCTATGTTGCCACTGGCCCAAGTGCCGCCAGGCATAGCATTGCTGAGGGTGGTACTGGTGCCCACACACAGTGCAGCACTACCAGCTATAGCCGAAGGCATAGGGGTAACAGTAATTATGCGAGTAGCATAGCACCCAGCCGATGTGACGTAAGAAATAGTAGTGGTGCCAGCCGACAATCCACTCACCAAACCTGTAGTAGGCCCCACAACAGCCACAGCGGTGCTGGTGCTGGTCCATGTGCCACCCGCAGTAGGATTGAGCAATGCGGTGCTGCCACCCACACATACTATGCTGCTGCCTGTAATGGGTGCTATGGGGTTCACTAGTATAGTTTGTGCCGCTGTAGCGGTTTGCCCACAAGCATCGGTTACTGTAACTGTATAAGGAGTGGTAGCAGGAGGTGTGAGCGTAACTGGGCTGGTAGTGGCACCACTGGGCGACCATGAGTAGCTATAAGGCGGCACCCCAAACGAGGGCACGGTAGATAAAGTAACAGACTGACCGAGACAGATAGAGGTCCAGCCACCTACTGAGCTAATGGGTGCGGTTTCTACAGTTCTGCCATAAACAGTAACTGTAAGCGGTGAACCAGCAGTAATGTAAGTGGTGGCACAGGGAGTGGTAGTAGCGTAGTTTTGGTAAAAACGCATGTTAAGATTGAGCGGATAAGCGGCACACTGCGGCGGCGGTATACAGCCTGCTATATCTGAAAATATAGAAACATTAGTACCAGTGCAGGTACCAGGGCTAGCGAGATTGCAATACCAGAAAAAACCACCTACACCCGGACTACGGCATGTACCGAGCATAAAATCTACCGCACCATGCAGTAGCAGCGCACCACCACTAGCCAGATAGTTGAATGACCAACGGACATCTGTTACTGTAACGTTTGGCGGCACATTCGCAGCATTGACATAGTTGCAACTAATGGTTTTGGCAGGGCTATAAGACGACCCTCCCACCCCCGATACTGTGGCTGTAGATACCAGCGGGTCTATAACTATAGGGTAAGCACTTGCAGGCTTACTGAGGTATTCACCTGGCAACACTATGTCTATGTAGTCCTTGTGTATGTTGTACCCGATATTTTGCAGACTGGTAGCTACACTATCGTGCTGATAAACAGAAGCAGCCCCTACCCTATACAGTACAGCACCCTTAGCATCCAGCATTTCAAAATTGCCTTTGTATCCAATAGTGTCGCCTACAGAGCATCTCAGCCCAGCACCTTGCTGCCAATGGTCGCGAAGTATTAGTTTTCCACTAGCGAGAGATGGCATGGCATGTTTGAGGTAGAAGTTTGTTTTCACCGCACCGCGCCACACATATATCTCCATATCTATACCGGGCCAAATATCAGTTACATACACACCATCGTCGCCAGCAGTATGATTGCTCCAGTTGGCATTGCCCAGCAATTGCTCGCTACCATCTGGCAGGAGATGTATAAGTTCAAGATTACGATTGAATAGTATATCACTTTCGCCTGTCACTAATTTTGCACATCCATTTACTGCATCGATAGTTACAGGCTCGGGCTGTTCAGCTGCTATGTACACTCCCCTGTCGACAGGTTTCAATTTGCTGTTTATTGCCCGCCACCTGCCTTCTTCATCTCTGTAGTGCATGGGTGCAGTGGACGATTGCAGCATTATCTCCTTGCCATTTGTGCCCGATTTTATGTATTTCCTATTGTATTCAGTTCTGTACGCTAGGTCTTCAAAACAATCTTCGGGTGGTGCGTCTTGCAGCACCTTACCAAAATCGGGGTGATGCTGGTGTGTACTGTTATATTGTCTGGATTCGTCTGTGATGTAAGTGCGATAGGCGGAAAAGGTAGAATAGTTCCGCTGCTGTGGTTGCATAGCTGATTGCTGTGCAGTAGCCTCCACAAAAAACAGACATATCAATAAGAGTAAATAGTATTTCATAACCAGACCATACAAATATACATGTATTAGCTACAGCAAATCAGGATTTGAAAAGGAGCAACCAAGATGATAGTATTAGTTTATAAAACGCAAACATCCGCATTAGCAGCTACAAAATAGAAATTTAGAGGCTACAAAACCTGAGAAAACAGATACAAAAAGCAGAAATACACATAACAATTCATACATTTGCCGCTATAACGTTTACAAACTTATTTTTAATCCAAAATTTCCGAACAAAAAATGTCGTATTTATTCACATCAGAATCAGTATCAGAAGGCCATCCAGATAAAGTAGCCGACCAGATATCAGACGCATTGGTAGACAACTTCCTTGCCTGGGATCCGCAGTCAAAAATTGCTTGCGAAACACTGGTAACAACAGGTCAGGTAGTATTAGCCGGAGAAGTAAAATGTAATACCTACATAGATGTACAAACAATAGCACGTGAGGTGATAGCCCGTATAGGTTACACTAAGAGCGAATATATGTTTGAAGCACATTCTTGTGGTGTACTTTCTGCTATACATGAGCAGTCTGCCGACATCAATCAGGGTGTAGACAAAAAGAAAAAAGAAGAACAGGGTGCTGGCGACCAAGGTATGATGTTTGGTTATGCTACCAACGAAACTTCTAACTATATGCCATTGGCTCTAGACCTTGCACACAACTTGTTGTTGCAACTAGCTGCTATCCGCCGCGAGGGTAAACAAATGAAATACCTGCGCCCAGATGCTAAAAGCCAAGTAACACTGGAGTATGACGACAACAACAAACCAGTGCGCATAGATGCTATAGTTATATCTACACAGCACGATGACTTTGCTGAAGAAAAAGCTATGCAGGAAAGAATCACTAAAGATGTAAAAACCATACTGATACCTCGCATACTGAAAAGCTATCCTCAATACAAACACTTGTTCAACGAGGAAATAAAATATCACATCAACCCTACAGGTAAGTTTGTGATAGGTGGCCCACACGGCGATACTGGTCTTACTGGTCGTAAAATAATAGTAGACACTTATGGTGGTAAAGGTGCACATGGTGGTGGTGCTTTCTCTGGTAAAGATCCGAGCAAGGTAGACCGCTCAGCAGCATACGCTACACGCCACATAGCCAAAAACATGGTGGCTGCAGGTGTGTGCGAAGAAGTACTGGTACAGGTATCTTATGCGATAGGTGTAGCAGAACCAATGGGCCTATATGTGAACACATATGGCACATCTAAAGTAGATATGACTGATGGCGAAATAGCTAAAATACTGAGCGAAATATTTGACATGCGCCCTTACTTCATAGAAGAGCGTCTGAAACTTCGCCAGCCTATGTATAGCGAATGTGCTGCTTATGGCCACATGGGTCGTGTACCAGAAACAGTGACAAAAACTTTCAAAAGTGTAGATGGTAAATCTAAAACAATGAAAGTAGAACTGTTTACGTGGGAAAAACTTGACTTCGTAACTAAGGTTAAGAAGGCTTTCAAAATAAAATAAGTACTATAATACACATTGAAAAAAATGGCTGCCTCTAAATGTTGAGACGGCCATTTTTTTATGTTTTGTTTTGCAAAGCAAATAACGCAACAAAGTAGAATAGCATTGAATAAGACTAGCAACACTATTGATTAGGTGCAAAAATAAACTAGTGAACTGTATAAGGCTTGGTAATCTTATAGCCTATTAATATGCTTATTTATTTCTTCAAGCATCATTTCGAAATCTGGTTGTCCGGTGTAATATAAAGCAGCTGTATTTTGGTATCGCTTCTTGAATTCGTTCCTTTTATCTGCATTACTGAGTATGAAAGCTTCATTTTCCATCAATGGTATTTCAAAGTCAACTTTCGGAAATCTATCCTCTTTGTGTAACTGGTATTCTTTTGTACCAATAAAAGCTAATACATCTTCGTGTTGTAGTAGGCTATAGACATCATAATATTGCCTCATTAGATTATGTCGCTCTATACCGTCGGTTAACTCTTGTCGATATTTAGTAGCTATAGTTTGTAGCTTTTCTACAAAAGTATAGCCAGGATGATAACAAGCAATATCTATTGCCCTGTTATCTTTTACTGCGACCCCGCCAGTTGCTACAGCCTTTTGATATGCCCAAGATGTTATTGTTAGTAGTTTATTTGGTGTCACCCTATCAAAGCCAGCTTCAAGCAAAATACCATCTTTAACTCCTGCTGTTTTTTCTGTATAGCTTTCATAATTCAGGCGAATGCCTCCACTCATGTATGTCTTAACATTGTAAAACCCATGATCTCTAACCACAGAAACGATTCCATCAATTCTAATATGTTGTGCCAACCAGTCATAATAATCCTTACGTGACTGAATTGCTTTTTCTTTTTGCTTTTTTTCGTCTACCCTCAATTCTGCATGCGGCTTAATGTGAATGTCAATATCCTCAGAAAATCTGTCTATAATTCCGTAACCTTTAGAAAGAGAGGTGCCTCCTTTCAATTCAAATTCAAAACCTTGTTTTTTCAGACCATACAACACATGCATTATCCAGTAATCCTTTTCAACAAGGCTGGGCAGAATACCATTATCTCTACCTATAATTTGCAAAAGGTCAGAAAATTCTTCGTGCTGGTGCAAATAATCAGAAGGCATATTATAATGTATATACTTGTGGGAAAAGCACACTAAATGAGTTCTTAGCTCTGGTACCCCCATATTTAAGGATAGCACTTTTCAAAGATTCAGAGTGCATGTTACTAGCTTTTTTTAGAACATTCTTCATGATTTCATCATTATCCTCGGCAAGGTTATCGAGGTTATTTACCAAATCTACCAAAAGAAACTCTTGTGTTACTTTTTTAGGAAAACAATGTTTAGCATGAAAGAAAAACAACTTATTGCCCAGTTTAAATTCACCATGGCGCTTGTGATTATACACAATACGTTTGTTGTATAGTTGTGTTGTTCCTACACTTAAGGTATTGTAAACATTCCAAGATGTAATCAGAAAGTCGTCATCTTTGAGAAATGTTCTAACCAAATCTTCCTCATCGGGTGGAGCACAACCAAAAACTGTATTTTTAGGAACGTGATACACTCCCTGAGATAACTTTGATAAAAAGCCTTGTTTCACAAGCACATTTATCTCTCTATCCACCGCTTTAGACCAAAGGGCTAATTCGGCCCTACGATATACCTTACCTTCCTGCAAATGTTTTTTCAGCTCATCTATTTTAGCCATCTCAGTACTTTCTCTTTGTACAAAGATAACTCTTTTTATCTTTTGCATGAATTGTCATTAAAAATTCATGCAAAATAATCACAAAAAAGCGGCAGGTCATAACACCCACCGCTCCGTTATAAAGTACACTGTAGTACTATTAATACCTGATATCCATTTCTTTAATCAGGTTATCGGCACGACCCATTTTGTCTATCAAGAATAGTACAAAACGTATATCGCACACTATGGTTCTTTTATACTTTTTGTCGAAAGCTATATCGCCACTCATTGCTTCCCAGTTACCGTCAAAAGCAGTACCTATCAGCTCACCATTGGCATTGATAACAGGACTACCTGAGTTACCGCCAGTGATATCGTTGTTGGTGATGAAGCAAGTGTGTAGCGTACCATCGGCATCAGCCCAACGACCATAATTTTTGTTGTTGTACAATGTTATAAGATCTGCTGGTACATCAAATTCATCATCATTTGGTTTGTACTTAGCCATCAGTCCATCTAGTGTAGTGAAGTAGCTGTACTGCACCCCATCAGTAGGTTCATAGCTCAGCACCTTGCCATAAGTGATACGCATAGTAGAGTTAGCATCTGGGTAAAACTTCTTCCCTTTTTTCATTTGCATCAATTGGCTCACATACTCTCGAGCCAAGTCAGCTTTTTTGTCATTGAAAGAAGTGACTTTAGGCTGATAGTTGGTGTTGTAGTTGCTGACAAAACTCATGGCATATTTCACAGCTGCATCATTTTTCAATTTGCTAAATGACGGCGACTTCAAGAATGCATTAAATCTGTTGCTGTCTGTAAGGAAGGTATTGGCAAATACTGTGTTAGTATAAGCTGTATACACAGATTTGTTGCTACCGTTCGTTCCTTTCAGTATGGTTTTGTAAATAGCAGGATGCTGACTCTGTGGCACATTATCGTAGTAGAGTTTAGTCATTTCAGCAAACAATTCCTTGTCTGTAGCCAGTTCATAATCTTTGTAAGTAGCACGGTAGTTGTTCTGAGCAATTGTGGTATATTTCTTCAGAGTATCTTCCTCTAGTTTACCTTTATGCCTTTCATAAGCATCATACAAAGGCTTCAGTCCTGCAGCCATACGCGTAAGTGCAGGAGCACGGAATGCTTCAGTGTAATACACAGAATGTTTGGCATAAGGAGTGTAGTCGGCATATATTTTAGCAAAATCGCCCAGCAAACCTGTAGGCATATCATTGCTGCGCTGCCACTGAGAGAAATTATCTTCTTCAGCTTTTTTCTTGTTCACAACATCCAGACGCTTCAATTGTTCTGTTTGTCCTATGAAGTATTTCCAGTAATTGGCAATACGAGAGTAAGAAGAGGTAAGTTGCAAATAAACTGCTTTGTTTTTGTCCATATGGCGGCGCATGATGTTAAGGCGCAGATCACGACAATTAACAATAGATGGATTAACAACATTAACAGCTAGGTCTACACCATATGACACTTCATAACGGTTGGTACGGCCAGGATAACCCATTACCATAGCAAAATCACCTTCGTCTACGCCTCTAGCAGATACTGCAAGGTGTCTTTTGGGGCGAAAAGGGACATTTGATGGACTGTAATCTTTGGGCTGATTGTTTTCATCGGCATACACACGAAACATTGAAAAGTCGGAGGTATGGCGTGGCCACATCCAGTTGTCAGTGTCTCCACCAAATTTGCCTAATGATTTGGGAGGTGTACCCACAAGGCGCACATCGGTGTAGCGTTTGTAAATAAGTAAAAAGAACTGATTACCGTTGAAATAGTCTTTTACATTAGCTACCAGCTTACCGCCGTTAGTGTTTCTGTCTTCTATTGTTTTGCGTATCGCTGCAAACTTTTTGTTGTACTCTTCACCTTTTGCATTGCCTATAGCTTCCCGCACCTCATCAGTTACGTCTTCCATACGCTGTAGAAAAAGTGCGGTAACACCCTTAGCTGGCAACTCTTCTGCCATGCTATGTGCCCAAAAACCATTGTCCAGCAGATTTCTGTCTACAGTGCTCAGGGTGGCTATTGCATCATATCCGCAGTGGTGATTGGTCAACAATAATCCTTTGTCAGAAATCATTTCACCTGTGCAGCCACCTGCAAACTGTAATACAGCATCCTTCATGCTACCATTGTTAATGCTGTACAGGTCGTCTTTAGTGAGGCGCAAACCCAAACGCTGCATTTCCTCATAGTTTTTGCCAATGAGCATGGGTATCCACATACCCTCATCGGCCTTTGCGCCTTGCAGTGTCATCACCGCAGCAAACAGCAGAAATATTTTTTTCATTAACTAATTATTTTTATGCTTACAAATGTACTCAGAGAAACTGATAAGTAATCAGGGTATAAAAGGGGGGATATTTTGCAGACACACCAATGAAACATGTGGGATATGTACACAAAAATGCAACAACCATGTTTATGGCTGCTTTAAGATCCTAACTAATGGATATGATATACGCAAAAACTAGCGGCTGCACAATGTGCAACAACATGCTATAAAAATAATTAAATAGAAGTAGCCCCCGATTATGGGAAAACAGGGGCTACTTTCAATATTAATTACTAACCTACTAATACCAATGGTAGTAGTGAGTGTGGTTGTGCTCTTTCATTTCGCTCTTCCAAGCTTTTTTGTGTGCTTTGCGATGCTTGCGAGCCGCAGCAAATGGTCTGTCCTGCTCCATTTTCCTTTTGGCTTTGAATTCCTTCTTATCGCTTTTCCAATCTTTTTTCCAAGCTTTATAGCAATGGAATTCTTTAGAATCGGATTTAGAGTCTCCTCCGTGTGCTGAAGCGCTATTTGCACCTATCAGTGCAATCGATAAAAACGCTGTGAAAACGTAATTTTTCATTCAAATATATTTTGTGCAGGCAAGATAAGTAATAAACTACATTTCACATAGCTTATAGCCACAGTTTTTTTTCTTTACTTCATAATTACTTGTTTTATACTGCATTTTTAGCTTGGTTTCAGATACTGCATTTACACCCGTTCTTCTATGTGTATACCCTCACGGATAAGCCACTGGTGCAAGTCTATGTAGTATTTTGGGTATTTCATAATATCTCTTTTCGCCTCCATACCAGTAAGCTATAATAGCCACAGCACCGTTACTTACAGGTGGCTTGTTAGCTATAGTTTCTGCTGGCTTTACAGACACCCTATACCTTTCATTATCGTCATGGTGTGTACTGGCATTTATTTCATATTGCACAGTTTTCTTCCCTCTTTTCACCCTCATATTTCCATCAGCCTTACCGTTTGTTTTTTCGGTCAACTTCACTGCGTAGTCACCTATCCATAGGGTATCTGCTGTCATTTGTTGCCGCACGTCCCTAAACGATATTACAAAGCTGTAGTTGCAGCCATGCCTGCCGGCTATCCCACCGCTCCAGCACTGCTCGGTGGCTGTAAGTACCTTGCCCTTTTGCGCCAGTACCATTGTAGCTGGCAATAATAAAACCAATAACCATAGTTGATGTTTCACGAACAAAGTTTGTTAAGCTATTAAATTTACATCACCAACCCCATATTATTTACCACTCATTAGTACAGTGTTTCGTTATTTTGTGTCATGACAAAAAAGGCTCTGTTTATTATATATGCTCTGCTGGTTGTTTTGCAGTCGTGGGCACAACCGGTCATTGCCCCAGCCGACACCAGTGCAACACCTCACAGTAGGCTACGCATCAGCTTGCTCACCTGTGGCACGGGCGACCAGGTTTACGAGACATTCGGCCACACAGCTATACGTATAGTAGACAGCAACATATCTGGCCCACTGGGCGATGTGGTGTATAACTACGGCATGTTTAATGGCTATGACGAAAATTTTGAAATGAAATTTATGCGTGGCAAGCTACTATATTACGTAGCCACTAATCTTTTCCCTGATTTCATGTCTGAATATCGGGAATATGGCAGGAGTGTGCAAGAGCAGGTGCTACTGATACCCAGCCTCAAAAAAGACGAGATCAACAATTACCTGCGGATCAATGCCCAACCAGAAAACAGAAACTACAAGTATGATTTCTTTTTTGATAATTGCGCCACACGCCTCCGCGACATATTCCCTAATGCACTGGGCAAAGATTTTGTGTATGGCAATGCGCTGCCTGCCAATGAGCAGTACACATTTAGAGACATAATAAATCAGTACTTCTACCGAAAGCACTGGGAACGGATAGGTGTAAACATACTACTGGGTAGCAAGATAGACAAAGTGATGAGCAACACCGACATCATGTTTCTGCCAGACTATCTGCGTGATGGACTGGATAAAGCTACACTCAATGGCAAAAAAATAGCTACCCCACCCCAACTGTTACTGGATGGCAGCCCACATGTAGCACCGGGCACTAATGTACCACTGCTACTCACTAGTTTGCTACTCGTATTAGCAGTAGCGGGAATCAGCACACCCAAACTTAGATTGGTGGGCCGCATAGCCAATACCCTTATACTGTTCGTAACGGGTCTACTGGGTTTCATTATACTTACTATGTGGTTTGCTACAGACCATCAGGGCTGTAGCAACAACTACAACCTACTCTGGGCATTGCCGCTCAATATTGTGGTGGCTTTTGCACGCCCCAAAGGACGTAGTAGATACTCGCTTATAGCTATGGTGCTTATTGTGGTGTCGTTTGTACTGCACCTGCTGCATATACAGGGCATTATCCCAGAACTGTGGCCGCTGCTACTGGCACTGCTAGTGGTACATTATTCTATCTTCAGACAAAACGCTACTAAATAACCAATATGAGCTACCAAATGTACTACCGCAAGACCGGCACAGGCCCAGCACTAGTATTGCTACATGGCTTCCCAGATAGTGGTGCTGTGTGGCATCATATTGCCGCACAGCTATCTGCATCATACACCGTACTGGTACCAGACCTGCCTGGCAGTGGCTACAGCCCACTGCCACACCCTATGCTCCTGCCGGAGATGGCCACTCACGTAGCACAAATGCTGATCACAGAGGGCTTTGACAATGCGGTAATAGCTGGCCACTCTATGGGCGGCTACACAGCACTGGCATTTGCGGCTGCTTATCCGCACATGGTACGCGGATTGTCGCTTATACACTCTACTGCTACCGCCGACGACCCTGAAAAAAGAGCCACCCGACTCAAAGCAATGGAGCTAATACGAAATGGCGGCAAAGAAATGTTTGTGAAACAAATGACTGCAAACCTGTTTGCTGATAATTTTAAAGCTGCACACCCACTAATAGTTAAGCACAAAGCCGATGCTGGTATGGAACTAAGCACCGAAGGCATGCTGAACTTTTATGAGGCTATAGCAGCCCGCGCAGACCACTCTGCCACTATAGCTGCGGCTACCTTCCCTGTGCAGTGGATAATAGGAGAAAAAGATAATATCATAAACTTTACTAAAAACTTAAGTGAATGCCACAATTGCCCCATTAATTTTGTAACTTTATATACCGATTGCGGTCATATAAGCACCATAGAGCGTCCAGCTCAGCTTATCACCGATCTGAGTACATTCAGCGGTTACTGCTATCAACCATACCCTGAAACCGAATGAAAAAACGGATTGTAACCATACTGACATTTTTGCTGTTGCTGGTCAGCAATGCCCTTTGGGCATCTCATATAGTAGGTGGCGATTTCATATACAAGTATCAGGGCGATACAATCATCAACTTTCAGCTAATGCAGAAATATACGGTGACGCTGTATATATACCAAGACTGCAACGAAGGTGTAAGAGATGCAATAGCACAAGACAATCCAGCAAACTTTACCGTGTATCCCAATGATGGCAGTGTGATACCCTATAGGTATGACTCAAATATATTCTACAACCCCAATCCGGCATCAGACGGCGCTATAGAAGTACCTCCGAACTTTAGCAATGATTGTATCACCAACATACCTTCACTTTGCTTGCTGCGCAAAAAATTCGAAAAAACATACTTCCTTCCTCCGTCTGCCTCAGGATATGTGGTGGTGTATCAGCGGTGCTGCCGCAATGCCAGCATACTGAATGTACTTAACCCTGGCGATGCAGGCGCTACCTACTTTTGCACTATACCACCCTTTAGCACACCCAACAATAGTGCTGTATTCAAAAACTATCCGCCACAAATTATCTGCATTAACAACCCGCTTTACTACGACAACTCTGCTACCGATGCCGATGGCGACTCGCTATCTTACGAGTTTTGTGTGGCTGAAGAAGGTGCTACTGGTGCCGATATAAAACCCAAAATAGCCTCTCCACCGCCTTTCGACCCAGTAATTTATTCAGCTTCTTACACCTACCAAAATCCAATAAATGGATTTCCGGTTATTCAGATAGATCCCGTAACAGGACTAGTAACAGGTACCCCAAACCGCATAGGGCGTTTTCTAGTTACAATATGCTGCTCTGAGTGGCGAGGTGGGGTGATAATAAACACTGTAAAACGCGAATTTCAGTTTGTGGTTACAGACTGCTCAAAGGTAGTAGTGGCAGACATCCCGCTGTTTACAGATGTACCCAATACCTACATCATCAATTGTAAAGACTATACGGTAAACTTTGTAAACACTAGCAAGGGTGGATTTAACTATAAATGGGACTTTGGTGTAGCTGAAACTGGTGCTGATGTATCTACAGAATTTCAGCCTACATATACCTACCCCGATACCGGCACATACACAGTGAAGCTGGTGGTTAACCCCGGCACCACCTGCCCAGACAGCATAACGCGACTAGTAAAGATATACCCTCGCTTCTTCACCAATTTTACAGATAGTGGCGTTTACTGCCCTGGCTCACCTATCACATTTACAGACCAGACTGTAGCTACAATAAAACCTATTATATACTGGAACTGGAGCTTTGGCGATGGGTCATCTTCTAACCAGCAAAACCCTGTACACACCTTTGAAACAGGGGGGACATTTAATGTGATACTGATATCTGAAAACGTTAAAAACTGCATAGACACCTCTCTTCGGCGCATAGTAGTACAAAACTTCAAACCATATGCTGGCGATGATACTATAATAGTACGTGGCGAGACCATACAGTTTCAGGCACAAGGGGGCACCTCCTATGCATGGTCGCCACCAACACGCCTGTCTGATACGGCTATAGCTAATCCTTTGGGCGATTTCGCAGACACTGGCTACTATGTTTATTCTGTGTTTGTGCGCAGCGACTACGGCTGTTATGGCTACGACACCATAAGAGTATGGGTAGTAAACAATGCATCCTTTACTGTACCCACCGCATTTACACCCAATGGCGATGGCAGGAACGACATCTTCAGACCACTGGCAGTAGGCTACCGCAACCTCAAATACTTCAGGGTATTTAACCGCTGGGGCGAGCAGGTATTTTATGGCGAAAGCATAGAAGATGGCTGGAATGGCACCCACAAGAACCAACCCGCCGAAATGGGTGTGTACTACTGGCAAATAGTGTTTATAGATAGATTTGGGGTAGAAGGACAGGTAAAAGGCGATGTAACCCTGATACGCTAAGCCCAAAAAAGCCACCTACAATTTGCAACAAAAAATATGTAGTAAAAAACTCAAAAAAAGTTTTGCAGGAACGAATTTCTTTCTATTTTTGCAATCCCAAAACGGAACATTCCTCCTTAGCTCAGTTGGTTAGAGCACATGACTGTTAATCATGGGGTCCCCCGTTCAAGTCGGGGAGGGGGAGCAAAAAGCTGCAGCGATGCAGCTTTTTTCATTTTATGTATTATCTGTACATACTTTACAGCGAAACATCGCAGATATATTACGTGGGTTCAACGGAAGACCCCTGCAAGCGATTTGAGGAACACAACACGGATCCAGACAACACGTTTACCTCAAAGCATCGCCCCTGGCTACTGAAGGCGGTATTCGAGGCCGGGACCAAACGTTCTGATGCCATGAAAATGGAGCGCTTCATCAAGCAGCAGAAATCACGCAAACTTATCGACAAGCTAATAGATCCAGCCTTTACTCCGAATGGAGCATTAGCTCAGTTGGTTAGAGTCCCGCATGTGCGGGATTAATCATGGGGTCCCCCGTTCAAGTCCTATCGTGTGGACATATCGTTATTTGCTTAATTTTGAGCTGCTATGCAACGGAGGGAGTTTACAAAATTTGATGATACACGTTTGGTTGATCGTGGTAATAAGATTTTAGGTGATCTTTTTAAGAAGAGCGTCCATTCAATACGCCAGCTAACAGCTAATTCATCATCGGCTAAAGGCTTCTATCGTTTTTTACAAAATGAGCGAGTTAGCGAAGAGGATATTGTTTGGAATTTGTCTGCCAATTGTAAGGCTGCCTGTCAAGACAAGTATGTAGTTTGTATTCAAGATACTACGGAAATCAACCTGATCAGCCACAGCAACAGAATCAAAAAAGACTATCATATTGGGACAACCAATGCAAATAAAAATAAAGGATTGGGTTTTCTGCTGCATCCCAGTTTAGTCTTGGATGCTACTGATGGTATCCCGTATGGTTATTCTGACATTAAAGTTTGGAATAGACCACTTAAGTTTAAATCCAAACATGAACGTAATTATAGTAAACTACCTATAGAGGAAAAGGAATCCTATAAATGGATAGAGGTATCAGAAAATACTCAAAAGACGTTGAGCGGTACTGTAAAGGGCATGGTCATTGTGCAGGATAGGGAAGGCGATATTTATGAGCAATTTGTAACCATTCCCAATGCAAAAACGGATTTGTTGATACGTTCGAGTTATAACAGGACATTAAAAGATAAAACAAAATTATTTAGTTGTTTGTCGAGTCAGCAGGCTCAGGGTAATTATGAGCTTTTTGTAGAGGCGAAAAAGGGCAGAAAAAAACGAACAGCCCAAATAGAAGTTCGGTATAAAGAGGTTGAATTAAATAAAACAAAAAGATCCAGTAAAGACGTGGCAACCTCGGTTAAACTATGGTTGATAGAAGCCATGGAGATAGGCTATGAAGGAAAAGATAAAATATGCTGGCGATTACTAACTACTATAACTATAGAGAATATAGATATGGCCAAAATGTGCATAGAATGGTACAGTTGGCGGTGGATTATAGAGGAAGTATTTAAGATACTTAAGAAGGAAGGTTATAATATAGAAGCAACTGAATTGGAGTATGCATCATCTGTTCGGAAAATGTGTTTAATGATAATGGAGGTAGTTCTTAAATTGTTCCTGATGCGGCTGGCATATGCCGAACCTGAAATTGAGATAAGTGCAAATACCTGCTTTTCCGAAAATGAACAGCAGTTTTTAGAACATCAGATTGTACGTCTGGAAGGTAAAACAGGAAAACAAAAGAACCCATACAAAGTAAAAGACCTAAAAAGATATACTTGGGCAATAGCAAGAATGGGTGGATGGAAAGGATACGAAAGCAAAAGACATCCAGGCATTACTACAATTTGGATAGGTCTAAAATATTTTAAAGCAGCATACGAGGGCTGGGAGATAATGAGAGATGTGTCCACACGATAGGTTCAAGTCGGGGAGGGGGAGCAAAAGGGTCGCAAATGCGGCCCTTTTTTTATGCTCTTTCGGGTCAATGATTATCTGTCTTTTCCTAGTTCGCTGACGTTACTTATCTTCGAGGACAACATGATCACTTAAAACAACACTAACATGAGAAATACCATTTTATTCATACTCGCTGGATGCATATTGCTTACTATGCGTTCGTGCGATTATGCACAGTCTAATGTGCAGACACTTATCACAGACGATTGCGGCGTGAGCTGGAAGCTTATACAGCCAGGAGAGTCAGTACCCAAACGTATAGGGGTGTGCCAATACAAAGTTACGGTACCTAATTACCCTATGCAGGGCGAGTCATTGTTCAAAACGGCATTTAAAGACCGTGTACTGGCCAACATAGAAGTAACATACGATTACTCGATCATTGATCCGATACACTACATAGCTGAAGCAAAATACCTGGGTAAAGCAAATTCAGAATCTGACGATGCGACCAATGCAGCTGCCATATACGAAACTGCGGAAAACTCGGTAATAGATAAACGCATTAAGGAGGCATCCCGCAATTTATTGATCACTGAAGATATAGTTGAGTTCTCTCAGGCCGAGTTTGAAGACAAATTGCTAAAGGAAGTGAACAAAATGCTGGAACCCAAAGGTGTGCTGTTGAATTTCCTCAGTTTTGTACCTATACCTGAAGAACAGACCCGCCAGGCGATAGATGTAGTAACGGCTGCAAAAATCTACAAAGCACAGGGGCTCGACGAGCTGGGAAAGGCAGTAGCTACAGCCCGGGCAGGTGCCACCAAAATGCAGGTAACCGTGCCACAAACCGAAGCTGCGAAAAGTGAATAAGGTTGGTGTATTGCTAGCACTGACATAAAGCTGTTAGTGCTGGTGTACAGGTTACTGTGGCGAACGATGTTGGACAAACACCAGCATCTGCTAACTGTATGAAACCAAAAATCCATTTTTTGTTAATCATTGGGGCACCTCTTTCAAATTGGGTCCCAAATTGCGAACTTATTTTTACGCTTACTCGCATGATGTAACATCGCATTTTGTTACCCCATCTGTTTTCTTAACCACATTCATATACCCCACACTAATCCCACAACGTCCTCACCACACTCGGCTTTACAGCCTCAGCAGTATCTTTCATCGCAGCTTTTTTGTCCACTTTGTGTGCTTGCAGCTGGGTGTCGGGGCAGGGGCGCATGAGGGGTTGCAGGTGTTCTTTGTGGGCTGTTGTATCTAGCCAAGCAGGTATGGTGGCAGCATTGAGTACAAAGGGCATACGCTGCCCGTGGTTGTGTATGGTAGCCATCATAGCATTGGCTGGGGTGGTTATAATGCTGCAGGTACGCACCATTTCACCGGTTTGGGTGTTTACCCATTCGTCCCATATTCCGCCCAGTAGCAGTGGTGCGCCATCGGCAGCATATATGTAGTAGGGTTGTTTGTCGCGCCCCACATGTTGCCACTCATAAAAACCCGCCACATAAACCACACACCGCCTTTGCGCCGCCGCTCTGAAAGACGGCAACTCAAACACCGTTTCGCAGCGTGCATTCAGCGTTTTGTGCCACAGTTCGTGTGCCTTTTGCACAGTAGGCATACCAGCAGGTATGAGCCCCCACACCACGTGCTGCACGGCAGTGGGCTTGTCATTGGTGGTTACTGGTAGCTCAGGGTGCTCAAAACCACTCACAGTGAATCTGGTAGGATATTCCCCCACCTCCACCCCACTACCCAGCTTTTCTTTTAGAGCCCCCTTAGCGGGTGTAGCTACATGATAACACATACAGTGATAAAGATACTAAAAACAATACCGCATTGATGGAATTAGGCAGTGTAGCACACACCATAATTGATACCGCAATGCACTATAGATGAACGGTGAAGCTACTTTTCTATTTTAATTAAAATCTCGCGCATCAGATCTGCCAATGAAATAGCCAGCACATTTTCGCTCATTGCAAAACTGTCAGTGCCTGAGTAAACAACATATTTTCTATCAGCCTGTATATCATCGCAAACTATATGAAAGCCCTTAGATAGCGTAGGGGCAGTACTACGTTTTATTTCTATCGCCCATTTTTCTTGTCCCGAAAACTCCAGTATGAGGTCTATCTCTGCTCCGGCAGCCGTTCTGTAATAATAGGGCAGTGCCCTACCCTGCACTACCGACATAATATTTTCTATTACAAACCCCTCCCAACTACCACCTACTACCGGATGACCTACAAGGTCGTTGTGTGCAGCTACATTAAGCAATGCATGTACCAAACCACTATCGCGCACATACACTTTTGGTGCCCGCACCAGTCGTTTGCCGGCATTGACTGCCCATGGCTGCAATCGTCTTACCAGCAACAGATCTACCATCAAATCCAGATACCTGTTAATGGTCACACTGCTCACCTCCAGATTTCTTGCCAGTTGCGATGCATTCAACACACTACCCTGGTTGTGTGCCAGCATTGTCCAGAACCGCTCTAGTGTTTGTGCAGGAATTCTAGGACCCAATTGTGGGATATCTCGCTCCAGATAAGTTCTTATAAAATCTCTACGCCAGCTCATACTGTGTGTGTCAGTTGTAGCCAGCAAACTCTCCGGAAATCCGCCACGCAACCATAGTGTATTTATAGACGCTGGGTTGTTTGCTGCAAACTCTAATACATCTATCCCATACAGCTCCAGATAGCTTATTCTGCCAGCAAGCGACTCACCCGATTGTTGCAGCAATTCCATAGATGCAGAACCCAGAAACAAGAACAATCCGGTACGGTTGCCTTTTCTTCGTTCTTTGTCTATGATGCCTCGTAGTGGTGCAAATATTTCTGGTGTGCGCTGCACTTCGTCCAGTATTATCAGCTTATTTCTGTTTGCCGCATGAAAAGCATTGATATCACTGGCTTTCACTGCATCGAGCGTATTTTCAAGATCCAGATATATTGCAGGCATTTGCTCTGATAGGTTCAGGGCAATAGTAGTTTTGCCTACTTGTCGTGGTCCCATCAGTGCTACAGAGGCACTGTGTTGCATCGTTTGCCGAAGTTGATTTTCTAATCGTCGCTGTATCATCCATGCAAATTTAACATGAAATATTAAATCTGCATGGTTCATTACGCTTTTAAGCGCAAAAATCTTTGGTATTTATCAGTCCATATAGTATTCCAGCATACCCTTTATTAGTGCACTCCATCCTTCATTGGGTATTCCCTGCCACATGGCACCATTGCTGGCAGCATGGTTTCGGCCATGGTATATGGCAGATAAGTCGTGCTGGTTGCGCAGCACCACTATTGTGGTAGTATCAGCGCTTTTATCAGGTGCATCACCCTGCCCGGGTTGTGCAGATGGGCGCAGCCTCATGGCAAAGGTCTCCATACTAGTATCGGGGTAGTCGTCATACTCCAGCGCTTCTATCGTCAGCCAGTCATACTGAGTAGCAGCACTGGTGCTGGCAGTGGTCACCAGCACATGGTCGCCACGGCGTGCATGACGAGTCACCTTGTGCCCACTACTATCTGCCAGTCCAAAACTCACCTCAGCCATACCTGCATACTTACCCCAGTTGGTTACATTCAGCAATCTGTCTTTTATATCCACAAACAGGTCTTCAGCATCATCAGTGGTTTCAGCACTCAGGCTATGTATTATATCGGTTTCAGTACCCTCATTATGTTCCGGCACCAGATAGTGTAGTTCAGCCACAGGCAGTATGTTTTATGAAAATTACTAAAAAACGCAATATACACTGTACTTATTGCAGATAATCAACAACATATTTTTGCCATCACTTCACATTACAGCTTTCCCCTTACCATACCCTACCCTCTTAGCACCACCATATCGCCCTCATCTGTTATACGTACCAGCCTAGATGGTTGTCTTATTTTCTCATCATTTTGCCTGTAGCGCACCACATAGTCTGCACCACTCACTATAAGCTGGCTTATGCCGCTGTATAGGGCAGGAGTAGACACTCCGCTTATATTGGCAGATGTAGACACCAGAGGCCTGCGTAGCCGCTTTATCAGTGCCTTGCAAAACGGATCTATGGTTACCCTTATAGCCGCACTTCCATCGGCATTCACCACATTTTCTGCTAGCTCCAGCGCATTGTCATATATCACAGTAGTAGGTCTATCAAAGCCCTCTACAATAGCTATAATATCGGGCGGGGGGGCAGCCACATAGTGCAGTATATCGCGGGCATCTGCAAGCAACACTATCATGCTTTTTTCTGCCCGTCTTTGTTTTAGTGCATACACTTTAGCTACAGCATCAGGGTTCAGCGCATCGCAGCCCAGCCCCCATACCGTATCTGTAGGGTACAGTATGGTGCCACCCGCCAGCAGTGTTTGCACACAGTTTTTTATATCTTCTTCGAAGTCCACCATAATAATTGTTCGTTGGTTATGCCATACGCACATTTGAAGTGTTTTTCCGGACAGCTCTTGTGCCCATGCAGCCCGCATGGTCGGCAACTGAGTTTTTCAGCAGTTTGCACCACGCGCCCGTTAGTGCGCAGTGGCCCAAAGCCAAACTCAGGTACCGTAGAGCAAAACACTGCTGTTACAGGTGCATCCATAGCTGTGGCAAAGTGTAGCGGGGCAGAATCGTTGGTATAGTTCATAGCTGCACCTTTCATCAGTGCTGCCGATTGCAGAAAGTTCAGCTTCCCACACAGATTCTGCACATTGGCTCGGGTAGCCTTGTCTATTATTTGCTGCACTGCCATTTTGTCGGCGGGCGCACCTATCAGGTAAAGGTTGTAGTACTCTGGCAATTCATTTATCAGTTCCGTCCACTTATCTGCAGCAAACTGCTTGGTAAACCATACCGAAGTAGGTGCTATGCACACATAAGGCATGGCTTGATATGGAGCTACATGTTTGTAGTCGGTAGCTGTGGGGTATAGGGCTGGCATAGCTGGCACTGCATCTGTAATATCAGCTATCAGTTGTTGGTTTCTGTATACCTCATGTGCCGTGTTGGCATCACCCGGCTTACCTATTACATGTGGTAGTTTGCGGGTGAATGAAAATGCCAGTGGATTCTTATCAAAACCCGCTCTGTATGTGGCTCCCGATAGCATGGTGATGATACCCGATGTAGCAAATCTGTGGGCATTGATCACATGTGTATATTTGGTTTGACGCACCCTCATAGCCAGCCGCAGTAGGTTGCGGTTTTTGTTGCTGCTTTTGTCCCATACCAGTACTTCAGTTATGTACGGATGTCTGGCCAGCAAGCCCTCATTACCCTTGCGTAGCAGAAAATCTATCTGTGCACCGGGGTAGTGTGTATGCAATTTTTCGGCTATTGCAGTAGCCAGTACCACATCGCCGGTAAAGGCTGTTTGAATGATCAGAAATCTAAACATTGATGGGGCGAAATTACAACTGTATTGGTTTTTGAATGTTTTAACAATAAAAAAAATCTGTTTTTTCGGATTTTGGTCCTAAATTTGTTTCATAACAAACATAACCAATCATACAAAGATGAGAAAGGTATTTCTTACATTAGGCGTTATTCTGTTATCTGGTGGTCTTTTAATGGCTCAGGGTAAAAAAGGCAAGAAAAAAGACAAAGCTAAAACTGAACAGTCTGAAACAGCTGTGAGCGCACAAGC
>CAZRPA010000054.1:380-23389 GCA_964601855.1 uncultured Flavipsychrobacter sp. | reverse complement strand
GGCAAAGATCAGAAATAAAGCAGCATCTGATTCTCTTACTGATGTAGAAATAACAGATGCAGTAGAAAAAGTACGGAGTAAAAGATATGCGGCGAAAAAAGCATAGGGTAATTATTGATACTAATTTGTGGATTAGCTTCCTTCTAAAAGGTAATTTTGTTGTTCTCGATGTATTAATTTCAGAAGAAAATGTTGTTTTGCTATTTAGTAATGAACTTATTGAAGAGTTTGTTGAAGTAATTAGAAAACCTAAATTCAAAAAATATTTTACGTCTCGAGACTCAGAATTACTTCTACAAAAAATGCACAGCATTGCAGTATTCGTAGAAGTTACAAGTAATATCGAAATATGTAGAGATCCTAAAGATGATTTTTTACTATCGTTGGCAGTTGACGGATTGGCTACCCATTTAATAACTGGAGATAAAGATTTGTTAGTACTTGGTAGATTTCAAAACACCGAAATTATTACATTGACTGATTATTTGTTCAGCATTCAATGAATAAATTTATTATAAATGTTTAATACCAGAGGCTGCTACATCACATAGCAGCCTCTGGTATTAAGTAGTATTACACTCATTAAGGTTTTGTTCCCATCACACCATCTATCGTAGCCAACACCTCAGCTGTTAGTTTCGGATACAATTCTAGTGCTTTTAGATTTTCTGTTAATTGTTGTTCCTTAGTAGCGCCCAGTATCGCGGTAGTTACATTGGGGTTGGCTATACACCATGCTACCGATAGTGTAGCAAGTGAAGTGTTTAGGTCATCAGCTATTGCAGCCAGTTTTTTCACACTAGCCAGTTTGTCATCTTGCATCATTCTGTCTTTCAGCCAGCTATAGTTTTCTAGTGCCAGCCTCGACCCTTCAGGTATACCATTGTTATACTTGCCAGTCAGCAATCCACTAGCCAGAGGGCTCCATATAGTAGTACCCATACCATAATTGCGGAATACAGGCAGGTAGTCTCGTTCTATCTTTCCACGCTCAAAGAGGTTGTATTGTGGCTGCTCAACTACTGGTCCTATTAGTCTCAGATCCTTGGCTACCGTATGTGCTTCTATTATTTCAGCAGCACTCCATTCGCTGGTACCCCAGTATAGTATTTTACCTTGTTGCAGCAGTATGTTCATGCTCCATACTATTTCTTCCATCGGCGTTTCCGGGTCAGGGCGGTGGCAGTAAAATAGGTCTAGGTAATCGGTTTGCATTCTGCGCAGTGCAGCATGGCATGCCTCGGTTATGTGCTTGCGGCTCAGCCCATGCTGATTTGGCTTGTTCTCTTTGCCATACAGCCCAAAAAACACCTTGCTAGATATTACGTAGCTTGTACGATCCCAGTTTTTAAGTTTCAATACACGCCCCATCATTTCTTCACTGCGTCCACCTTCATAGGCTTCAGCATTGTCAAAGAAGTTGATACCATTGTCATAAGCCAGCCCCATCAGCCTGTCCGAAGCCGAGTCATCTACTTGTTTAGAAAACGTTACCCACGACCCATAAGACAGTACACTCAATTTCAGGCCTGTCTTGCCCATTTTTCTGTATTCCATATATCAGTTCGTTTTTGGTGATTTTAATAATTGCTAAGTTGCAATGCTACATCATCTTCTGTGGTCTGTAAAACCTAATTCTCAATACCGCTATAGAATATCCTTTTAGCATTACTCATAATTGTCTATCCCTGAGCTGTCCATTCACTAATGCGCCTCCAGCCAGCTTTTTCCACTACCAGCTTCGGCGTTTACTGGTACACCATGGGGCAGAGGCATGGCATTTTCCATGCAGGTTTTTATCAGTTCTTTTGCCACTTCTATCTCATGCAATGGCACATCAAACACCAATTCATCATGCACCTGTAGTATCATTTTAGTCTCCAGTTTTTTTGCTTTCAGTTCGTGGTGTACCACTATCATCGCCAGCTTTATCATATCTGCTGCTGTGCCTTGTATAGGCATGTTTATGGCATTTCGTTCGGCATAACCTCTTACCGTAAAGTTGGCAGAGTATATGTCTTTGAGCCATCGCTTGCGTCCCATTACAGTTTGCACATACCCATGCTCTTTGGCAAAGTTTACAGAAGTATCCATGTACTTTTTGATAGACGGATATTGTATAAAGTAATTGTCTATTATGCTTTTAGCCTCTGTGCGGCTTACCCCTATGTTTTCTGCTAGCCCAAAAGCCGACTGACCATATATAATACCAAAGTTGACCGCTTTTGCAGCCCGGCGCATATCCTTGGTCACAGCGCTTTCTTCTACTCCATATACCTTGGCAGCAGTAGCAGTGTGTATGTCTTTATTGTCTTTAAAGGCGGCTATCATATTTTCATCTCCACTTATAGCAGCTACTATACGCAGTTCTATTTGCGAGTAGTCGGCAGATACCAACACATGATTACTGTCGCGCGGTATAAATGCTTTACGTATCTCTCTACCTCTGTCTGTGCGTATAGGTATGTTTTGCAGGTTGGGGTTGTTGCTGCTTAGCCTACCTGTCACAGCCACAGCCTGATTGTAGCTAGTGTGTAGCCTGCCTGTGCGTGGGTTTATCAATCCTGGTAGCGAATCTACATAAGTGCTTTTCAGTTTCGTCAACTCTCTATAGGCTAGTATGTCTTCTACTATCTGGTGTTTATGGCGCAGCTTTTGTAGTATATCTTCTCCGGTTGCATATTGTCCGGTTTTAGTCTTCTTTTGTCCGGCATCTATTTTCATCACATCAAACAGTACTTCGCCTAGCTGCTTAGGAGAACCTATATTAAACTTCACCCCTGCATGTGTGAATATATTGTCCTCTGCCTTGCGTATATCTGTCTCTAGTTCTTTAGAATATAAGTTGAGAAAATCTACATCCAGCCCCACACCTTCGTATTCCATATCTACCAGCACAGGTACCAGTGGGTTCTCTACATTCTCAAACACTACATCCACTTGTTTGTCAGTGAGCATAGGGTCAAAAGCATGTTTCAGTTGCAGCGTCACATCAGCATCTTCTGCAGCGTACTCTTTCACTTGTTCTACTGCCACATCTCGCATAGACAACTGTCCTTTGCCTTTTTTGCCTATCAGCGTTTCTATAGATACCGGCTGATAGTTCAGATACTTCATACTCATCATATCCATACTCCGCTTACCATCGGGGTCTATCACGTAGTTTGCCAGCATGGTATCATATACTTTGCCGCTCAGGGCATAGCCATACCACTTCAGTAGTATCATATCATACTTTATGTTTTGCCCCACCCACAGTATATCATTATTGCTGAATAGTGGTTTGAATAACTCCAGTATGGCTATCACACCTTCTCGGTCGGCAGGTACGGGTATATAGTAGCCGCTACCCTTGGTGTAGCTGAAGCTCAACCCCACCAGATCAGCCAGATTAGCATCTATATCAGTGGTTTCCGTATCAAAGGCTATTTCTTTTTGTGTGGTTAGCTCCTGCACTAGTGCCAGTATATCGTTAGTCTCAGTGACTAACTTGTATTCATGGGCCACATCTGCTATCGTAGCATAGTTGCCAGTAGGCATGTCGGCGTCTTCATCTGTTTCGGTTTGTGTAGGTAACGGCGCAGCTGTGGCTATTACAGTAGCCCCCTTTTTTTGCTGTATCGCATTCCCAAACAGGTCTGTGCTCACTGGTGCTGCAGGTCCGGCATTGGTATCGCCCAGCACTCTCTTGCTCAGTGCCCTGAATTCGAGCTCGTTGAATACTTCGGTTAGTTCATCCGCATTACGGTCTTTTACCCTGAAGTCTTCTTCATGAAACGGTACAGGTACATTGGTAATAATAGTAGCAAGTTTTTTAGACATCAATGCCATGTCTTTGCCATTGCGTATCTTTTCGCCCATAGCGCCTTTTATGTTGTGGGCATTCTCTAGTATATTTTCCATCGTGTCATACTCTGCTAGCAACTTTGCAGCTGTTTTTTCGCCCACACCGGGTATACCGGGTATATTGTCCACTGCATCGCCCATCAGGCCCAGCATGTCTATTACTTGGTCCACACGTTTTATGCCCCATTTGGCGCACACTTCTTTTTCGCCCATTATTTCTACATCGCCACCACCAGTAGCAGGCTTGTAGATAAACACGTTTTCACGCACCACCTGCCCGTAGTCCTTGTCGGGTGTTACCATATACACGGTATAACCCAGTTCTGCGGCTTCTAGCGCCAGCGACCCTATTATGTCGTCTGCCTCATATCCGTCTAGCTCTAGGCAGGGTAGGTTAAATCCTCTGATTATGCGCTTAATATCGGGCACCGCCGCCAGCAGATCTTCTGGTGTTTCTTGTCTATTGGCTTTGTATGCTGCAAAGTCGGTATGTCGCTCAGTAGGGGCAGATGTATCAAACACTACTGCCAAGTGAGTAGGTTTTTCTTTGTTGATGAGGTCAAGCAAAGTACTGGTAAACCCAAACTGAGCATTCGTGTTTTTACCCTTAGAGGTTATTCTGGGATTGCGAATGAGTGCATAGTAAGCACGAAAGATGAGCGCAAAGGCATCGAGCAGGAATAGTTTTTTTTCTGGCATGATGCTAAGGTAAGATGAAATTTTTCGTTCTCGAATTGTCTCTACTCCCTAAATTAGTCATTTATTGTAGCGCTATGCCTGCTGTAATGAGTTTTACACATGTTATGTCTTACAATGCTTAGCAACGCTCCCTACCTGCACTCTTATTTTAGTGTTACTGTTACTTTCCATTTACCAGCTCGTTTACTTACCCCCATTTTGCAAACCGAGTTATTCACAACTGTGCATTACTTCTTTTTTATGGCTATGATATGTGTACTACTTTCGAACCAGTAAAACAGTGAAATAGTATGGATATTGAACAACTAATGCCACATGTAGAGGCGCTTATATTTGCCAGCGAGCGTCCGCTCACTCAGATAGAGATGACCGAAATATTGGGTCAGGCACTGGAAACAGTGATTGAAGCTGATCGTATAGCTACTTGCATCGATGCTATAACCGAAAAGTACAATGTTGATTATTATCCGTTTCACCTTCGCGAGACAGGTGGTGGCTTTCAGTTCCTTACCAAAAAAGCGTTTCACAAAACTGTATTGCAGCTCAATGGCGAAAAGCACATCAAAAAGCTGTCTAATGCTGCTATGGAAACACTATCTATCATTGCCTACAAGCAGCCTATCACCAAAAGCGAGATTGAATACATACGTGGTGTGAGTGCCGACTATAGCATACAAAAACTGCTAGAAAAAGACCTGATTGTGATATCTGGTAGAAATGAAGATATGGTGGGTAAACCATTAATATACAATACCTCTAAAAACTTCATGGACTATCTGGGTATCAATTCACCATCACAGTTACCACAGTTGAAGGATATTACAGATATACAAATAGTAATGCCTACTAGTGCCCAGGACGCTGCACCAGCAGATACTCCTGGACTCATAATGGTAAATGAGCATACTGCACTGAAACAAGCATCATAAATTAATGAGTGTTCTTTACAAATACAATCACAGAATACAATCAGTTTGTTATCTATCATATTTACAATTCACAACCCGCCGCTCCTAACCCGAGCGGCTTTCCTTTTAAATAAATCACCCCTACAGTCCCCCAGTAATGGGTACTGCACAGCAACGACCTCACATTAATATGTACATTTGTATTTCAACAGGTTTTATGAACACAAGAAGGTTTCCCATCATCGTTCTGGCATCATTATTGGCAATGCCTGCACTTGTAAGCGGACAACGAAAGGCAGATAAAAAGATGCTAGCTCAGATAAAGGCAGATATCGAATACTTGTCGAGCGATGCGCTGGAAGGCAGACGTACTGGTACCGGTGGTGAGCGTAAAGCTGCTGAGTATATCGAAAAACGATATCAGCAAATGAACATTGCGCCTTACAATGGTTCTTATTATCATCCATTCAAATTCAATTATGGTAAGGAGGTAAGTGCAGATACACGTATCACAATCAACGACATAAGCATTAATATTGGCGTAGACGGTTTTCCAATGCCATTTAGCGCTAATAAAAAAGCCGCCAGCGACATACTCCCTGATGTAATGGAGCAAGGCAGTGCTTGGATGATACCCTTGTATGCCGATCAGGCAGAGGCTGATAACCCTCATTTCGACTGGGAAAAGTCTGCATTCGAAAAAGCCAGAGATGCGGCTAAGCAAGGAGCTACTGCAGTGGTTTTCTTCGATGCTTATGGCAGCAAAACCCAACCGTCTTTCAACAAACATACTCAGTTCGAACCTATAGATATACCAGCAGTATACATAGGTAATGCTGCATACAAAAAAGCAATAGCACAAAAAGGGAAAAGCGGGGTGAGTATTTATCTCGATATCAATATTGCCAAAACTGAGCGTAGCGGCAACAATCTGGCAGCGTTTATAGACAATCACAAGTCGCTGACTGTGGTACTGGGTGCGCACTACGACCATCTGGGCTATGGCGAAGACCACAATAGCCTGCATGCTAATGCAGAAAAAGAACACGAAATACACAACGGTGCCGATGATAATGCTAGTGGCACCGCCGCTCTGCTAGAAATGGCAAAATATATCAGCGACAAAAAACTACGCAATTACAATTATCTGTTTGTCAATTTTTCTGGTGAAGAGCTTGGACTATACGGCTCTAAGGCATTTGTAAAGCAGCAGGGCTTCGATAGCAACCAGATATCTTACATGATAAACATGGATATGGTGGGTAGGCTCAATGACAGCACTCATGCACTTACGCTTGGTGGTGTGGGCACTTCCCCCTCCTGGGCCGAGGCTGTGGCATTGGCTGGAAATGACTTCAAGCTTGTGATAGATAGTGCAGGCTCTGGCCCTTCCGACCATACTAGTTTTTACAATGCCGGTATACCGGTGCTGTTTTTCTTCACAGGTCTTCACAAAGATTATCACAAACCTACCGACGATGCAGCATTGATCAATTACCCAGGCGAGCAAATGGTAATTAAATACGTAAGTCGTGTAGTTACCAAAATGGATAAGGAGCGCATTAGGCCCAGTTACCGTGTTACCAAGCAAGCTACTATGGGCAAAGCTAGGTTCAAAGTGTCTTTAGGCATCATGCCCGACTACACCTACGATGCTGGCGGTATAAAGGTAGATGGCGTTACCGACAACAAACCAGCCATAAGGGCCGGCATCAAAGCTGGTGATATTATAACGCGAGTAGGAGAGTACAAAATAAACGGCATGCAGAGCTACATGGAAATACTCGGCAAACTTACTCCCGGTCAGAAAACAGAAGTTACTATACTTAGAGGCGGCAAGGAAATGGTATTGCCTATTGAAATGAATAAGTAGAGTAACGCAGAAAAGTTTTCAGAATTATTGCAACTTTAAAGAATAATAGTCACAAGATTGGTACAAAAAAAATAACCATCCGTTTTTCAACGGATGGTTTATTTTTAGCTTTTCCTAATTCAAGATTAGTGAGACGCTGGAGCAGCAGCAGGTGCAGCAGCTGGAGTTGCAGCAGCAGCAGAATCAGTAGTTGCTGGAGCAGCTTCTGGAGCTGGAGTTTCAGCTGGAGCAGCTGGAGTTTCAGCTGGAGTTTCAGTTGCAGGTGCTTCAGTTGCAGCTTCGCCGCTTCCGCTACCGCAAGATGCTACAAAAAGACCCATTGTCAATGCGAATACGCTTAATTTTACTAATTTCATAACGTTTGTTTTTTAGTTGGTTATGTAGGTTTATACCCATCTTCAAAAAAGGTAACCCACTATTTTTAGATATTTTTATAAATATACTTAAGTGGTTGGTAGTCATTTATTTGTGTGCTAAATAAAATTCCACAATCATTTACCTCTAACCTTTTATTATGCCCACATTTTTGGCTCAGCGCGTCTATTATCTGTACTGTAGGATCAATGTACATAGCACAAAAAAACCATCCGTTGGTACGGATGGTTTTTTGTATCTGATAATTTACAGAATTACTTAGTTGCAGGTGCAGCTTCAGCAGGTGCAGCAGCTGGAGTTGCAGCAGCAGCAGAATCAGTAGTTGCTGGAGCAGCAGCTGGAGTTGGCTCAGCAGCTGGAGTTTCAGCTGGAGTTTCAGTAGCAGCTGGAGTTTCAGCTGGAGTCTCGCTGTTACCGCAAGATGCTACAAAAAGACCCATTGTCAATGCGAATACGCTCAATTTTACTAATTTCATAACGTTTGTTTTTTAGTTGGTTATGTAGGTTTATACCTTTCTTCAAAAAAGGTAACCCATTTCCTCAGAAAAATATTTTTGCAAGCATATTCTACTCATTATCAGTATCATTTTCGCCCAGTCTTAGTTACAGGTTTACCCAGCCATGTTTGTTACTTGGCCATTTCAGTTGGTTCTGCAAGCACCAGCTTGGCCTACTCCCGGCCTGTGCCGCACATACATTTCATTCATAGTTCCTATTGCTTACTTTTGTAGTATGAATCTTGTAGCTCCAACACACATAGCCAATTACATTGGTGGCACATTGCAGGCTCCCATCGGCAATAAGTATATGCCTAACATCAATCCTGCTACTGGCGAAGTATACAGCCACACACCAGATAGTGACGCAAATGATGTGGAGGCAGCAGTGACAGCGGCAAAAGCTGCTTTCCCGGCTTGGAGTGTCACCCCTACTGAAGAGCGATTCAGAATACTCAACAAAATAGCACAACTGATTGATGATAACCTCGATGCCCTTGCCCTTGCCGAAACCAATGACAATGGAAAGCCGCTATGGCTCAGCAAAAGGGTAGATATACCTCGTGCTTCCAGCAACTTCCGCTTTTTTGCTACGGGCATCATGCACTTCAGCACAGATAGCCATAGCATGGAAGACAAAGCGATCAACTATACCCTCCGTCAGCCAGTAGGTATAGTGGGTTGCATATCTCCTTGGAATCTCCCGCTTTATCTTTTTACCTGGAAGATAGCACCGGCACTCGCTGCGGGCAACTGTGTAATAGCCAAGCCTAGCGAAGTAACCCCGATGACGGCTTACCTGCTCAGCGTCATTTGTCAAGAGGCAGGTCTGCCTGCAGGTGTGCTAAATATCATTCACGGCACAGGCCCCGATTGTGGCTCAGCCATAGTAGCACATCCTGTCATCAAAGCAATATCATTTACCGGTAGCACTCGTGCAGGGCGCGATATAGCTGCTGTAGCTGCACCTATGTTCAAAAAAATATCGCTGGAGCTAGGTGGCAAAAATCCCAACATCATTTTCGCCGATTGCGATTGGGAAAAAATGATGCGCACCACCATCCAGTCGTCATTCAGCAATCAAGGTCAGATTTGCCTATGTGGTAGTCGCATACTGGTAGAGGAAAGCATCTACGAAAAATTCAAAACAGAATTTGTAGCCCGTGCTGCCAAACTTAATCCCGGCGATCCGCTAGACGACAACAGCAAACAAGGTGCTATAGTTAGTCAGCTGCACTACGACAAAGTACTGGGCTGCATAGAACTTGCCAAGCAAGAAGGGGGCACTTTATTGCTAGGCGGTAAAGCCCTGCAGGGTACTGGCAGATGCCAAAACGGATTGTTCATAGAGCCTACTGTCATAGAAGGGCTAGGTGCTAATTGCCGCACCAACATGGAAGAAATTTTCGGACCAGTTGTAACCATCCAATCCTTCAAAACCGAAGACGAAGCCCTGCAACTAGCCAATACCAGCGACTATGGCCTTGCTGCTACTATATGGACACAAGACATAAGCCGTGCCAATAGGGTAGCAGGCAAGGTGCAGAGCGGCATAATATGGGTCAACTGTTGGTTGCTCCGCGATCTTCGTACTCCATTTGGCGGTGTTAAAAACAGTGGTGTAGGTCGCGAAGGTGGCTGGGAGGCCCTCCGCTTTTTTACAGAAGCTAAAAACGTTTGTATAGAGTTATAATGCCCACACAAATGATGCATGTTTAGTGTATCACTTGTGTGCGTCGCACACACTACAATTCCATGCCTGGCATATAAGCATATCCATTGTTGATGTTGGTATACACTTTTAGGTTGTCATCGCCAGATGGCTGGCTGAACGCAGGTATCTCATTATGTAGCACTGGTGCTGCCACACCATCACCCATTATCATATTGCCAGTAAATACTCTTGCCTCATCCCACATTCCAGCTGCTATCAGGCTGTTTTGCAGTTCTGGACCGCCTTCTATTATCACCGACAATATCTTCGCCTCGTGCAGCCTATCCATGAGTTGAGGTATCAGGTGGTCAAATCTCAAGTTTACGTAGTGTACATTCCCCAGTACCGTTTCATCATGTTCATTGATGATCCACGTAGGTGCTTCTGTGTCAAACAGGTTATGGCTTTGGGGCAGGTTTTTATTCCTGTCTAGTGCTATGCGCAGTGGCTGCTTACCTTTATGGTGGCGGGCAGTAAGGTGCGGATTGTCATTGAGCGCCGTCATATAGCCCACCATTATTGCAGCCTCCTCTGTCCGCCATTTATGCGATAATTGCTGACTTTCAGCACCGGTGATTTTCACACTTGTTCTGTCTGGGTTACCCACATATCCATCTGCGGTTTGTGCCCATTTCAGTATTATGTAAGGGCGTTTGCGAGTATGGTAGCAGAAAAACCTTCTATTCACCCACCAGCCTTCATCCTCCATTACACCTGTTGTTACATCAACTCCAGCACTTTCCAGTATGCCTATGCCTCTGCCATTTACCTTCGCAAAGGGGTCTGTATTGGCTATCACTACTTTTTTTATGCCCTCTTCCACTATTCTGTTAGCACAGGGTGGTGTCAACCCATAGTGTGCACACGGCTCCAGACTCACATACATTGTGCTTGCAGGTATCAGGTGTCTGTCTGCCGCACTTACATTATCTAAGCAGTTTACCTCTGCATGAGGCATACCATAGTAGTGGTGCCACCCTTCGCCTATCACACGGTCATTATGCACTAACACTGCCCCCACCATAGGATTGGGGTTAGTATTTCCTTTTCCCTTTTGTGCCAGTTGCAGGCATTGCAGCATATATGGTTGGTGTGGCATAATAGTGAGTTTATGATATAGACAATACAATGCCATTAAAAACAGCACTAACACAATATACAAAATGTAGTTGTAAAATGCTACAAAGCTGTGTTCAATCTGTTTAGCAGTACACCTTTTGTAGCCACTGAATGCAACAGTAATAGGTGTATGAAATTGCGGTATTTACTTTTTTGAAGCTTTAAATGATTTTCTTGCCCTTTCTTAAAGTGACTATCCTATTTCTTTTCCGCTTTCGTAGTCTGAAAACTTCCATTCATCTCTTTTTCAAAATCAGGATCTCTTGCAAATGCTTTTACAATACCCAGTACTGCTTATTTTTGCAAAAGAATTTGTTGTTATTTTTAATTCAATATTTCTTTGTAATTGCTGCTTCACCTAAAACAATTCTGGTTTTTTGATTCTACTGTTTTTATAGGTTCAACACCAATGGTAAGTAAAATGAGCAACCATAGAATTCCTATCTTTGAATACTAAAACGTTCCAATTATGACCATTTCAGCTATTAGGAATAAACTGAAAACATACGTAGATGGTGTTGATGATAAGAAAGTAAAAGCACTATATACATTGCTTCAAGATGAGATAGAAGAAAGTAATGGTTTTTCACTTACCGAAGAACATCTTCGCATTTTAGACAATGAACATGCACTGCACCTGAGCGGTAATACGAAGTCATATACGTGGGAAGATGCAAAAGAAATAATCAGAAATAAACCACATTTAGCATAACTGAAGCATCACGCTTTAAATTGCAGACGTCCCCCCACCACCCACATATTTTATTCCCCACTCCCATCATTTACCCCCGTATATTTTCCGAATAAGGTTATTTTTGTTTAATGACTTTATTCCTTCGCAATATTGTTTGTTCCTTCACAGCGCTGCTGCTACTCATAGCTACTGCTGCTCAGGGCCAAATGCACAAAACCACCCACACCGCTACTCAGCGTCACAAGTGGGTAGATAGTGTCTACACCGCCCTCAGCCGTCAGGAGCGCATAGGTCAGTTGTTTATGGTGGCTGCCTACAGTGGTGGCAAAAACTACAACGAAGAGCTCGTTACACGTCTCATAGACTCACACCAGATAGGTGGACTCATCTTTATGCAGGGTGGCCCTGCTCGTCAGGCACTCCTCACCAACAATTACCAACGCCGTGCACAGGTGCCACTCCTCATAGGTATGGATGCCGAGTGGGGCCTGGGCATGAGGCTCGACAGTGTAAAACCCATGCCCCGCCAAATGATGATGGGTGCCACCCGCGATACCGGACTGGTGTACAAAATGGGTGCTGCCGTAGCCGCTCAGTGTAGGCGTTTAGGCGTGCACATCAACTTTGCCCCCGATGTAGATGTCAACAACGACCCCGCCAATCCCGTTATCAACTCCCGTTCCTTTGGCGAGGACAAAGTATGGGTCTCTAAGCTAGGCAGGGCTTATGTGCGCGGCTTGCAGAAAAATGGCGTTATGGCTTGCGCCAAACACTTTCCCGGTCATGGCAATACCAGTACCGATTCCCACAAAGACCTCCCCCTCATCACCCGTTCCCTTGCTCAGCTCGACTCAGTAGAACTTTATCCATTTAGGCAGATGATAGCCGAAAAAGTGGGCTCTGTTATGGTAGCACACCTCGAGGTACCCGCCCTCGACACCACCCCTCACATACCCACTACCTTATCTTACAATGCCATCACTGGCCTGCTCAAGGACAGGCTCCACTTCAAGGGGCTAGTCTTCACAGATGCGCTCAATATGCAGGGCGTTACCAAATACTTTCAGCCCGGTGAAGCCGACCTCCGCGCCTTTGCTGCCGGCAACGATGTCCTGCTCTTTCCTCAAGATGTCCCTGCTGCTATACTACGCATCAGCACTGCTATCGACAGTGGCTACATACCCGAGCAGCAACTGGAAACAAGCGTTAAAAAAATACTCACCGCCAAGTACGATGCCGGACTCCAAACCTGGGAGGATATAGAAACCCACAACATCGTCAACGACCTAAACGTCAATACCGATAGTGTGCGCAGCCGTATAGCTCGTGCCGCCATCACCCTCGTCAAAGACGATAACCAGATACTCAAAAAACTCAATGATGCCATGCTCATCGGTTATGTGGGCATCAATGCATCCGGCACTACACCGCTCTATGCACGCCTCGAAGACAGGTTCGACAACATGAAGGCTGGCTGGCTGCCCAAGGGCTCTAGTGCCGACAGTGCTCAGCGCCTTCTAGAGCGTCTCTCGGGCTATAGCTCAGTCATAGTAGCCGTGCACAACCTCAACTTCGCTCCCAGTGGCAACTACGGCCTCTCCGACGAAGCTATCGCTTTCCTGCAGCAGGCTGGTTGCATGCCCAATGTCATGGTCGTTGTGCTCGGCAATGCCTATGCACAGCAGTACTTCTGTGGCAGTGGCTCGGTGATGGTGGCTTACGAAGACGACACCCTCACAGAGTATGCCGTAGCCAACATCTTGCTCAAAAAAGCCAAAGCCAAAGGCAAGCTACCTGTTACTGCCTGTATAGACGGCAACAGTGTGTGCCCGTCGCCATTCAGGCTGCGCACAGTACTCAAGCAGCCTTCCAGTACGCTCAGCAATGTCCTACCTGCTTTTGCCGGTGTCATGGAGCCAGCAGCACTCTCCCGCCTCGACCAGTTTATGGCTCGGTGTTTGGCTGAGGGTGTTTTCCCCGGTGCACGCATACTCGCTGCCCGCAATGGCAATGTCTTTTACGATAAGTCATTTGGCTATCTCGACTATTCCAAGCAGCGCGAGGTAGACACCAACACTGTGTACGATGTAGCATCTTGCACCAAGGTGCTAGCCACTACCATAGCCGCTATGAGGCTCTATGAGCAGGGCAAACTAGACCTCGACAAAACCATTGCCCACTACCTGCCACAGGCAGTAGGCACCAACAAGGCTGACATAAAAATCAAAGACCTCCTCCTCCACCAGGCAGGGCTCAAAGGCTGGATACCCTTCTACAAAGACATTGTCGACAAAGACGGCAAAATCATGCCCCAGTACGTTCGCAAAGCACCAACCGATGGTTTCACCACTCAGATATCACGCGGCGTTTACCTCCGCAACGACTATGTCGATACCATGTGGCAGCAGATCTACGACAGCAAGCTCACCAACACAGGCAAGATGCTCTACAGCGACCTCGACTTCTACTTCATGGCAGCCATCGTTAAGCAAATCACTGGCAAAACCATCGACAAATACGCCGATGAAGAGTTCTACAAACCCCTCGGGCTAAAACGCACCCTTTACCTGCCCCTCCGCAAAATAGACTCGCAAGACATAGCCCCTACCGAAATCGAAACCTCCTTCCGTCCCGGTGTCATCCGCGGGCATGTTCACGACCCCGGCGCCGCCATGCTGGGCGGCATAGGTGGTCATGCAGGGCTGTTCTCCACCGCCCGCGAGGTAGCCATTATCTTCCAGATGCTCATCAACAAAGGCACCTACGGCGGCAAGCGATACTTCAAGCCCGAAACCGTCGACAAGTTCACCGCCTATGGCAGCAAGCTCAGCCACCGTGGCCTCGGCTTCGACAAGGCACTACCCACCGACGATAATGGTGGTGGTGCTGGCGACCGTTGGAGTGCCCTCACCTTTGGTCATCAGGGCTTCACCGGCACCTGCGCCTGGGCCGATCCCGCCAGCGGAGTAGTCTTTGTCTTCCTGTCCAATCGTGTTTATCCCTCCGGCTCCAACACCAAAATCAACAAACTCAGCGTACGCACCACCGCCCAAGACTACATCTACGAGGCTCTCGGCATACCTATCAACACCCAGCGCCCAGAGGTCTACAAGGTGCAAGTAGGTTTATAGATGTCATACACCATTACACATAACAAACGGGGCGGAGCGCATCATACACTCCGCCCCGTTCAGCATTGTCTCCACACTAACTTATCTGCTCATCGCAGCCTCTATCTCATCGGTGGTTATCGGTATACCCTTAAACAGGTCTACATTACCCGTCTTCGTTATCCATATATTGTTTTCTATCCTTATCCCCATCTGCTCCTCGGCTATATATATGCCCGGCTCTATCGTAAACAGCATACCCTCCTTCACCGCATCTGTATACGAGCCCACATCATGCACCACCAGTCCCAGATGGTGCGACACACCATGATAAAAATACTTCCTGAATGCAGGATTCTCAGGGTCCTGATTTTTCACATCAGCCTTCGTTATCAGCCCTATCTTCAGCAGTTGTTTTTCCATCTCAGCATTTATGCTCTTCACATACTCCTGAAACAGTATACCCGGCTTCAGTATATCCTTGCCATGATTATGCACCGCTAGGCACGCATTATACACCTCTTTTTGTCTTTTCGTAAATTTACCATTCACAGGTATCGTACGTGTCAGGTCAGCATTATAGTTGCCATATTCCGCACCAAAATCCATCAGCAGCAGCTCACCATCCTTACACTCTTGGTTATTCTCCTCATAGTGCAGCGTACGCGCCCTGTCGCCCGATGCTATGATGCACCCATACGCATGACCCGTAGCCCTGTTCCGCAGAAACTCATGCGTTATCTCCGCCTCTATTTCATGCTCCATCACACCCGGTTCCACAAACCGCAGCACCCTGTTCAGCGCCTTAGCAGTTATTGCTATCGCCTCCTTCGTCACCTCTATTTCTTCCTTAGTTTTTATCGCACGCAGCTCCTTCATTATCTTAGCAGCACGCTCATAGTTGTGCGCCGGGTATTGGCGCATCAGGTTGTGTACAAATGTCAGGTCTGTGCGCGGCAGCTCAGTGTCCAGTCTGTTGTGCTCATTCGTGTTCACGTACACATAGTCAGCACTATTCATCATCACCTGCAGCATCGTGTCAAACCCATCCAGCCACTGTATATTTTCTATGCCCGACAGAGCCGTAGCCTCATCCTTGCGCAGTTTGTGACCCACCCATTTTTCCATCAGTTCATTGGGGCGCAGCAGCACCAGCACCTCACGCATGTTTTTATCCGGATTGTCCGGATACAGCACCACTATTGTTTTTTCCTGCACCACGCCACTCAGCCACAGCACATCCGCATCAGGCTTATAGCCATACTGTCCATCGCCCCCCTTCGGAAACACCGGGCTAGCAGGAAATATAGCCACCGAATTCGGTTTCATCTTCTTCACAAACCGTTGTCTGTTTTGTTCGTATAGTTTTTTCGGTATTGGTAAGTATTTCATATAGTTTCAGTTAAGAGCATGAAGTTAAGCATACATCCGCATAGCTATACACTTTGTGTCATTTTCACACATTTTTTCACCCCCTGTTGTGTTCTTTTGGTTGCCAGCCTAGGCACTACTAGCATCGTCGGTTGCGTCGCACACTTGTACGTTCGGGGGAGGGGGGAATCTCAAATAGCCAGTATAAGTAAGATTGTTAATTTCACTGTGTGCTATATCATTTAGCAACTTGCATTTTAAAATATAATTAATTGTCATGTAAGCAATTCAATTTAACGCATAGTTGTAAGTATGTTCAATTAACTATTTGGTGTAATTCTCAACGAGAAAAAATATGCACTTTTTAATAACAGAAACTATTGTTAAATTCGCAATTATTAATTTATTCAAATCTAACTTCAATGACTGTCACAAAAGTTGTTAATGACGCATCAGAATCCATAGGTGCTATTATTTATCAATTTTACATTGCACTAGAAAAATGCTTTGATCTTGGTCCTGAAGAAAGTGTGTTTATTGAAAAATACGGAGATGTTTCTAACCTTACCCAACAAATAGAAGTAAAGCAATACTCAGACAATCTAACAGACTCTCACTTGAATTTTTGGAATACCCTCAAAAACTGGCTAAACGCAAACTTCGATCATGAAAAATTTAAAAATCTAATTTTGCTTACTACACAGGATTACGGTTCCCAAACGAAATTTGCTGATTGGAATATGTCAACTTTAGATGAGCGTTACAATATACTTTCTGATATCAAATCAGCAGCAGAAGAAAGGTACTCAAAAGCGCAATCGAAAGGAGAGAATAAAACAAAAGATAAACCTCAGTCGTTAACTCTGATGGAAATTGTGCTTGATGAAAAAACATCAGAGCGGTTGAAACATATAATTCCAAAGATTTTTATTGCCGATGCAAGTCCACTACTGCCTGAGTTGTATAGTATTATAAAAAACAAATACCTGAAAGGCTTCCTAATTTGTAATAGAGATGTTGTAATGAATACTATGCTCGGTTTCCTTACAAGTCCCGAAAGAGGAGATATATCTTTTGAAATTACAGAAGAAGCATTTACAAGACAGTTTCAAGAAGTTACCGCTCAATATAATTCTACAACTATCATTTTCCCCAAAAGGTATTTGAATAATACTGTTGACGAAGCAGAAAAAGAAGCTCATTTGAGCGAAAATTACATCAAAAAGATAAAGGAGATTGAATACGAAGATGTCATAGCTGACGCAATAACTCATTATGTTGTTACAAATAAAACGATTTCAGAAGAGTTGAAAAACAGGTTATCTAGCAAATCCTTTTATGAAGCATATCACCAAGAAATCATCGAACAGATTAAACCTAAATATAGAATTGCTTGTAGAAATGCAAAGGGAGACAACTTGATAAACCAATCAAAGAATCATTACGATGAAGTGATGGGACTGCCGTCGCCACCATTAAGTAACTATAATGACACCCCTTTAATATTCAAGAATGGTACAATTCACATCCTAGCAAATGATGAGGCTTATGATATTACATGGAAACTAAAGTTAGAAAAATGAGTAAGTTAGTTGATAGCTATTATACTTTATATAATAATCCGTTTTTGCTTTCAGGTATTGTAGTAGAATTTTATAAGAATTATACATCCAAGCAAAAAAATGATCTGCTACTGAGTTATCTTATTCTTCCTTTGACGCTATATGAGAATAGCAAATTAGGCTTGCAAAGGGCTCATAAAGACCGATCAATAAGATCATTTGTTAAAGAACCTGATCGTATATTCGGCTTAGCGGATCGTTTAAATGAGTATAAAAAAATCACTAATTTATCAATCCAATATGCAATTGATAATCAATATATATATATAGATAAGACATTGTCTGTAAGTGTTAATCCCGACAACAAGCCAGATTTAAATCTTGGGTTGGGAACACATTTAAAAGCTGCTTCTAACTTAGCAAGTATGTTAAACGGAATAAACGTAGTTGCTGTATATCGACAATTTGGAATAAAAAGAATATGAAATGCTATATTAAGTACATCGCCGTTATTGACAATGATAACAAGCACCATTTCGTGGAATTTCACGAAGGTCTCAATATTATTACTGGAAAATCATCAACTGGAAAAAGTGCTATGATTGAGATTTTCGATTATTGTTTTGGTAATTCAGAATATACTGTGCCAGAAGGAGTTATTACTGAGAAAGCTCAATTGTATTTTGTAGTGATGAAGGTTGCTGATGCTTATTTAGTTTTAGGAAGAAAACCAAATGATAATAGAGCATTCATATACCTCGAAACTGATGAAAGTGTAGTGAATAACATCCAATTGTTTACAGTGGATTATTTTAAAGATTTTATACCATTAACTTACTTCAAGAAAGAACTGAGCAAATCATTTGGTATAGATATAACCGACACAGATACCGACTTAGAAGATCGTAAACTCCGAAATAATAATAAAAAGAAAGAAAGTCCATCTGCAAGGCACTTTACTTCGTTCATGTTGCAACATCAAAATCTCATAGCAAACAAGCACTCTTTGTTTTATCGTTTTGATGAAAAAGAAAAAAGAGAGCAGACTATAGACCAATTCAAAATCTTTGCAGGTTTTTTTGACCAGGATTATTTTATTAAGAAACAAAAACTAAGCGAGTTTCAGCGGCAGCACAAACTATTGAATGCAGAAAAGGAAAAAGCGTTGAGTTATATTCAATCAATAAAAGGTCGCCTTCGTGATCTTTTAATCGATTATATCGCTGTTACAGGTAATAAGTTGCTGGATGAAGATGCTGACACAATAATTGCAAGTCCAGGGGCGAGTTTGGAAAAAATCATTGACCGGGAAGTTGAGATTGATGCAAACTCCGATGAAAATGTACAATTGAGGTATCAATTCATTCAGGAAAGAAACAATATTATTGCTGAAAAAAGAAAGCAACAAATGGTTCTTCAAAACATCAAAAGCTCGATAAGTGCAGTTGAACAATATGTTATGCAATCTAATAATATAAAAACAATTGAACAAGTAAAGTTAACAGTATCTGAATGTCCCTTCTGCGAAACGCCACATGAATTGGTTGTCAAAGAAGCCAATGATTTACATTCCGCAATTTGTTGGCTTAATCATGAGCTTTCAAAATCGAATTATGTGTTTGAATCTTTTAAGTCGATTGAAAAGGCTACATTAGCAGAGATAGAAATAAAGTCAGTGACATTGAAAGAGGTCAATGAAAAGATTAAAAGTATAGATGATATAGTTAAAAAACTAGAGAAAGAGCGGAGTCTTGAAGAACAAGGCTTAAAAGTTAAGTTTAGGATTGAAAGTTTATTAGAAGAGATTCAACGAAACAATAACTCTGAACTCGATATTAAGCTTGCAGTTATACAGGACCAGATTGATACTCTAAATGAGGATATTAAGAAAAATTACAACAGCGATGCTAAAAAAGATGAGGCAGAAAAAATCATTAACACTCGGATGAATGCTATTGGTGCGAAGTTAGATTTCGAGGATTATTATAAACCTATAAATTTAAAATTTGATTTGGAGACCTTTGATCTTTACCATAGAAGGGGCGATAAAAGGATATATCTTCGGTCGATGGGAAGTGGTGCTAACTGGTTATATAGCCATCTTGCATTATTTACTGGATTACAGTATTATTTCTGTTCGCTTGGGGCAAAATGTTTGATACCACCTATACTTTTTATTGACCAGCCCAGTCAGGTCTATTTTCCAAGTAACATTGATAACAAAGCCAGTTTTAATGCAGAAGAATTAAAGAAACGTACATTAGATGATGCTGAAAAGCAAGAAACTGTCAAGCAAAAAGCTGATGAGGATTTGCTTTCTGTCACTAAAATGTTTAACCAACTGATTTCTCATTGTAATTACACTAAAGAAAAAACTGGAATAATGCCACAGATTATTGTAACCGATCACGCAGACAATCTAAACTTAGAAGGAGAAAAATCTTTTGAAGATTTAGTAGCTGGAAGAAGATGGAGAACAAGAGGTTTTATTGAAGTTTAACCATTTGGCTTAAGTGTTAAATAAACTTACCCCAGCTAGGCGTAGTATAAATTAATATATAAAATTATTTTTTTGGCGTAGTCTCGAATACACCCCCATCTGGTCCAAGCGTCCCGCTTGGTCCTCATTGCTGCAAGCGTCGCGCTTGCGAAAACCTAGTTCTTCCTGTGTTTTTTGACTTGGGTAAATGTACTTGTTGTTCCTTTGGGTCAACTGAACTGCCAATATAAATCGGTCTCCCCAACGCCTTCACTATTTTGCAGCTAAATGAATACTACTTCCTTAAAACTTCATAAATTTGGGTGATGAAATTTGCACTACAATACGTAAATGACACAAATGGGCATACTCAAGCCGTACAGTTACCTGTAGCGGAATGGGAAAAGCTACTCAATAAGTTGAAAAAATATGAGCAAGCTTTACAAATAAAATCTGACTTAAAAGAAGCTTTAGCAGAAGTGAAATTGCTTAAGTCGTCGAAAGAAAATAAACAAAACTTGAACGACTTTCTGAATGAGCTATAGTGTTATTCCTTCAGGCAAATTCAAAAAAGAAGCAAAGAGACTGATAAAGAAGTTTCCTTCGCTCAAACAAGAGCTTTTAGAATTGAGTATAATTTTGTCTCAACAGCCTGATACTGGTACATCACTAGGCAATGACATATATAAGATACGTGTAGCAATAAAGAGCAAAGGCAAGGGTAAAAGTGGAGGTGGTAGGGTAATAACTTATGTAGTTACCGAAAATAAGGAGGTATATCTACTTACAATTTACGATAATTCCGAATTTGACAGCGTAGGAGACAAAACGCTTTAAACCATTATAGCAAGCCTAGTATAATCCATTAATTTCATACTGAACCTAAACTAACTCATCAATTTAAGCCCGTCGTTCCTTCGGGTCACCTGAACTACCAATAAAAATCGTTCTCCCGAACGCCTTCACTTACCCACAGCTAATGAATACAGTCCTTGGCTCATACTAGCTTTGCGTGGTCTCCAGACCATTGTTATCCGGTTGAAATTTGAGTTTGAACAAAATCACACTAAACGTCTGTTGAAAAATGGGTAGTGGTGTTAAAATGTATATCTTCATGTAAATATAAAGTAATGAGAAAACGTTGTTGCAATTATATTAAGTTGATGATGCTTTCTATACTGGTCAGCTATACTCCTGCAGGAGCCCAAAACTGGAACTGGACCCAAACTACTGGAGGCGATTGCAAAAGTGATGCTTATACTGTCAACTCAGATCCGGCCGGCAACGTATATGTATATGGCTATTTCTATCCCGCATCTCATTATAGCCATGATGCTACGCTAACAATTGGTAAATTCGTTATGGAGTCATCAGGAAATTTTCTTGCAAAATACGATCGTGATGGTCAAGTGCTATGGGCTACGTTGGATTCTAACGGATCATCAATAGCATTGAATACTTTGGGCAATCTATACAAAGTAGGCACGCATAAGAATGCTGCCGGTAGTGAACTTTTTCTAGAAGAGTACAATTCAGACGGTGGCGTAATCTGGACAAAAACAATCCTCACTGGTCGATCTTTTACAAACACAATGTTGCTTGTTGACGCCAATAACAATTTTTTTGTAAATGGATATATTCAAACATCTCTTGGAACAAAAACTGTAGATAGTGCATTTTTGCTAAAATGTGATTCCGCAGGTAGTGTTGTCTGGAAGAAGTCGTCTTCATCCAATATAAATTTTCAAGAACACAATAGTATCGCAACGGACAGTTCATGTAATTTGTATGTCAGCGGTATTTTTTACGATTCTATTAAGCTTGGAGATACAATACTTACATGCGATTCTCAATCAGCAACCTTTCTTGCAAAATATGATGGAAACGGTAAATTAGCTTGGATACGTAATTCGCAAATCCATACGAATTACGTCTATCTCACAGCAGACCCTGCAGGCTACACATACCAAACAGGAGATTTTTATGGTAGTGCTGTTTTTGGAAACCAAACAATATCTAGCAGTGGTAATGTTGCCTATATCGTCAAATATGACAAATCTGGAGAAGTGCTGTGGATAAAACATACGCGTTCCGATGGTCATAGTTATCCTTTTGATGTTACAGTAGATCCTAGTGGCAATGTTTATTTTACAGGTTGGTTTTCTAATACGATATCTTTCGATTCAACCACTTTGAATGCCAATTCAAGATGTTCTAAACTTTTCTTATATAAACTTGATCAGGCTGGCAATGTGAAGTGGGCATTTTCTGAAAATGCCGAATGCAGTGTTGGTTCGGCATTATTTGCAGACGAGAATGGGAATTGTTATTTGGCGGGACAGTTTTTGGGAAATATGCAATTGGGAAGCAATTCGATAAAAAGCAACAGCTCTGCATATACCATGTTCGTAGGAAAGTTTGAAGGGGATCCGATGCCGCTGAAAAATGACAACGAAGTTTTACTTTATCCTAACCCTGCTTCCAGCTACATGATGATAAGAGGAGGCAAAAGTGTACTTATATCACACGTGTCAATAATTGATATGTCTGGCAAGAAAATTTATGAGTGCTATCAGGATGAAAATGACTGGATCCGTATAAGTGGGTTGGTATTACCTGATGGCGTTTATATGTTAAGAGCGGATGGTAATGGAAAAACGTTCACTATTCCTTTTTCAATTAAAAATTAGCGTAGGTATTTGCAGCTCCCCTTCAGTTATTCCCTTTACCTCAACTCCAACAACCAATAAAAATCGTTCTCC
>CAZRPA010000054.1:0-370 GCA_964601855.1 uncultured Flavipsychrobacter sp. | reverse complement strand
CGAACGCCTTCACTTTCTAGCAGCTTTATTGTTTCCGCCGCCGTTTTTATTTCCTACTTACGGCCAGCAACTGGGTAGTTAATACAATGTACAAGCGTCGTTTTCACTTATAATAAATTCACATCTCAAAATGTGGATATCTTAATCACTGCCACCCATACATTGGCGCACTTTTTGCGGCATCAGTAGAGATTATTCTATTTTCCCAAAACCCCACTAAAACCAAACATCATCATGTCAGCTTTTAACTTCCCTAATCACCACAACAAGCACCATCTCCCACATTCGCAAATGTGCACCCCACCTTACAATACCCAGGAAAATGCATGCAAACCGGAAAAGTGAATACCATTGATAATCAACGACTTAA
>CAZRPA010000053.1:0-24397 GCA_964601855.1 uncultured Flavipsychrobacter sp. | reverse complement strand
CACATACACTTAGTGTACCGGTGATAGGTGTTGCAAGCGCAGCATTTACGGTTACAGTTTTTGTAGCAGATGCATTGCCGCAACTGTTGGTTACAGTATAAGATATAATTGTAGTACCTGCAGTAAGCCCCGCAACAACACCCGATGTGGATACTGTACCTACTGCAGTGTTTGAGCTACTCCATGTGCCGCCGCTTGTACCACTTGCAGTAAGCGTTGTCGTCGCACTTGTAAAAATAGATGCTGTTCCGCTTATCGTACCAGGGTTGGGCGATGGACTCACAGTAATAATAAATGGCTGCACAGGACCTACACAGCCATTAGCCGTAGGGGTAACTGTAAATACTCCGTTTATTGCCATGGCACTTGTATTCGTTGCAGTAAATGATGCAATTGCCGATCCACTACCACTTGCGCCTATACCTATCGATGTATTACTGTTGTTCCACGTATAGGTAGTACCAGATACATTTGATGAAAACACCTGTGTCGCAGTAGTGTCATTGTTACATACAGTCTGTGATGTAGGGGTCACCGTCATAATCGGGGTAGGGCTTACCGTAATAGTAAATGTTTGTACTGAACCCACACAGCCCGATGCTGTTGGCGTTACGGTAAACACACCACTGATTGGTGATGACCCTGTATTAGTTCCAGTAAAGGATGCAATTGCCGATCCGCTGCCGCTTGCACCTATACCGATAGCTGTATTACCATTGTTCCATGTATAAGTAGTACCCGCTACATTTGATGAAAACACCTGTATAGAAGTAGTAGCATTGTTACATACAGTCTGTGACGTAGGGGTTACTGTCATTATTGGTGTAGGGCTCACAGTGATAGTAAATGTTTGAGTAGCGCCCACACAGCCCGATGCTGTTGGCGTTACGGTAAACACACCACTGATTGGTGATGATCCTGTGTTGGTAGCTGTAAACGAAGCAATTGAACTACCACTCCCAGATGCGCCTATACCTATCGCAGTATTATTATTTGCCCATGTGTAAGTAGTACCGCCCACACTCGATGTAAACGATTGCATTGTTGTGTTAGCATTGTTACATACGGTCTGTGAAGTAGGCGTTACTGTCATAACAGGTATTGGATTCGCAGTAATCGTAAACGTTTGCATTGCAGTACAACCGTTGGCATCTGTAACCGTACAGGTATATACACCTGCCGTTAGATTTGTGACAGAAACCGTGCCATCGCCAGTAGGTGTGCCTGGTGTCCAGTCGTACGTATAGGAAGGTGTACCGCCTGTTGGGGTATTGATAGTTGCAGCACCATTGCTCTCACCTGCACAGCTTACGTTGGTCTGCGAAGCAGGTGTTACCACTATAGCCGAAGGCTGAGTAATGTTAGCTGTGACTGTTGTAGTAGCCGATAAAGCATCTGTAACCGTACAGGTATAGGTACCTGCTGCTAGCCCAGTAGCCGTAGCCGCTGTGCCGCCCGACGGGGCCCATGAATACGAATATGGAGACGTGCCTCCGCTAGGTGTTACTGTTGCCGATCCATTAGTACCACCACTACAGCTCACATTGGTTTGCGCAGTAAGACTAGCAGAAAATGAACCAATCACAGTCACATTCGTTGTTGCAACAAATGTACCGCAACTGTTACTTACCAGATACGATATTGTTGTAGTGCCACCACTGATTCCAGTCACTACACCAGCAGTATTTACAGTGCCCACTGCTGTATTGGTGCTACTCCACATACCACCACTAACGGTATTACTCAGCGTCGTCGTTGATCCAGCCGTTACTGTGTTAGTTCCCGTCGTTGCCGGGACAGATGCAGGCAAAACGTTCAACGTCCTGAATGCCCTAAATGTACCACAACCCGTAGCACTATAGGTTATCCTAACTGTGCCCAGCGACACCCCAGTAGCTATACCAGAAGTTGACCCAATGGTTGCAATGGAGGTGTTCTGAGATGTCCAAATACCGCCGTAGGATACCCCATCGTATCTGGGTAGTCCAGTAGTAAGACTCGTAGAGGAATAGTTGGTAGTAGCACCTGCACAAATAGCGGTACCAGACGCTGGACTTAGTATCCCTGTATCCGACAAAGGCCTTATATATACCGGCTTAGTGGCAGTTGCTGTCCCACAACCTACAGACGAAACAGTATAGCTGATAATAGCACTTCCCCCCAATGGCATTGTTGAACTGCCCCAAATACCAGTTACTACACCCACAGTGCTAACAGTAGCAACTTCAGTATTAGAAGAACTCCATACACCACCGATACCACTTGTCGTGTAGGATGACATCCCAGTGACACAAATGCTGTCAATACTAGTCGTTACTATACCCGGATTGGGCAAATTCACCGTCACAACTCTTGTTGGACTACCACATGTATGAGTATATGTGATTATAGCAGTTCCTGCCATTACACCAGTTACTATACCAGTGCTACCTACTGTAGCTACAGCAGTGTTGCTGCTGCTCCAGGTACCCCCGCTCATAGATGCAGTAAGTGTTGTGGTAGCACATAGTGTGTTGGTACCAGTCACAGTCAATGTGGCCGGTTGAGTAATAGTAGCGGTCACCGTCCTAGTAGATGATGCCGCATCTGTAACAGTACAGGTATAGGTACCTGCTGCCAAGCCCGTAGCTGTTGCAGCACTGCCGCCCGATGGCGCCCATGAATAAGTATAAGGTGCTGTACCACTGCTGGCAGTGACCGTGGCCGATCCGTTAGTGCCACCATTACAGGTTACATTCGTTGTTCCAGTCAGCGAAATAGACACAGGTGCAGAAAGAGCAAAAGCCGCATCGTTAGGTGACACACCATTATTAGCGCTAGAGGTTGACCAGTTGGAGGGGTTATTGATAAGAGCCTTATAGCTGGCTATTGTGCCACCTGTCCTACTGCCACTGTACACCATTGCCCGCGCATTTGATCCAAAAAATAAATTATGGTCAATCAGATCCGATGGCAAAAAGCTGCGAACAGCGCCTGCTGTACCACTTGTAGTGAGCCAGGAGGTTGATGAGGTAGAGGAGCCCTGATAACCAACCCCATAAAGGACGGTACCAAAAAATTGTGCTGCTGCAGTTCCGCTTGCAGAATAGTCCGTGGTGTTACTCCCGGCCACAGGGTTGGAACCACCGCCCTGGTACGCAAATATGCGCGCTCCGGCTGTGTTAACGAAAACATGTCCGGTAGAATTACCCCCACACGCACAACCAGCGCCTACAAAAGTTGCAGTACCTTGTGAACAGGTAGCCGTCAAGCCAGCGGGTGCAATCCGGATAACTGTACCAGCAGGTATCGTACTACCAGTGGTGTTTTGCCATGCAGTTATCTGGTTATTAGGCCTCGCAGCTCCTGTGCTGTTGGCATTGCCTGAATAGGCGGCACTGAACCATCCATTACTCGTAAACTTAATGACCGTATTATTGAGGAGCGGCACCCATGTTACAAACTCAAAATAGTGGTTAGTAGCACCGATGACAGCCGTGATCTGTATGTCGCCGGGAGCCAATGTGGTTTGTGCCTTTACTCTGGTGGCGCCCACCATTATCAGCACGGCAGTTACAACATACGTTGCAAGTTTTCGTAGTTTCAAGAAGTTTTTTTTCATATTTACGGCTTTTTGGGTTTTTTATAACTTATTTTCAAAAAAAAGCAATTTAATTATCATCTGCAATATTAAAAAAAATTACTGAAATCCACATCTATCTCAAAATCAAAAAATTACCCCTAATTAATTTAAACAATTTAATAGCGGGAATATCTATTAAGCAAAACTCATACCGGCACGTATACCGAATAAATGAAGCATATAGCCAGGGAAAAAGCCCTCTTCTGCAAAAACCACGTCAAGCTTCAGCCCAACACCGTCCCTGCAATACACTATCATACCATGCTGGTGGTCAGATACCAGTATCGTGCCCGCACTGTAAGCAAATGCATCACCCTGCAATGCCACCAGCGATGCAAAACAAACACCTATACCCCACCCGTTTACAAACGTCGCAGCACCCGACCTCAATACCGGATTGCACGCATTAACCAGCGCCAAAATATTTGCAGCGTCCATCTCCCCCCAATTGATAAATATGTCTTTTGGGGTGGCTACGGGCCAATACTTAGCCATGGCTTCATTCTGGGGCTGACTTGTGAGCCCCGCACCCGTACCAATCATTTCCACAACCTTCAGGCTCATTTCTGCCCCCAAATAAGCTAATTGCGTGCTTAGCATACCGTAAGTGGTATTTGTCTGTACTTGGGTTTCCTCCCGCAGTATCACTCCCCCCGTATCAAAATCTTCTTCTACCTGGTGCACGGTCATCCCAGCAGTACCTTTCTTATTTCTTATTGTCTCAAAAATTGGGTCCGACCCTCTCATCTCAGGCAGCAGTCCCCCATGAAAATTCAGGAATCCATAACGTGGAATGGAAAAAACCTCTTTGGGTATGCGCCACGGAAACGTCATCATAAACACAGCATCCATACCCACCACCCATTCCTTCAGTACCGCATTCCTGCTCTTTTTAGAGAAAATAGTAAGCGGCACACGATGTGCAGCTGCCTCCCCACTATATAGAGACACGACTTCCTTATGCATATCTGTAATGCCAATAGCGCTCAACACACCAGCACCTGCCATCTTTTGCAAAGTTGGCAGCGCTATTCGGTTGTTACAGAGTAATGCTATTTTCATAATCTTGCCTACTATCTTAGTTTCCTTTAGTTATCCAGGCATGGGTAGGCATTAAGCCATGAGGTCCCCTGCGTAAATGCAGCTCTGTCTTTCAGAAATCCCTCCCTGTCGCCATGACGCTCATCTATGGGCGAACCCGGCAGTAACGTGCAATTCCCATTAGTTTCATTTTTTATAATTGTCGCCATATACAGCGGCGCTACACACTCGTGCGTAGCAGCGTCCATTTTCACAAGTCCGCGAGGTCCTGTATAAGTAGCATGTTCCAGCGCCGCAATTAGGTCGTTATGTTCATTTTTTAGTATCCCGCTCACAAAGAGTGCAGCTTCCCAACCAAGAAGCGAAAAAACATTCGCCTCTTTTCTTTTGTGCTGCATCGATTCTTTGAATAACATATTGGCATCGCTTTTCAGCCCACTTGCCCAAGTAACACATGTAGAAATATCTCCTCCAGGATAAGGTATTTTATTCAGCCACATTTCTTCAGCCATAAAGGAACTGCAATAAGCGCGATGGCGGCTCAACAGGCCTGCTGCTTGTACTCCACCGCAAAAGTCTTGAGCCATGTCTGCGCAGAAGGACGCAAAAATGGCGTCACCCTCATTTTCCTGCAGATAGGCTGCATAATCCGATATAGTAAAATCACTGCGCTTCAGTTTCGTCACATGGTTGAAAGTAACCTGCCCCCCATGATCATAAAGCCCGTTGAAGAACGTATATGACGACCGGTATCCTGCGTCATAAAACGAACCTGCATAAGCTATTCTGGAGCTCCCATGCTGTGCGGCAAGCCGCCCTAGCACACGACATGCATGTGCCCCCTGCAGCGATATTGTGAACACATTATTTAACAGTTGCATCGACCTTGCAAACTGGTAACCTGCATCTATTGCAATGAAAACCGCGCCAGCCTGCTCAAATAGTGGCTGCAGCACAATTGCGCTATCAGGGTTTATATATCCTACTACCACCTGCACACCATCAAAAAGCATCTTTTCGCAAACCGCATAAATGGATGGCGTATGCGCAGCAAGGCCTATATTATCAGTCCTTATGTCTACATCTGCGATACCCTGACTCATAATACCACCTCGCAAACCCTCAAGTATATCAAAACTTATAGATGGATAAATAACCGATCGGGGCATTAAAAGTCCAATTTTATTCATTTGCATCTAATATATGTATATGCAGCCGGCTTTCTGCCGACTGCATATAATGTTGAAAATTTATTAACCCCTAGTTGGGAAAATACCTACCGTGGCAATGCACTGCATCATAGCAAGGTATGGGTTCAATATAGAAAATGGCGCACCATTTCCTACCACAGAGGCTGCGTTAGTCTGCGGGGCCATACTAACTCCTTGACCAGACGCGGTGCTGTAAATCGGATTTGAACCAGTACCTAGGTAATTACCTTCTGGTGTTGATTCCCCGGCATTCTCATTATCGCACTGTAGGCTGATAACGTGGTTGTGCGCAGGCATATTACTGATGAGAAGGGTTGCCGTCTCAGTTCCTGATTTCTGACCCATAACATAGTTCTTGAGACCCGGCCCCTGACCCTGACCTATAATGGTCCTGCCTCGCAGATCTGGCAATGCGAAGGTAGACTGTCCGTCGCCGCCATATGTCGTGCCTAGTATGCTATACAGCGCTGTGTTCGCACTGATAGACATTAATTGACCTTCGCAGGACTGGAATCCACGTGGTGCGAAATTACCTGCGAACTGAAGTATTGATCCTATATAGTAATCCATGTTGTTTGTTTTTTAATACGTTTGTGACTGAATTTTGTTAAAGATTGTTGATAAATACATTTAGTCTCTGGTCGGGTAATATCCCTCGATAGAGATAATTTGCGTCATGACCAAGGAAGGAGTAAGGATACTAAATGGCTGACTTCCGCCCGCCACACTACACGCAAGCGGTTGTGTTGCCATATGCCCTGAGTAGCTAGCACTGTAGATCGGTACCGATCCAGTACCCAGATAATTATTCTGTGGGCTCGACTCACCAGCATTCTCAGCATCGCACTGCAACGCTATAATATGCGTGTGAGGAGGCATGTTATATGTGATCAGCGTGCTATTTTCCGCGCCGTTCGCATTACCAACATCATAAGGCTCAAGGCCAGGACCTTGCCCCTGCCCTATTATGCGCCTGCCACGCAAGTCGGGCAGTGCAAAATTTGTCTTTCCGTCTCCTCCATATTGCGTGCCCAAAAGGCTGAACAGCGCAGTGTACTGCGATACCGGAAGCAACTGCCCCGAACAGGTCGCCCAGCCCATTGGCGCAAAATTGCCACCAAATGAAAGGACTTGTGCTAAGTAAGATTCCATTAGTTATTGCTTTAATTGTTAAGAACTGTTGTTTCAACTTTTAATAAAATGTGTTACTTCTTCGTTTTGGGAAAACATTATCCCTTTCTGGTGGTTTCTGTCATTATTTTTTTTGCGTTTAAAGGATGAACAATAAAAATGACTTATGTTGAATTAGTTTTTATCAGTATTGACAACAAAGAACTTAATAAAGAGTAACGAAATCGTACATTCTCGCACCCAAATTAGTAATTAATCCTAATAAACAAAATACCACTGATAAATATTTGTTGATTATTATTGTAACAATAATATAGTTGCAATAAGCTTTCAACAATAAGAACACTGAAAATTGCCCTACACTTCTAAAAGATTGTTACGGAACCCGAATACCGGGTATTATAAATGGGCATAAATACCCATTCTTTGAAGCAGGTGTTTTCACCTGCCCAAATGAGCGAAACTCAGGTAGCAATTATTGTTGTACGATAGTATCCGACAAGTATCAACGGGTAGAATAACGAGCCAACTGCTCATATTTCTTACTGGAGTCCATCATCCCTGCGCCCTGATAAGCCTTAGCAAGAAACCCATTGCAGAAGCCATCGTCTGGATACTGAAAAAGGACTTTTTTGAAATAAACTATACTGGAATCGTATTGCCCTAGCTGCAACCAAGAAAAAGCAATATTCCGTGGGATATCGAAATTATCGGGATCGGACTTAGCGGCCATGTGGCAGTAGGCAATAGCAGAATCGTATCTACCATTGCTGAAATGAACTCCCGAAATATTGAACAATGCTATAGCGTTATACGGATCCATCAAAAGTACTTTCCGGCTATGCAGTATCGATGAATCAAACTGCTGCATCATAAAGAAAGCATGCCCTAGATCTAAGTGCGCAGGCAGCATAAGTGGATATATGGCTATTGCTTGCTGTAGTTCCTTTATCCCCTCAGTCATTGCTTGTAGTTTCAGGTCGTCGGCTGTCTGTGCTTCAAATACTTTGGTGGTCAGCTCATTACCCCTAAACCAGCGCAGCCGCATATTGTCAGGTGCCTTTAGCAAGTCTGCTGAGTACAATGTATAATTATCCTTCCATTCACTATTTCTGCCTATAGTATGCCACCCCAGCACCACCAATACAGGCAGCAGCAGCAGCCACATCTTTTTGTTATTCAATATAGTATCGCCTTCTACTCCAGACCGTTCCTGCCACTTACTCACAAGCCAAGCTATCGCAATACAAAAACCCACAGATGGGAAAAACAGAAATCGTTCGGCCATGGTGGCACCCAGCAGAAAGAAGATATTGGAAAATAGAGATAGGGTAATGAGAAAAAATAAAATGGCAAAAGCTAAAAGGTCCTTCCTGTTGCACCATAGCCGGTATACACTTATCGATATGAGCGAAATATATGCGGCAAGCGAGAGCAGAAACCCCCAATGTCCATACCCCACATAAGGTATACTGTTGAACGAGTAGTCGCACAACAGTGGCCATGGCACAAAAAGCAGCTTGATATATATGCCCAGCAATAGTACCGCAGTTGCAAACTGCGAAGCAGGTGGAGGCACATCCACTAGTGCATTGTCTACAAACGGAATGACAGTGGTCATATCAGCATGGTGCGTGTGTAGTACATAATGTCTAATAGCAAGGTAGATACAAGAAATTAATACTGCCGTAACCATAATAATTGTGCTGCGCCTTTTATTTCTATCTAGGTATAAGTAAAATACTAACGGAATGACAGCAAGGAAGGTAATAGAGGTCTCCTTTGCCATCAAAGAAAGAAAAAAATATGCCCCGCCATACAATAGCGACAGCCATCTGCCTCCCTCCACAAATTTTACAAATGACAACAGCGACAAAATGGCAAAGAAGAAACACAGCAGTTCGTCCCGGCTCTTTATGTTGGCCACTACCTCGGTGTGTATGGGGTGTACCGCAAACAAAAGACATGCAATAAAAGCCACTGATTGGCTGGGGCGACCTAAAAGCCTGACCAGAAATAAGAACAATGCCACCACACACACACCAAACAAAAGGATATTTAAGAAGTGACCTATGGCAGGGTTGTCGGGGAAAAACTGGTACTCTACCGCAAACATAACCAGCGACAGTGGCCGGTACAGGTCATTATCAGATGGATGGAAGCCAAGGTGGTAAGGCGTAGTCAGCAGTTGAGGAATTGCAGGTATACCTTTTTTCACAATCAGATTCCGTGTTATACTACTTACATCATCTAGCGCATAACCATTCTTAAGAGTATTTGCATAAACAAAAACAGCAACCAGTGCCAGTATCACAGCAAGCCTAACAAATGAAAAAACCTTAGCCTCCTTAAGGGCCATAAACCCAATATTACTTTTTGCAGCACTCGTTGTATGCGCTTGTTGTTTGTTCTTTACCATGAATTTATTTGGGTAGTCTCACAAAGAAAACAAAAAAAGATATCAAAATATATTTTCTAAAGTAACCGCACATCTGAGTGGACTGTTCGGTCCTTGGTGTGTCTACCCCGTTGTTCCAGTAAATCCGAAGGGTCAAGTGTAACTGCTAAAAATCATTCTCCCGAACGACTTCACTTTATAGCAGCTTAATTGTTTCAGCCATCCTCGCTGTTACCCACAATTGGCCAGCAACTCTATAGATAAAACTAGCAAAATCATGTTATTCACTTGCAATAAAGCCACATATCAAGATAGGAATATCTTAACCACTGCCACACCCACCTTGGTGCACTTTTTGCCGATTATGTACTGCACGTACACACCAAAACATATTGAGCAACCGGCAACCCACCGGAAAAACCAGAAATGAACATCAAAAAAAATATACGGACCCTAATCCAGCATTTGCAAAAAACCCTCCAGCTCAGCATCGGTCTTAAAGTACACTTCGCGAGGTTTACTACCCACTGCGGGGCCCACTATACCAGCAGCCTCTAGTTGGTCCATGATGCGGCCAGCCCTATTGTAGCCTAGGTTCAGCCTGCGTTGCAGATTAGACGTAGAGCCAGATTGCATTTGCACTACTAGTCGGGCACAATCTTCAAACAGTTTATCCCTGTTAGACAGGTCTACTTCTTTAGCACCTTCGCCATCTTCGCCTTCGTACTCAGGCAGCTCAAAGGCAGAAGCATAGCCTCTTTGCTCCCCTATAAAGTTGACGATGTCTTCTACCTCGGGTGTATCTACAAACGCGCATTGTAGGCGCAGCAATTCACTGCCATATGATACCAGCATGTCGCCCCTACCTATGAGCTGCTCTGCACCACCTATATCTAATATTGTACGAGAATCCACCTTAGCCGATACCTTAAAGGCTATACGCCCTGGGAAGTTGGCCTTGATGGTACCCGTTATCACATTCACCGACGGACGCTGGGTGGCTATGATGAGGTGTATGCCTATGGCACGTGCTAGCTGTGCCAGACGGGCTATGGGCATCTCCACTTCCTTTCCTGCGGTCATTATCAGGTCGGCAAACTCATCTATTACCAGCACTATGAAGGGCAGGTATTTGTGCCCGCGCTCTGGGTTGAGCCTGCGGCTTATAAACTTCTCGTTGTACTCTTTTATGTTTCTGGCACCGGCTTCTTTGAGCAGCTCGTACCTATTATCCATCTCTATACACAATGCATTGAGGGTGTTGATCACCTTCTTAGTATCTGTAATGATGGCTTCTTCCTCGTTAGGCAGCTTTGCTAGAAAGTGCTTTTCTATAGTGCGATATATAGAAAGTTCTACCTTCTTAGGATCCACCATCACAAACTTCAATTGCGAAGGGTGTTTCTTATACAGAAGCGACACCAGTATGGCATTTATCCCTACTGATTTACCCTGCCCTGTTGCACCCGCCATCAGCAAGTGAGGCATGGTAGCTAGGTCTACTATATAGTTTTCATTATCTATCTTTTTGCCTAGTGCTATCGGCAAGCTCATTTTGTTATTTACAAACTTCTCGCTCGATATCAATGTGCGCATAGACACTATTTGCTTGTTAGCATTGGGCACCTCTATACCTATCGTTCCACGCCCTGGTATAGGTGCAATGATACGTATACCCAATGCTGCCAGATTGAGGGCTATATCATCCTCCAGATTGCGAATCTTAGATATCCTCACACCCTCAGCAGGCACTATCTCATACAGGGTTACTGTAGGACCCACAGTGGCACTGATGCGCTGTATCTCTATCCCAAAGCTGCGCAGGGTTTGAATGATCTGGTTTTTGTTTTTCTCCAGTTCTTCTTTGTCCAGCGATATGGTTTCGGTGGCACGGTCTATGAGCAGGTCCAGTGTAGGAAACTTATAATCTGGCAAGTCCAGCTCGGGCGCATAGGGCTCATTACTGGCTATAGATATGTGTGCCCCATGCTGTATAGCTGGTTTTTCTTCCTGTTGTATCACCTCAAACGAGAACTCAGGCTCGGTAGTAACTTTAGTTTTCACTGCTGCCAGTGCTGCTGCTTCTTTTTCCTCCAGAAACTTTTGGTATTCCAGTTGCTCCTCTGTTTCTTCTTCCTCTTCTTCTATATCATCTATATCGTCCAGTTCTTCGTCTTCCCTTATTGTCAGGTTCCATTTGCCCTCTTCATCAGCATCCGCAGGCACTATATCTGCTGTGGCTGCTGGTATTACAGCTGGCTCTTCTGTAGGTGCTACAGGCTCAGCTACTTGTTCAGTAGTGGCTTCTTGTGGCTCATTAAACACTGGCTCCACTGCCAGCGACTGCGCCACATTGCGGGCACGCATACGCATCTTGTCTATAAACGGACGAATATCCAACGCAAAGATCACAAACACAAAAAACAACACAGTAGACAACAGCACCATACCAGTGCCCATAGAGCCCAGAAAACCATTAAGGTAACTGATAGCACCAGTACCCAGCCGCCCACCAAGCGGAAATGAACTCAAGGGAAACAAATAAGTAAGAATAGGAGCTACCAGCAGCAGCAATATCGATACCCAACGCAGATAGCGCAGCACTGGCAGCATTTTGTTGCCATATACCACATGCAGCCCTATACCGCCTATTGCCAACCCTATGACCATAGATGCTATGCCAGCCCCCTTGTACACCAATATATGCGAGAGTGCCGCACCAAAACGCCCACCCCAGTTAGCTACAGGGTCGCTATCGCGATCGAAGACAAAACCCCACATACTTGTACTATTCAGAAACTTATCCTGATCTGCCGTCCAGCTGAAGTAATAGCTAATGATAGAAAAGCAGGTAAACACACCTGCAAGCAGTAAAAATATACCTATACCCAGTCTTATCTGCCGCTTACGCTCTATAGCAGCAAGCGCTACCTCCTCGGGCTTGGGGGGCTTAGGTGGTGGAGGCGGTGGTGGAGTTTTTTTATTTTTAGTACTTGTAGCCATTGGTGGGATGATGCTGTAAAAATACAATAATACCGACTGAATAAAAGTAAATGTGCTAACCGAAGTTAATTATTTTATCGCTATGTATGCCACACATCACAACTAATTCATTGACAGTACCTGATGTACAAAATTTTTGTTTGCTGACGTATTTCTTTTAGGTTTGGAAAAACTATCAACATACATCTGCCATGAATACCACAAAACTACCTTTTTATGCCCGTGTGGCATTGGTGCTATTCTCTATAGTACTCATTTTCATCATACTCAGTGCTGCTGCCAATATTTTCATTCCACTGATGTTTGCACTGCTGATAGCAATACTGCTGTTGCCACTTAACAATTTTCTGGAACGAAAAATGCGCTTAGGAAAAACTATCGCCCCACTGCTGAGTGTAAGTTTTTTCATTTCCATATTATCTGGTTTTTTCTATTTTCTTACCCTACAAATCGTACATTTCGCTGATGATATTCCAGCTTTGAAAAGCAGATTTCTCGCCATTTATGCCGATCTCCAGCTATGGCTGTCTTCGCGCATGCACATCACATCGCGCCAGCAAACAGAACTTATAGAAAAATCTGCCAATAAACTCATAGAAGCTGCCGGTCAGTCGCTGAGCAATGTCTTGGCATCAGTATCTGGAATGGTATTTCTGCTGGTTTTTGTTTTTATCTTTTCCTTCTTCATCCTGCATTATCGGCACTTATTGCTTCGATTTGTACTCAATCTGTTTAGTGACCACAACAGGAGCCAAGTAAGAGAAGTAGCCTCAGAAACTAAGTATATGATCAATGCATACATCTCGGGTCTGGTGATAGAAATGCTGATGATAGGGCTGGTATCTTGCTCGCTACTGCTCATAATGGATGTTCGCTACCCTATGCTACTTGGTGCTATGATAGCATTACTCAATGTAATACCCTACTTGGGTTTCTACAGTGCATTGGTGCTAGCATTTGTAGTAACGTTTGCCAACAGCGGTATCAATCTGGCATTACAGGCCAGCACTGCATTGTTTATAGTGCATCTGATAGATTCCAATGTATTGTTTCCACGCATTATTGGTAGCAGAGTAAAGATGAATCCCTTCATTACCATACTAGCAGTAATAGTAGGTCAGTACTTGTGGGGTGTGCCAGGTATGTTTTTGTTTATACCCATAGCCGGCATTATAAAACTGATATGCGAGCGGGTAGAAGGGCTGCAAGCATGGGGCATACTGATGGGTGTAGAAGACAGAAGTGTAAAGGAAAAACCTACACCCACTAACGATATTGTGTAAATTATATCTACCAAACTCATAAAAAAGCGACACCCCGGCAATATCTGTCGGGGTGTCGCTTTTAGTATCAGTTGTTGTTAGTTCATCTTAGAAAACCTATCTGTTTTCAGTAGTGTTTTGTGCTCGTCATATATCAGCAGCATGTACACTCCATTTGCCAGATCGGCTACATTTATGTTGTCGGTTTCTTTGTTACCTATCACCACTCTACCATCTGTAGCTATTACTGTTACATTCACTTTTACAGGTGCATTGATATGCAATACTGATGAAACAGGATTTGGGTAAACAGTGATGTTTATATTACCAGTAGTAGTAGTAATGCCCGTAGGAAGTACTGTATAAACATCAGAAGTATCTGTGCAGCCATTTACATCTGTAACCACTACTGTATAGTCGCCAGGTGCAGGAGATGCATATATACCTGAGGTAGCACCTGCTATAGCAGTACCATTCATAAACCACTGATAACCAGAGAAACTACCTGTGTACAGATAATTACCGGTAGTATTGTAAGTAATTACTGAAACTGGCTGTGCCAATACTGTTTTAGATGGTAATGCCGCGCTACAAGTGCCATTGTCTATAGTCAGTACATATAATCCTGGAGTAGTAGCTATGTAGCTACCATCTGTAGCACCTGCTATATCCACTCCACCTACAGACCACTGATAAGTAAGACCCGTAGCAGCTGATGCAACCAGATTAGCTGGTGCACCACCACATAGTGTTACAGAAGGACCTACAGGGAGTACTGCGATAGATGGCATTGCATTACCCACAGTAATGTTGTGCGTTGTGAAATCTGTGCAACCAAACATACTTGTAACCGTATAAGTAATAACTGCAGAACCTGTAGCAATGCCTGTAACCACACCAGTGGCAGATACATTAGCTATAGAAGCATTGCTACTTGTCCATACACCACCTGTAGTAGTACTGATGAGGTTGACAGTAAGACCACGACAAACAGTAGCCGCACCTGATATAGGGGCTATAACTGGTAACGGGTATACATTGATACCTCTAGTAACAGAAGAAGTACAACCAGGATACACAGACACAGTATAAGTAATGGTAGCTGTACCTACCGTCGCTCCAGATGTTACACCTGTTGTAGCAGCTATAGCAGCTATTGTCGCATCGCTGCTTGTCCATGCGCCACCAGCAGTAGTGTTACTATATGTAACCGTGTTGCCTATACACACACCAGCAGGACCCGAAATAGCCCCTAACACAGGTAGTGCCGTAACAGTATCAGCAATAGTAGCATAAGCAATACAACCAAATGCATTGGTAACACCATAACTGATAGTAGTGATACCACCTGCTACACCTGTCACTAAGCCAGTAGCAGTATCGATAGTAGCTACAGCGGTATTAGCACTTGTCCACACACCACCAGTAGTAGTATTGGTAAGGGTAGTAGTAGTACCTGCACAAATATTGGTGATGCCAGCAATAGGATCTACAACAGGCAAAGGATTAACTGTTACTGTTGCCGCTGCACCACAGCCAGTAGGCAGTGTGTATATAATGTCTGCCACACCAGCCATCACACCCGTTACTACACCAGTAGCCACATCTACAGTGGCTACAGTAGCATCGCTGCTGCTCCATGTGCCACCTGTTGTAGCATTAGATAAGGTAGTAGTGCTGCCTTCGCATACCACTGCAGTACCTGTTATGGTATCGGGCAGAGGATTAATTGTTATTACAGCACTGTCATTCATAGGAGTAAGACATGCTGTAGAACCATTAGAAGCCAATACAGTATATGTACCTACTGCAGTCTGCAAACCAAAATCAAGTGGCAAACCAGTACCAGGTACAGAAGCACCTACAGGTGTGGCACCATTATAAAGTTGGTAATTGATACCTGTTTCTGAGTTATCGAGCCCTATAGATACACCTGTACTTCCTGCACAATAACTACCACCACCTGTTACATTATAAACAGTAGGCAAGGGATTGGCCACCAGAAACGCTGTGTCAGCCATACCAGAAGTGCAAAGTGTAGTATTATTAGTAGCTACCACGTTGTACGCACCTGAAGTGGCAAACAAGCCAAAATCAAGTGGTGCGCCAGTACCAGCAACCGTTGTACCAATAGGTGTTGCGCTTTCGAATAGCTGATAACTAATACCAGTATCTGATCCACTTAGACCTACATGCACTCCTGTATCGCCTATACAAAATGATGCACCGCCCGTTACATTATATTGTGTAGGCAATGGATTCTCAATAAGTATAGCTGTACCATTCATATTGGCTGAGCAGGTTGTGCTAGCATCGCCAGCCACTACTGAATAGGTACCAGCCACATTGTATAGCCCAAAGTCTAGTGCAATACCAGTACCCACTACAGGTGCACCTATTGCCACAGCACCATTATACAACTGGTAATCTACACCTACATCAGAACCAGAAAGCCCTACACTCACGCCAGCATCGCCAGCGCAGAAAGAGCCACCACCGGTTACATCATACACATTGGGTAGTGGATTTACATTGATAGTTAGTCCGCCTACTGTGGTGCAACCAGCAGCCGAAGTAGTAACACTATATATATTGACACCCGCCAAAGCTGGTGTAATTGTAACAGTATTGCAAGTACTACAAGACAGCCCTGAAGCACCAGACACACCTACCCATGAATAACTAAGATCAGGAACAGCATTTACTTTGATATTGTCTATTGCCCAATACCAACCCCATGCAGAGTAATAATTCCAGCGAAGACGCACATCAGACTGTCCAACAGTGGCGGCAGGTAGTGCTATTGTAAAATTGGGGGTGGTTGACAACCAACTAAGCGCACCTGCAAAAACAGTAGCCTGATTGAATACTGGCACCCATGTAGTGCCACCATCTATAGAGTAATCTACCCCAACTGTAGTGTCCAGAGTGAACTGCAGGTAATATTGGTTAAAAGATACACTAGCCGACTGATAGCCAGCCAAAGAAAACGAAGGGGAAGTAAAACGAGTGTTGGTAGGAATAGTAGAGGAACCCGTAGCATCTGGTGCTGCTTGCATGTAGGGAGTACCATCTCCGGCTACTGCATTGTTATATCCTGGCGAGTTACGTATCTGAAAATAACTGTTGGTTACGCCGGCCAAATTAGTTATCGACCAGCCGCCTAATCCGCTATTAAAATCTTGGTGTAGCACTTCTACTTCAGCTGCTGTAGCACTCACTACAAACGTAGCACTGTCGCCCAAACAAAGTGTAGTAGTAGCTGGTGTAATAGTTAATCCTGATGGCTGCAAATAAACAGTAGCAGTAGCACTACCCTGGGGGCCCCAGCACCCTGCTGCTGAGCGCGCTCTGAAATAATAGGTATTGGTACCTGGAGTAGAAATAAACTGAGAAGTAGATGGAGTAGCTATTGAAGTACCATTGAACTGTACGCCCTGATAATATATAGTACCTGCACCAGTGATGCTGGCATTCAAAGTAATATTGTTGCACGCACTACCTCCACCAGTTACTGTAACAGCAGATGGTACAGCATTAACCGTAGCTGTGTAAAAAGCCGATGTAGCTGACGTAGGAGCCACACAACCCGTAGCACCCATCACCACACGCACTGTGTTGCCATTGGCAAGGGTTGCATTGCTGTAAGTAGCATTAGTAGCACCTGGTACTGGTACACCATTTAACTGCCACTGATAAGTGGGTGTGCCACCATTAGTAGGTATTGCGGTAAACACAACATTTGTACCCGCACATATAGCACCCGTAGGATTGGGAGATACTATTACTGATGGCACTAAGGATGGGGTAAGTGACAAATTACCAAAGTTTGTACCACCATTAACACCATTGAAGCCTGTAAAAGAAGTAGCCCTTATACTGCCTGCAGCTGATGCAGCAGAGTTGGCTCTTACTTGCAGACCTGCAATAGTAAATGCATCTAGCTGAGTGGTACCAGTTATACCGAGATTGATGGTCAACTGAGTAGTAGTAAAACCTGCATTGTTAATAAAGACCGCATTCCTGCCAGGAGTAAATGCTAACGTTGGGGCAACCCCAGTGTTAAACTGCCATCCCGCAGGAGCATTGATGGTTAGGGTAAGGAAACCCATTGAGAAGTCTGTATTCAAACCTTCTGCTACAGTTATAACACCTAATGGCGAATAACCTGGAGTGCTGCCCCCTAATGCGAGATTGGCACAAATGTTAGTACCACCAGTAGCTGGCGATACAGTAATTGCTGCATTAGCTTTCATAACCTGAAAACCAGCAAACCATGCGAGGAAAAGTAATACTCTCTTCATTAATCTTTGTTTGTAGTATAAACAATGAATACCTCATGGCTATAAACAAGATTTAACATCTCTTTTATAGCCATTCTGACATTAAAATGACATTAAAGATAAGACAGTTTGCGTTTAATCACAAACTGTCTTTGAAAAAAAATCTATTAATATGCCTGAAACAACTACTGTATTAACTGATAATTTATTTACCGTCTACAAACTTGGCTTTGTAATCATTAATACTGTGTTGCAATATTTTGCGAGCAAGGCGTGCATTTTCAAAATCTTCTACTTTAACTTCTTTTTTCTCCAGTCTTTTATACTCCTCAAAGAAATGGCGCAGCTCTTCTATAAAATGGGGAGATAATTCATTGATATCATTAAAGTGCGCTACACTCATATCATTGGCACACACGGCTATCAATTTATCATCAGCTTCACCCTGATCCAGCATTCGCATCACTCCTATTATTTTAGCCTCCACCAAGCAAAGCGGCTGCATATCTATTTGCGATAGTACCAATATATCTAGCGGGTCATTGTCGTCGCAATAAGTGCGCGGTATAAAACCATAGTTGGCAGGATAATATACCGATGAATACAATACTCTGTCTAGTTTCAACAAACCTGTTTCTTTGTCCAACTCATATTTTGCCCTTGAGTTGCGGGGTATTTCTATTATTGCGTTTACTGTGTGTGGTACATTGTCGCCGTAACTAACGTCGTGCCAAGGGTTGAAATTCATGTTTTTGTGCGTTTTTTAAAATTTTTTTCAAAAATACAAAGGTTTTACCTCGAATCTACGTCTATGATTAATACCTGCCTGTCATTTTTGTATTACTATTAATTTACCCTACCCTATTTCTACCGCTTTACAATAATAAATGCCCTGTTACGTTCTTTTAAAAGCATTATTCCAGTTAATTCAGGAATGTTATATTTGGGAAAATATTTTAAGCTCAAAATTGTTTTTTTGAGTGGTACGTATATCTTTGCAAGCATACTATTATCAATAATTAACCAGCAAACTTTAAGCAAAAAAACAAAACAAAATTATGGCAGACGTAAAAACAGCCGCAGCTAAACCAGCAAGTGCTAATGGAAGTGCAGGAAAACCAAGAAATTCTAACAATTTTTGGATTAACGCTTTAGTAGTAGCAGGCTGTGTAACAGCAGGTGAGCTTATTTGGAAATTTGTGTTGGGTGCAGAAAGTAACTTCCTTGATGGTGCAACAAGGCACAAACCTGCCAATATAGCTGGTACAATGTATCAGGGTGGTTTTGTGGTACCTATACTTATGGCTACCTTCCTTACTCTGGTATGTTTTATAGTAGAGCGTGCACTTACTATCATTAAAGCTAAAGGTAAAATAGATGGTGGTGAGTTTGTGCGTAAAGTACAGTATCATCTTGCTAACAAAAATGTAGACGCAGCTATAGCTGAGTGCGATAAGCAAGCAGGATCTGTAGGTAATGTAATGCGTGCCGGACTGGTTGAGTATAAAGAAATGATAAGCAACCATGATCTGGATACTGACCAGAAAATAGCAGGTATACAGAAAGAAATAGAAGAAGCTACTGCTCTGGAATTGCCAATGCTAGAGAAAAACCTAGTGTTCCTTTCTACTATCGCTTCAGCAGCTACCCTTCTTGGTCTGTTTGGTACGGTATTGGGTATGATTCGTTCATTTGCGGCTATGTCATCTGCCGGTGCTCCTGATGCGGCTGCACTTGCGGCTGGTATCTCTGAGGCACTTATCAATACCGCTCTGGGTATCGGTACCTCATTCTTCGCTATCATATTCTACAACTTGTTTACCACTATTATAGATGGTATAACTTATTCTATAGATGAAAGCGGTTTCACGCTTACACAGAGCTACGCTTCTACACACAAGTAATAGTACTTCCCCGGCAAATAACCTGTTTATAAAGCTAAACAGGTTATTTGCCATATTTTGCAATAAAATATGTGATGGGTGCGTATGGAATCAGAATGATATTGCATCTTATTAGTTTAACAGCAGAAGAATTATAACAATGCCAAAAGCAAAATTACCACGCAAAAGCACCCACATTGACATGACGGCTATGTGCGATGTGGCGTTCCTACTGCTCACCTTCTTCATGTTGGCTACCAAGTTTAAGCCAGAAGAACCAGTAGTAGTAAAAACACCATCATCAATATCTGAATTTCCGCTGCCTGATGAAAACATTATGTTGCTTACTGTGGACTCTAAGGGTAGAATATTTTTCTCGATTGATAACAAAATAAAGAGAAAAGCACTGATAGAAAACGTAAACAGCGAACGTAGCCTGAACCTTACAGATGCTGAGATGAACAACTTTGCGATAGGCGCATCACTGGGTATACAGTTCAACCAACTGAAATCGTACCTGAACCTATCTGCAGACAAACAAGCAGAAATAGGCAAAACAGCACCAGGTGTACCGGTTGACACATCAGTATTATCGGTAAACAATGAGCTGGCACAATGGGTAAAAAGTGCCCGTAATACCAACCCTCTACTTCGTATCTGTATCAAAGCCGATGGCGAAGCTGCATATCCGCACATCAAAAAAATAATCAACACGCTGGAAGGCTGGAAGATATTTAAGTTCAACTTGATTACGAATATGAAGGCTATTCCAGAAGGAACAGCGGCATACGAGCAGAAAAATAGTGTAGCTAAAGCTGAATAGGCTGTGTATACTGCACAAAATCATAAAAAACATTAATTAACCGGTGCCTGCATGCAGGACCAACAATAAAACATCAGTGTCATGGCAGAAATGGATACCTCCGGTGGGGGACATAAGAAAGGACCTGGGGTCAAAAAAGGAAAAAAACTAAGTACGCGTGTAGATCTTACCCCAATGGTGGATCTTGGCTTTCTGTTGATTACATTCTTCATGTTTACCACTACCCTCTCCAAGCCAAAAACTATGGAGATAAACATGCCTTATAAGGATGAGAATTTAACAGATGCCGAAAAAAATAAATTGAAAGCCAGTGTTGCGCTTACTGTACTGTTGAGTAAAGACCACCGAGTATATTACTACGAGGGTATAGGCGACAATCCGGATGTAGCACCAGACCTGAAGATAACAGGCTTTAAGGCAAAAGATGGCATTAGAGATGTGATCATCAAGAAGAAAAAAATGGTAGATGGTCTTAAACGCTCAGGTGCACTGGGACCTAAAGATGAAACTACCGTATTGATAAAACCTGATGTAAACAGCACTTACAGCGACCTAGTGAATATGCTGGATGAAATGAGCATCAACGACGTAAAGGTGTATGCCATTATTGACATATCTGACGTAGAAAAAGGTTTTATACAAGCTACCGAAGCTGCTAGCCCAGGACAGTAAACCAACACATAAAGCTATTAAGACACAGGGATAAGTAAACGTACTTATAACTCAAAAAGTAAAAAATGGATATTAATAAAATTCTTTCCAGCGACTATCTTGACATCATCTATGATGGTCGTAATAAACAATATGGAGGCTACGAACTGCGCAAGAATTACCGCAAGCGTATAGGCAGGTCTATGTTGGTGCTTTTGTTTGTGGGCGTGGGCGTATTTGCTTATGCATTCATAAGTGGTAGGGCAAAAAACGAAAAAAAGGAAGTATTTGTGGTGAAGCAGGTAACACTGGCTGAGCCACCGCCTATGGACCCCAACAAACCACCACCACCACCACCACCACCGCCGCCGCCGCCAGTGAAACCAACGGTGAAGTTCACTCCACCTGTGATTAAAAAAGATGAAGAGGTAAAAGAAGAAGAAGTACCACCTCCACAGAAAGAAGTTACTGCTTCAGGTAAAACAACTGAGGAAGGTGACCCCAATGGTATAGACCCAGGTATAGTAGCACCTAGCACAGGTACTGGTGTGGTAGAAGCGCCACCACCACCTACGGTGTTCAACTATGTGGAGCAAATGCCAGCAGCACCGTATGATGTGAATTCATTCTTGCAAAAAACAATGAAATACCCCGATGCTGCTCGCGAGAACAACATAGAAGGTAGAGTAATAGTAAAGTTTGTAGTAAATGAAGATGGTAAAATCAGCGACATTCAGATAGCAAGAAGCCTAGAAAGAAGCTGTGACGAAGAAGCAAAACGCGTGGTAGCATCAATGCCACCATGGAAACCAGGTAAACAAAATGGTAAGGCAGTGAAAGTGTTGTTCAATCTGCCTATCGTGTTCAAGTTAGAGTAATAGTACTATCCAAGTATATTGTTATAAAAGGGGGCTGTCATCTGACAGCCCCCTTTTATTGTATCACCTATGATGTAAATGTGATATTGTGTAACTGCCCCGAACTCTACAAAGCCAGTGTATACACATGGTCGTTCATAAAGTAGCCACTACCTATATCTATATCCTCATCTCTGAGGTGCTGAAAACCATACCTGTTGTAGAATGCTATGGCTGAGGTATTGTGAATATTAACATTGAGCACCAAAGCAGTAGCACCTGTGGCTGTCACATCGCTTTTAATATAGTGTACCATTTGTTTGCCTATACCCTTCCCCTGCACCTCTGGCAATATGTATAACTTATGAAGCTTCCATGTATCGGGGCTGAGTGGCGAATATGCAGCAAATGCTACAGGCTCGTCGTTGTAATACCCTATTATAAATTGATGTTGTTGCTCCTCTATTTGTAGGGTTAATGCTTGTGAACTGTAAAACCTATCTAGCATATAGGCTACTTGTTGCTCGCCTATGATAGGCACATAGGTATGAGGCCATACCAGCATTACCAGTTTTTTTATAAGGGGTATGTCTGCTACTGTTGCTTTACGAATGATGATAGAAGTATTGCTGTGCACGTGAATGAAAAAAATAGGTGAAAATGATTAGTACTTCAAAGATAAATAAACTAAATTCGCTTTTCATACAATCGACTACTGAAATGAAGAAGGTTATCTACTCTGCTGTAATAGTGTCTCTTTGCATTTTGTCTACCACATCTTGCAAAAAATACTATCGTTGTAACTGTTCTTACAACAACAAAGTGGTATTTACCAAAGACCTAGGTGGCCAATATGAAACCAAAGCGCAGGAAGAATGCAGCAGCTATGATACCACCATTGTGGGCGAGGTATGGAATTGCTCCATTTATTAATAATTCACTTCCCTTTTACTAAAACAGTACCGTAAAAGCTACTGTATACACAATATGAGTCTACCGTAATAATGGCAAGGAGCATGTGTATGTCATGCTTTAATCGTTATTGTATATAGCAGTAGCAGCATTAATTATGACAAATTTATGAAACCCTGTATGTACATCTTATGTATATGCTATTACTTTTGGCAATAATAACGGCACACTCCAAAAAAACACATAATGAAAAATATAGCAACCATACTGAGTATACTGTCGCTGGTGGGCGTATTGGCACTAGGTGCACTATACATGAATGGCAAAGACAAAAATGCAGCACCAGCCGCAGCACCTGTAGCTACTGGCACTGGCAGCCATCTGGCGTATGTAGATATAGACTCGCTAGAGTCGCAATATGTGCTGCTGAAAACCAAAAGAGAAGATTTCAAACGCAGACAAGAGCAAATGGAAAACGAACTGCAAAGGTCGTACGGACAGATGCAGAGCGACGCTAACGAAATACAGAAAAAAGCACAAGCTAATACGCTGACGCAGTCGGAATATGAGGGAGCACAAAAAAGACTGATGCAGATGCAGCAGACACTAGAAAGCAGAAAACAGTCGCTCACCGAACAACTAATGAAAGAGCAGGAAGAATTTAACAGCGACCTGAAGAAAAGACTAGACCAGATACTGGCAGAGTATAATAAGACCCATAATTACGACTTTATACTCTCTTACTCGGGCTCGGGCTCAGCTATACTGTACACCAAAGGTGCCAACAACATCACCAAGGATATAGTAGACGGGCTGAATGAAGCAGCGAAAAAAGATGAGAATAAGAAATAAGTAGTATATTTCTGCAAACTACCTGTTTTGGATAGCACAAACAATACGGATACTACGGGCGAAAGCCGATTTAAACAATCTCTTACCCTGCTCGACGGCACACTGCTGGTGATAGGGTCTATGATAGGCAGTGGCATATTTATAGTCAGTGCTGGTATAGCCCAGGCAGTGGGTAGTGCCGGATGGCTCATAGTAGTCTGGCTATTGTCGGGCTTCATCACGCTTACTGCAGCACTTAGTTATGGCGAGCTAAGTGGTATGTTTCCGCATGCTGGGGGGCAATATGTGTACCTCCGCGAGGCTTTTGGCAAACTGTACGGCTTCTTATATGGTTGGTCGTTTTTTGCAGTGATACAAACAGGCACTATTGCCGCAGTAGGCGTAGCATTTGGCAAGTTTGCAGGGTATTTATTGCCTTCATTGGGCGATGAAAATATACTACTGGGCACATTTACAGGATTTCATATT
>CAZRPA010000052.1:0-24402 GCA_964601855.1 uncultured Flavipsychrobacter sp. | reverse complement strand
GGGCTTTCTTATATCTATCGGCGGGTATGTTGTCGTGACATCTGATCATATTGTATTTACTGTTCATTTCCGGTTTTGCCGGTTTGTTGCCGGTGTTTTCATTTGTTTTGGCACTTAAGTGGTTGATTATCAATGGTATTCACTTTTGCAGTAGCCGTCGCTGAAAAGCTATGGCTACTAAAAGGTTTGCATGCATTTTCCGGTTGGGTGGTGTGAGGTGCTGCACACTTTGGGAAGTGTGGGACACCGTGATTGATGTATTGGGAACTGTGATTTTGTGACATGGTGTGTGGGTTTGGGTAAATGGATTATGCGCGACATATGCCGCAAAAAGTGCGCCAATTTGTGGCTATATGGGTGGTGGCGGTGATTAAGATATCCACATTTTGAGATATGGATTTTACGCAAGTCAAAAAGACTTGCCGATAGTTAGGCTCGAGTGGAAAAGACTCGCGCCAAAGGCGACCAGAGAGAAGACATTAAGGCAATTTTGCACTAAAAACTCGAGAATCCTATTTAAAATAACAAGTAGGCTATTTTAATCGCGTTCTATCCTTCCCTAAAATACGCTGGGGTAAGTTTGGCTTTTCTTTTACATTCTTCAATGCTTTATTTAAATTTTCACCTTGAGTATATTACTGAAGTGGTGAAAATTGCTCCGGAACGACATTATTGATAATGATTGAACGATTCGGAAATTTTGATAGCCACTCCTGCATGGGTTTAGGGTGCGGCATATCGTTGCTTGCCACATTTGTAAAATAACGGATTATATCAATGTTTGCATCAGAGTCTAAACATGCGCACCAAGTGTTCCCCGTTTTATCCAACACGACAATTGATTCCATTATATTGTACATACCTTTAACACCCGCAAGTATAATTTTCAAATCGTATTCATTAGAAGTTCCAAATTGTTGGAAATTACTTAGAAAAACCGAAAGATATTTTCCTGTTAGACGTTCTATTTCATTCATATCAATTTCGTCCAGATAGCCCCAGTTTACAACCAATTCATTAGTATGCCTGTAATTTCCATTGAATGATGCACCTAATCCATGAAATGCGGAGCAATGCTGTCCTGCTTCTACTTCAATATGCCAAGAATTCCCTTCAAGTCTTCTTCTGAAAACGATTTCACAATTTTTACCATCATATTCGATTCTTGCGTAAGCTGAATGCGGAGTTAGTATTTGAGCTTTGGAGTTAATTTCGCCGGACCGCGCTCCGTCAAAAATAGTGAGGTGAAAAAAGAATGCATCAGAAGAAACACGGCTGATGTGCAGCCGTCCACCACGTACTTTTATATTGGAATCCATTTCCCAAGTACCCCACCAAATCACTTTATCCTTTTGGCTATACGCGTAGTTATTGCTATAGTATTGTAGTGCGTTACTAAAAATAGCAATTAATTTTTGACTAAGTGCTTGCTTCTCGCCCGCTTTCTTATCGCAGGTATCATCAGCATGATATGTCAGAATCCTTCGTCCTCTTAAATCAAATGGTAATTTATCTGGACCACCAAACGCAGTATTTTGTACTAAAATAATCCGATCCCACCCTAAAACTTCAGATGCATATCCCAACTCGTATAATACATTTGGATTTGGTGTTTGGCGACCTTCCGATTCTGCATTGATGATAGAAATATCACAGACAAAAACATCTGATTTTGCAATTTTAGCAGTAATTGACTCCACAATTGAAGGGCTGCCAGGCATTCCGTATGTGTCTCGATCGACAACAGCTTCTAAATCAAAATGCTTTTTATTCGAAATGGTTTTTGTCGCTTTCTCAAGAGCATCCTGAATGAAAGAGCGATTAAATTTGTTATTTAAATCTGATTGCCAGGAATAAAATACTGTATAGTCCATGCTCTAAAGATAACCTGAAAGTGAATATTATGAATACAGTTGGATAAAGCCATAAGAGTTGTTGTGCAAGAACATACCCGATTTAGAACGAGAAAACCCACGCCAAGCGCGGTTTTGTCACTATGCGGGCTGAAATGGATTCGAACTATTAATAACCGATACATTTTGCTGTTCAAACACAAAACCCCTCACTGCCCTGAACGTACAAGGGAGTGACACAAAGCCCGCTGCTAGGAGTGGTGTGGCTGGTGAAAAAGAAACTGTGAAATGAGGGTGTGGGTGGCTGTGGTGTGTAAAAGGGCAGTAATTTTGATACTACATACTTCGTACCTTTGGGTAATTAATTGTTATATGGAACAGCTTATTTTGAATGTCAAAACCAAGGAGAAAGTTTCTTTTCTGAAGGAGCTGGTAAAACATCTGGATTTTGTGGAAGTAGTGGAGCCGCCAAAATTGACTGCTAAGGAAAAGAAGATACTGGCTGCGCTTGATAATTCGGTGGCAGAAGTGAAGCTGCATAAAAAAGGAAAAGGTAAATTGAAAACCATACAAGAGGTACTTGATGGCATTTAGCATTGTTGCCACTGCTGATTTTGAGAAGGAGCTCAAACGGCTGGCAAAAAAGTACCCGTCAATAAAAAATGATGTAGCTGGATTGGTTGAAAAACTAACTATTGACCCTCATCATGGTGTGCCAATTGGAAATGAATGTTACAAAATACGGCTTGCAATAACATCGAAAGGAAAAGGAAAATCGGGTGGAGCAAGGGTGATAACTCATATCCAGGTAACCAAACAGTTCTTGTATATGCTATCTATCTATGATAAATCTGAAGCAGAAAACATTAGCGATATTGAAGTAACAAGAAGGCTCAGAGATTTATAATATTGGATGGTTGTGCAGCTATCTGTGATACTCACAAAAAGGTTTACCCTCACCGAATGGTGAGGGTTTGTTATTTATAAGAACTAAGCAAATGAGGTGGCCCAGATGTGATTTTGATAATCGGACTGGGAACACGTGCACTATAGTTTGTTACCTTCTTTGGGGAAAATAATGGCTGGTTTGTATAGTTTGGCGGCTTCGAAGTCCATGAGGCAGTAAGAAATAACGATTACTGTGTCGCCGGGGTTGATGCGGCGGGCGGCGGGGCCGTTCATACATATCATACCGCTGCCTCTTATACCTTTGATAACGTAGGTTTCGAGACGCTCTCCGTTGTCGATATCGAGCACTTGCACCTTTTCGTTTTCTATCAGGTTGGCGGCGTCCATCAGGTCTTCATCTATGGTTATACTGCCAATGTAGTGTAGATTGGCTTCCGTGATTTTTACCCTATGAATTTTAGATTTTAATATTTCTATCTGCATAGCGGCGCAAAGGTAGGGGATTCGGGCAAAGTATGAAACATTGTAGTGGCAATAGGTGTATTGAGGGGTCACATATCTTTTGCCATGGGTATGTCGTGGTGCGGGGTATGGGTGGGCTGACCGGTGTATTTGTTGATGGCTATGCGCTGTGTGCCGTAAATGCTGCTGTGCCCACTGCAATAATAGGCGGCATAACAGGCTACTGCATAATTGAGCACATACTGCCCGCCAAACAACTCGACACCCATGAGGGTGCTGGCAAGTGGGGTGTTGGTGGCGGCGGCAAAAACGGCTATGAAGCCGAGGCCGGCAAGGAGATCGGGAGGGAGGTGCAGGAGGGGTGCGAGGGTATTGCCGAGTGCTGCGCCAATAAAAAACAGGGGCGTGACCTCGCCGCCCTTAAAGCCCATGCCGAGCGTGATGGCGGTAAAGATGAGTTTCCATAGCCAGCTAAAGGTGTGTACGCCCGAGGGCTGGAAGGCATTGACAATGCTGATGCCGTGCGGTGTAGAGGCGGTGACGCCGAGACCAAGATAGTGGGTAGTGCCGCAAATGTAGGTGAGTGCTATAATGAGGAGCCCGCCGAGTGCGGGTATGAGCCACTGGTGGCGGGGAATGAGGGTGTGGCTGTGGTGCCGGATCTGCTCTGTGAGCCATGCAAACAAATAGCCCACGATGCCGAACATGGCTCCTGCGAGGGCGATCTTGCCGATGTCGGCAAGGCGTACTGACAATAAGCTACTGATGGCACCGGGGGCGATGTGGTAGCTGGTGTGGTGTATGCCCCAGGCTGTGCAAGTGGCATCTGCCAGTACACTAGCCAACAGACAAGGGAGGAGGGCATGGTGGCGGATGCGGCCGACGGTAACGACCTCGAGCGCAAAAATGGCGCCTGTGAGGGGTGTGCCAAACACGGCACCAAAACCGGCTGCTATGCCTGCGAGCAGGAGGAGCTGCGCATGGGGGATGGATAGCCCGAGCCAACGGGCGATGCGGTGGGCGATGCTGCCGCCTATCTGCAGGGCTGTGCCCTCGCGCCCGGCTGAGCCGCCAAACAGGTGTGTGACGATGGTAGTGACCAGCACGAGTGGGCCCATGCGGGTGGGTATGCCTGCGCCGGGGGAGTGGAGCTCGTTGATGATAAGGTTGTTGCCAGCGGAGGAGTTTTTGCCCCATAGCTTGTAGACAAAGTATATGCCGACACCTGCTACGGGTAACAGATAGAGCAGCCAGGGGTGCTGCCAGCGTAAAAGAGTAACCCGATCTAACAGCCACAAAAAGAGTGCGACCAATGAGCCTGTGGCTACTGATAGCAATGTGATGTAACCTAGCCAGCGAGCCATGTGGCTAGCGAATGGAAGAGCACCTGATGCGAAAAAGTTTTGCTTCATATACCTGCATATAATAATAAGCACGGCAATAGTGCCGATACACGGTTATAGCAGGCGCCATCAGCCTCGGGAAAAGGAGGCGGTTGTGAGCAGGAAGACACCATTTCCTGTAGCAGGTATGGTGGCCTGCTGATGGAACGAAGGTAAGGATAAATGGGAAAATGTGCGTTTTGCCGTGTATCGTAGCTATCCGCTTCATTTTAGTATTTTGCGGTACTGAATCGTTATGAGTAGATGGCCGTTATATAAAGCACACGTTTGGGAGACGGCTCCGTTTTTCAGGGTAGTGCTGCCCTTTGCGGCTGGTGTACTGTGCTACTATGAGGAGTGGCTAGCTGCTGTGCCAACAGTGGCCTGGGGCTGGATGGCGGCTTTGTGTTGTGGGCTGCTGGTAACGGTGGGGTTGAGGGCAGGGTGGCAATCGAGACTGGTGGGTGTGGTGTTTGTGGTGACGCAGGTATTGCTGTTTTCGGCGGGTATGAGTGTGGCAGGGCTGCATGATGCCCGTAATGAGCAAGGGTGGTTTGGGGATAAAATAAATGCGCAGGCTGACTATATGGTGCGCGTAGCTGGTACGCCACGAGTGGGGCAGCGAAGTGTAAAGGTGCCTGTGGAGATAATAGCCAGTATAGATAGTGGGAAGGTAGCGTACGTAACAGGCAAGGCCTATGTGTATGTGCAACAGGCGGACAACACACCTAGCCTGCACCGTGGCGACACGCTGCTGCTGCCGGGCAGGTGGGAAGTGATAAAAGACCCGGGCAATCCGTATGAGTTTGGGTATGCTGCCTACTGTGCCCGCAACAATTTAAGATATAGACAGTGGTGCGGTGTGGAAGATGTGCAACTGTATGGTAGGTGCTTGCCAGCGGCATTGCCACTGACAGAGCGATGCCATGACTGGTGTATGCAACAACTGAGCCACTACCTGGGCACCCATAAATCTATGGGGCTGATGCAGGCTATGCTATTGGGCGATGAGGTGAACCTTGATGATGACCTGAGGCAGGCATATGCCAATACAGGCATCATACATATAATAGCGATATCGGGGGGTAATGTATCTATCTTCTTTGTGGTGATAGCGTTCTTGTTGGGGTTTGTGAGGCACCCAAAACATCTGCTGATAAAGTATGCGATAGCTATGCCGTTGGTGTGGTTTTATGTGCTGATGGCTGGTGCGCAGCCATCGGCAGTGAGGGCGGCGGTAATGTTCTCGATACTGGCGCTGGGCATGGCGCTGCAAAAAAACAGGAATGGAACTAATCAGTTACTTGCTACTGCTTTCCTGCTGCTGTGTATGCAGCCTGCATGGCTGTTTTCGGCAGGGTTTCAGTTGTCGTTTGTGGCGGTGTTGTCTATTCAGCTATTCTATAGGCGGGTATATAACCTAGTTCGTTTTCCTGCTATTAAGGTATCTAAAAAGGGCATCGTCAATAAACTGAAACGGTGGGTACTGGGCTGGCCGCAGGGGTTGTGGAGTGCTGTGGCTATGAGCATAGCTGCTGAGATACTGATAGCACCACTGGTGATCTATCACTTTCATACGTTTCCGGTGATGTTTGTGGTGGCTAATGTGGCTGCGCTATTGTTTATGAGTGTGGTGCTGGTGGCGGGTATAGTATTGGTGGTGGTGAGTAGTATTCCGGTGCTGGCAGGGGTGGCGGCATGGGTGATCATTTACTTGGTAGATGGATTTGGGTATGTGGTGGGTTTGCTGCAAGATATAGGTCCGGATTACTTCAATCATCTGCTGCTGAGTGGGGTACAAGTATTGCTGGTGTATGGCATTATCGCATTGCTGGGGTGGTACTTGATAAGGCGTAGTAAAACTAGCCTTATGGGTGGCTTGATGGTAGGTTGTTTGTTGGCTGTATCTGTTTGTGTGAGCAGTTATCAACATTATAGACAACAGCGAATAGTGGTGTATAATACGCCACATGCTACGCATTTAGAGCTTATAAAAGGTGAACACTATAGTGTATTAGCTACAGATAGCACCCAGACTCACCAGATAACCTATGCCACTGGACCTGCACATAATGCGTGGCAGGCATGGCACCAGCAGGTGGCACCAGCGCACAACATTCACCTGATAGATGGTAAGGTGGTGCTGGTGCTGGACAAACCAGTGTTCTACATAGCTCCTACACCCGTGCATACGCTGATACTTGCTTTAGCTTCTCTGCCGCCGCTGCCTGCGATAGTGGCTCAGTATAAGCCACAGGTAGTGGTAGTGGGCAATCAGCTGTCGAAAAAAGAAATGGTGGTACTGAAGGAAATGTGCCGCGAGCAAAAGATAGTGCTGCACCACACTGGTAGTATGGGAGCCTATGTGATGGGAGAATAGTAATATGATAGCACCCTCATTCTTAATTTTGCTGGGTGATAGCGTCTGTCTTTGCTAAATCCTTAATTTCACATCATCATGCCCAGACTGCTGTTTTTGATGCTGTGTTTTGTTGCTGCTGTAGCTACAGGGCAAGATGTGCGGTATGTGAATGCGCCGAATCTGGTGATAAGAGATAACCACCTGCCTGACTATAATGTATGTGGTATAGCACATGCTGGCTGTGAGGTGACGATAGATACTGTCCTTTCTATAGAATACATAGACAAGAACATCCTGAAAACCATGTGCCATATATCTATACCCATATACATGCCCGAGCATCAGTATAAGGTGGTGAATCTGAATGGATGGGTGCCTAAACGTTACCTGGTGAAGTCTCGTGCATTGGTAACGGTACCAGGTGCTGATACTACGCTCTCTGTGAATGCAACCCGGGTGCCAGTTAAGCGATTTGACTACTACGAGCAGCGATATGGCACTAGCAGCTACAGAACTGTAGACAAAGGTATAGCGTACTCTAATGCTAGAAAATATGTAGCCCCTAAGTATCAGGGGGGTAATCCGCTGCCATTGCCACCACCACCCAAACCCCGCGAGTACCTGAGCGGCCCCAGAGGTGGGTGCTACTACATCAATGCGGCAGGGAAGAAGGTATATGTGGGGCCTGAAAATTGTAAATGAGGGGAGTATACACAACCACCGCATTAACACACTGATTGCAAACACAACAACTTAAAGCCAACCCTGCAAAACAGGTGCGGTATTGGGGATAATTATTACACTTTTATTGCTGCATATTTCGCATTTTTGCTTGCCATTCTGCTGGATGGCACTACCAGTATATAATTGGACGAACCATACAACCAAGATACAAGTGCACTACGGAATAATAGGTTACCCACTCGCCCATTCTTTTTCTCCGGCTTACTTTCGGAAAAAATTTGCCTCTTTACATCTTGCTGCTACTTATGATGCATTTCCATTGTCACAAATCTCCGACCTGCCGGCTTTACTAGCAGCACAGCCACAGCTTGCGGGGCTGAATGTGACACTACCGCATAAAGAGGCCATACTACCCTACCTGCACAGTGTAGATGGATCGGCAGCTAGAATAGGTGCAGTAAACTGCATCAGTATAAAAGAAGGAAAAATAACTGGGTACAATACCGATTCGATAGGATTTGAACAAAGCCTGATACCACTACTGACGGCCCATCACACACAAGCACTGATACTGGGTACTGGTGGCTCGTCGCGCGCGGTGGCATATGTGTTGCAGCAGTTGGGCATACCCTACACCAAGGTATCGGCGAGTAATGCAACGGGAGCAATAGCCTATAGTGATGTGACACCTGCCCTGCTAGATGCTCATAAACTGATTGTAAATACTACGCCTATGGGTATGTACCCGCTGATAGACAATGCGCCTGCACTGCCCTACAATAGTCTGGGCGCGCAACATCTGCTTTATGACCTGATCTACAATCCTGAGGAGACACGATTTTTGGTACACGGTAAGGCACATGGTGCCACTACCAAAAACGGCTTTGAGATGCTGCAACTACAAGCTGAAGCTAGTTGGGATATATGGTGTGAGAAGGGGGTGGGGAAGTGATTTAAAATGAAATAATATATATAGCTACAACAAAAAGCCATCTTGCTCTTCTTCTTCATTTATGAAATCAAATAAAACATCCTCGTCACTAAGCTCCATATTTTCTATGTCTTCAATGGTAACATCTATTTCTTCTAACTCGCCTTTTACTCTTTCATATTGACTTTTTACCGTCATAAATCCTACATACTTTTCATAAGATTTATCGTCTTGATGCTGTATTAAAACTATGTACAAATACCGATTTATATACTCAAATGTCTTTTGGATGACCTCAATGTCCTTCGATTTGAATAACCTTTGAATTTGGAAATCAGCATTCACTTCATCACCAAACTTGGCGATACAATACTTAGTAAATATGATTTTGAAAAGGGAAAGCAGGTGATACAAACTACTATTAAACGTATCGGCAAAACCAAAATGTTTAGTGCTGCTATACTTTCTGATGAGTACAGACATCAGATAATATGGAGTAAGAAAATCAGTATGCTTGGCAGTAGTGCTAAATACTTTTTCATAAAGACCTTCTTTATTGTCTTTATGAGATACAAATAGCAAATCTTTTCTTGATTGTTTTGATTGTTTGAAATTACTTAACACACTTACAGGATCTTGTAAATGATAAGCCATGTAATAATTTGCAAGAACGATATTTGATACCCTAACTACACCTTTAGGAATGTCTCTAAATTCTCCTCTTCGTTTTTCGTACCAAATGTTGGTGGCGTAAAATTGATTTTGCAGTGCAATTTGAATATCGTCGTTTGCCCTGAAATCTCGTTCATTAACCGGGTTTTGAGAGTTGGTGAATCTTGTAACGTTGAGGTCAAAGTCTCTACCACCAGACTTTAACAATCGCAGTGTTATCAACGCTTCGCTGTCTATAATTTCTCTCTTTGTTGGCGTTGCTTCTTTGTAAGCTTTGTAAACAGAATATACTGTTTGAGCACCATTGATAATTTGTAACCCTGTTATATCTATAGTTGTGGCTTGATCTCTGATTTCCGGTATAAGATAAGAAATGGCAGTTATGCCATTGTTGTAGTACCAAAAGTAAGCTGGATTGTCAATTGCTGTGTTTTCGATTTCCTTGTTAAAATCTGAAATTATCAAAGGGTTTCTTACGTTTTTGAAAAACAAAGAAAAACCGTACTTCTCAAAAAGATTAAAAATTGTTTTGGGCTTAATTAAAAAAACGTAGGCCTCGAAGGGTTTTTCTATCCTAATATAATTAGAAGGATTGTTTAGTTTGTGTAGCTCAATAGTTATTTTACTTTCTTCGGGATTATAATGGTTTTCTAAAGGGTTTTCGGGATCGATATGTTTATATTTTCTGTCTATATAATCGACTTTTATGCGGTTGATGTCGTAAAACTCAAACTTAGTTTTTCGATGATTGCTTAGAAAACTGTCTATGTTTTCATTGGCTTTGGGGTTGCTGTTGCATAAAGTCAGGTAAATAAACTTCACCTCACCATTTGCCTTCAAATGAACCTGTAATTCTTCTAATTTTTGTTTGAGTTTGTCGTTAACTTTTTCCTTCTTACCTCGTAATACAGTGTCGAAATCACTAAGTGCCTGAAGAATATCTTTTTTCTCAACTTCTTTTGAACAGTTAGTAATTACATTCCATTTTGACTGAACAATGTAAAATACTTTTTGACCTTGGTTGTCTGTGCTGTCAAAAACTATATCGCATGAGCTGTCTTCATCGCCATCAGTGATATAGGTTGAATAGTCTGATATTTTTCCGTAAAAATTTAGAAACCATATTAATAGTGCATAAGATTTTTGTTTGTTGTTTTCCGATTTATTTTTTAATAAATGTTCATCGTCTTTATATTTTTCAATAATTTCGGAGAGTTCCCCATCTACGATTTTGTAAAAGTCCTCAGTGTTCATATAGTAAAGATGATTTCAAAGATAATCAATTCATGGAAAGACATTCGTGGTAAACACACCTTTGATATCTAAAACAATGCGGCTAAAAAAAGATACTAGTGTAAGACAAAACCTATCCACATTCATTATCCTACTGTATAATACACACAAGTAGTAATGAAATTGCGGACAAATGGTATGGCAGAAATAAGGGAAAACTGCTTGCGGGGTTGTAGGCCGAATTTGTATTTGTAAATGGGGTTGATGAGGTAGTGTTGTTTGTGGAGCACTTTTAGTCCGCTGGCTTTTACTATTTTTTCGAATCGCTCAATGGTTATTTGGGTGTCTTTTATTTCCATTAGCTCTGTTATCACCACATCGTGCTCCCCTGCCATTTTCAGCATACCCTTGTAGGCGAACTTAGGCAAAATGTGGTACCAAGGCAAAACACTTGCCCACTTTTTGCGACACACCTGCTGGTGCCCACCAAAGGGCATGTACCATGGTGGGAATCCGAAAAATATTTGTCCGCTGGGTTTTAGAAAGTTTTTGAGATAGGGCACAAACTCCTCTTGATTTGGTACGTGCTCTATAACGTCTTTCAGGATGATGATATCGAACTGACCCTTGAACCGAGAGAGGAAATCAGCATCATAAATGTTTTGGCACAGGAGTTCTATCTTTCCTTCTTTTACCTCTTTTTCCAGAAAACCTTTTGCAAATTCTATGCGCTCTGGTGCGAGGTCGACGCCAACGCATTTGCAGCCTTTATTGGCAAAAGGCAACAATACACCACCCTCGGCAGTACCGACCTCAAAGACAGTGGTACCAGCTGTAATGGGCTTAGTTTGCTCTATAAATGGTAATACATAGGACAACGAATTGTCTACCTGCTGGTCGAAACGTACTTTGTCGTCCAGATGTTGTTTTAGTGCCAATACTTATGCTTTAAAAATGGTAAATTTAGTAAGGAAAGATGAATAAATAAACTTCATCATTTAGGCTGTTTTTTGCGCTTCTGCTTTGTGGCAGTGAGTGTTATTTTGCACTATCACCTTATCCATCCCACAATTTGCATTACTCTGTAGCCTTAACCTCTCCTTGTGTATCTATATTTTCGGCAGTGGTATCGCCCAGTTGTATCCTGATGCTTTCCTGATGTATTTTTTCATAGACACTTATCACAAACTCCTTGGTGAGACCTTGCATCTCGCCTCTTTCGCCACGAGTGGCTACTATTTCGCGCCACCTGGCTGGCTGGTAAACGGTCATGTTGTTGGCTAGTTTCACAGCACCTATTTTGCCGCTTAGCTCCATACGTCTGGCTATAAGGTCTACTATCTCAGCATCCATACTATCCATGGTTTGGCGGAGGTGCTCTAGTTGCTCCTGACCATTCATGCAGTGCGTATGTTCTTCTCTTATTACTAGTCCTGATAGTATAGTTTTCAGTTGATCGGGTGTTACCTGCTGTGCGGCATCGCTCCAGGCAGCATCAGGATTGGGATGTGTTTCTATCATCAGCCCATCCAGATGCATATCCAGCGCTTTTTGCGACAGCTCTGCAATGCGGTTTCTGTTGCCAGTAATGTGGCTGGGGTCGCAGATGATACATAACTCAGGCTTGCGTCTTTTTAGCTCTATAGGTATGGGCCAGTTGGGCTGATTGCGATAGCCACCCGCTGTAGAGTAACCCGAAAAACCTCTGTGTATGGCAGCCACATCTGTAATGCCAGCTTTCATCATTCGCTCTATGGCACCCTCCCACAAGTCTACATCAGGATTAACGGGGTTTTTCACCATTACGGGAATGTTCACCCCTTTGAGCGCATCTGCCAGTCGCTGCACCTGAAAGGGATTGACGGTGGTGCGCGCACCTATCCACAATACATCGATGCCATGTTGCAGTGCCTGCTCTACGTGAATAGTCTCAGCAACCTCTACAGCAACGGGGAGTCCGAAAGTATTTTTAGCTTCTTGTAGCCACTCGAGTGCTGGAACTCCGTTGCCTTCAAATGAGCCTGGCTTAGTGCGTGGTTTCCATACACCGGCCCGCATTAGTTGCACATTCATACCAGCCAGCGCAGCCGCTGTAGTCAATACCTGTTCTCTGGTTTCTGCACTGCACGGCCCCGCTACTATGAATGGTCTTACACTCTTGAAAAATGACATAGCGCAAAGGTAGTGGGTATTGGACATCTACCCACATTGTAAACATTGAAGTATGTATAACGAATAACTGTAGTAGAGTGTAGAATGAGGGTACTTTATAAGATTTGTTTAAAATTATTGACTAAATATTAAACAATATTGCTACTTTCACACTAGTTTATTGATGCTTATGAAACATATATACTCAGTTTTATTGCTATTAGTGATGGTGAACAGCGTTGCCGCGCAGCCCTACCCAATAGGTCATATCACTGCAACTTTTATTGATTCGGCACGAAGCAACCGATCTGTGCCTGTGGAGATATATTACCCAGCCAACGTAGCAGGGGATAATGCTGCATTTGCAACGAGCATAACTGGTAAGGTGCCCACAATAGCCTTTGGACATGGGTTTGTGATGGCATGGAGTGCTTACCAGAATATATGGGAGGCAGTAGTGCCAGCAGGATACATTATTGCTTTTCCGAAAACAGAAGGTACCTTTTCGCCAAGCCACGATGCTTTTGGTAAAGATTTGTCGTTTGTGCTACTAGAGCTGGGGAAACTGGGCAACACATCGACATCGATACTGTATAACAAGGTAGATACCATGACCTGTGTAATGGGGCATAGCATGGGCGGAGGCGCGGCACACCTAGCTGCTGCTGCCAATACTAGCATTAAAGCCATTGCTACCCTAGCACCTGCAGAAACCACGCCATCGGCTATAACTGCTGCCGCTGCCATCAACGCAAATACCCTAGTAATAGCTGGACAAAATGACTGTGTGACACCCCCTGCTACCAACCAAGTACCTATGTATGACGCAACACCTGCAAGCTGTAAACACTACATCAGCATAACTGGAGGTAGCCACTGCCTGATGGCAGAAACGAACACCGCTTGTTCTTTTGGTGAATCGTCTTGTACCCCGACACCTACCATAGACCGCACTACTCAACATAACATCATTAACCGATACCTGATACCATGGCTGAATAGCCGACTCAAAAACGACTGCACTTCTGGTAGTCTGTTTGATGCTACACTGGCGGCAGCTACAGATGTGACTCACCAAAAAAACTGTACCCTATGTAGCACAGCCGACCTGAGCAGCAATATAGCAACAAGCAAAACTTGGGCACACCCTAATCCATTTGCCAACAACATAAACATAACTGCTCCTACCCACGATGACTATACCCTGCGCATATACAATGTGCTGGGTGTGCTGGTGCATACACAATGGGTAAGGGGCAGTGCTACACTATCTTTAGGTCATTTGGCAACGGGTATTTATCATTGCTCTTTACAAACAGAAGGTGGCAGTATATTACGCACAACAATGGTGAAGGAATAATTCACCATTGCTGTAGGTATCATCAAAACAGCATCTTGTAGACATCTTCTACTTTGTTGACTGTCTTAATCTGAATTTTATAGTTTTTAGTGTCTAGTCCTTTTGCGTTTGCTTTGGGTATAAATATCACGTCCATACCTAGTTTGTCTGCCTCGGCTATGCGCTGGTCTATGCGATTGATGGCACGAATTTCGCCACTGAGGCCTATTTCACCTACCAGGCAAATATTAGAGGGTAGGGTCTTGTCTTCATAAGAAGACAGCAATGCACACACCACAGCGAGCTCGATAGAAGGGTCTTCTATTTTGAGCCCTCCGGCTATGTTAACGAATACATCTTTGGCACCAAAGTGAAATCCGCCACGCTTTTCGAGAACTGCCAGTAATAACTGTAGCCTGCGAAGGTCGAACCCACTCACAGTGCGCTGTGGTGTGCCATAGACAGCCTGAGTGACTAATGCCTGCACTTCTATCATGAGTGGACGCGAAGCCTCCATGGTAGCGGCTATGGCAATGCCACTCAGTGGCTCATCGTGCTGCGATAAGAGTATTTCGGATGGATTAGTTACTGCCCTCATACCCTGAGCCACCATTTCGTATATACCTAGCTCGGCAGTAGAACCAAAGCGATTTTTCAATGTTCTGAGTATGCGATAAGCATAGTGACGATCGCCCTCAAACTGCAATACTGTGTCCACCATATGCTCTAGCACTTTGGGGCCGGCAATGGCACCATCTTTGGTGATGTGACCAATGATGCACACAGGGATATTGGTAGACTTGGCAAACCGCTGCAACTCTGCTGCGCACTCGCGCACCTGAGATACACTACCAGCTGCCGACTCGACATAGGGTGATTCGAGGGTTTGGATGGAGTCAATGATGAGTAGCTGTGGTCTTACTTTTTTTACCTCGTTGAACAACGTTGCTGTATCGGTAGCGGTAAGCAGGTAAAGGTTGTTGTTTTTGATACCTATTCTATCAGCTCTTAGTTTTATTTGCTGGGCACTTTCCTCGCCCGATACGTATAGGATAGTGATGGTATTCCACTGGAGGGCGCATTGCAGAAACAGGGTGCTTTTACCAATGCCAGGGTCTCCGGCTACCAGTATCACAGAGCCAGGCACCATGCCACCACCCAGTACACGATTTAGTTCGGGGTCTGGTGCCATCATGCGAGCTTGCTGCACATGTACTACCTCGTCTAGTTTGTGTGCTTTTCTTTTCTCCTTGCTTTCGCCATCGTCCCAGTTGAGTGCATCAGGTTTTGTTTTTTCGTCGCGCTGCACTACCTCTTCCACAAACGAATTCCAAGACCCACATGATGGGCATTTACCCGTCCACTTAGGTGTTTCATAACCGCATTGCTGACAGAAAAAAGCTGATTTTATTTTGGCCATGATTTACCCGTTTTTACTACTGTTATTTGTTACAAAAGTAACCTTTGTGCTACACTTTGCTTTCTACAATAATTGTTTCGAAGCAGTTTACAATATGACCAAGAGCCTATATATTTACAGGCATAATTTTCACTATGAAACAATTATACCTTATTGTTTTGTGTACACTGATAAGTACATCATTATCTGCGCAACAACTATCGTCGTCGTTGCTAGATGAAACTGACAACACATTGGGAGCACCATCTTTGCATCTGAATGACCTCATTACAGAAATTCCCGCACTGCCTTCGTCTATTACTACACCGGTAGCATCACCCATATATTCAGGTGCCAGCAGTTCGGGTACAATCTACACGTCCACAGAGGTTGGTTTGTTACTCACAAACTCAACTATAAAAGGTGGTGGTACTGGCAAAGGCAGCGGTAGTAGTGTGCGAATAGAAATTGGTTACAAATTCATTTTCCCATCAAGAAGAGCTAATCTGTATCACTTTTTCTCAATGGGGCTAGGGGTAGCAATATTAAACACTAGTGAAAAGTACACTGGTACTGTCAGAGAGTCGAGCAATAGATATGACCTTCATTACATAAGTGTACCTGTATCGTACATGATGCTGCAGGAAGGATATAAAATAGGCTACTACTTTATAGGGGGAGTGATTGGTAACATCAATTACAACCAGGAAAAAGAAGTAGGTGCTCCTATAAATGCGTTTAAAAACATAACTGTAGAGCCACAAATAAGCGGTGGCATATCATTTAAATATGAGAAGTTTGACAACATAATAACTTGTATGCTAGGCCCATATGTAGGGTATGTGGTTACAAATACTGTTCGTGATGAAGGCTCTAACATGTCATTGATGACAGTAGGGCTCAAGTTTACAGCTATAAAGCTGTAAGGAACGATGAATAAAGTTTACTGTTATTAATCTACTCGTTGTATAAATCTTGGCATTTACCAAAAGTTAGTTTTTGTGCTGATAGACTATCTATAGTTCTCATTCTATAGATACCAAAGAAGCCTGCAGCGGACGCTACAGGCTTCTTTGGTATTATAAGATTGTATCGATTATTTTATTTGAATAGCCTGAAAATATCCAGACCATTGAAGTATACCATGGCTGCCAATAGTAACACCAAACCTACTGTAGTAGCCTTTTCCATTACTTTTTCATTAGCTGGTTTGCCGGTTATCATTTCCCATAGCAGAAACACTACATAACCACCATCGAGACCAGGTATGGGTAGTAGGTTCATAAAAGCCAAAATGATGGATACAAATGCAGTGAGCATCAAGAACTTCTGCATATCGAACTCGGCAGGGAAAATTTTACCAAAACTGATGATGCCGCCCATGCTTTCATTTACCTTAACCTCGCTAGAAGTGAAGATTAGCTTGAACTGGCGAACGTAATTACCAAACTGATCGGCAGTAAAGGAAAGTCCTTTGCCTACTGCTTGTAGCGGACCATATTTTATCTCTTCGAACTTGAAATAGTGCCCCATATCAGACAATGGACGGAAGCCCAAAATCTTATCGGCAGGCAATACACCTTTTAGTTCCATTTGCTGGTTATTGCGCACTACAGTAAGTGCTATGGGCTGCCCTGCGAGGGTGCGTTTTATGCTATCGTACTGGTCGAAGAAGGGAGCTGCTATGCCATTTACAGCTATTATGCTATCGCCTTTTTTGAGACCCATGGTTTCGGCAGGGGTTTTTTTCATTACATCTTCTACTACTATCGGCACACGAGCTGATATAAATGAGCCTTTTGATTTGGTGAGGATGGATCTTACTACACCTGCTTTCACTGGTACATCTATCTTGTTGCCGTTGCGCTCCACTTGTATCACTTTACCTTCATCTAGTATCATAGACGATACTATCTTGTCGAATCTGGTAACTTCTTTGCCATCAATAGAAACTATTTTGTCGCCATTTTGCAGGCCCATAGCTTTTGCAGTGCTATCTACCATGATGCCGTAAGTAGCGTTTTTGACAGGGAGGTATTCTTCGCCGTATATGCTGAACACGGCTATGTATATGAGCACTGCCACCAGTATATTTACTATGATACCGCCCAACATGATAAACAAACGCTGGTAGGGCTTTTTGCTACGATACTCCCATGGTTGTGGGGGTAGCGCCATTTGCTCTTTGTCCATGCTTTCGTCTACCATTCCGGCTATTTTGACATATCCACCCAGCGGAAACCAACCTATACCATACTCTGTGTCGCCAGACTTCTTTTTGAACAAAGAAAAATTGAGGAGCCCTGAGAAAGGAAATAGGAAATCGAAAAAGAGGTAAAATTTCTCTACTCTGGTTTTGAACAAACGAGCAAAGAAAAAGTGACCAAACTCGTGTAGCACAATGAGCAATGACAATGCAACAAACAATTGCAGCACCTTGACGGTGGTGCCAGACATCAATAAGAGCGTATCTAAATGCATTTTAAAAAATCGGGAGTTAAAAAGTTTTATTTCTTATTCAAAGGCTTTGAAGAGGTATTACCCCTCACGGTATTAATACATAGATAGCTGGCTTTTTTTCACAAATTCGGCTGCATATTCACGTGCTTCAGTATCTGTGCTCAGGTAGTCGGCAAGTGTGGGGTGCTCTATGAATGGTACACTTTCCATTGTTTTTTCTATCATATCGCTCATTTCCAGAAAGCCTACTTTGTTTTGTAGAAAGGCATGTACCATTACTTCGTTGGCAGCATTGAGCACACAAGGCGCATTGCCCCCTTTGTACATAGCATCTTTTGCTATTGCCAGATTGCGGAAAGTTTTATAGTCAGCAGCTTCGAAAGTTAATTTTGAATGTTCTTTAAAGTCTACACGCTTGTAGGTATTGGGAAGTCGCTGTGGGAATGCCAATGCATACTGGATAGGGAGCTTCATATCTGGCAGACCCATTTGGGACTTGACAGAGCCATCTACAAACTGCACCATGCTGTGGATGACTGATTGTGGATGTACTACCACATCTACCTGCTCATTGCGTAAGCCAAACAACCATTTTGCTTCTATCATTTCCAGCCCTTTGTTCATGAGGGTGGCACTGTCTATGCTTATTTTAGCACCCATGCTCCAGTTGGGGTGTTGCAGTGCGTGAGAAGCTTTTACATTGACGAGGTAGTTGGACTTGCGACCGAGAAATGGCCCACCTGATGCTGTAAGTATTACTTTTTCTACTGAGTTAATATCTTCGCCTACTAGGCACTGAAATATAGCTGAGTGCTCACTATCTACCGGCAGTATCACCGCCCCTGTGGCTGCTGCACGCTGCATTACTAGCTCGCCTGCCACTACCAGTGTTTCTTTGTTGGCTATAGCTACGCGCTTGCCCGCCTCTATGGCTGCCAGTGTAGAATGTAAACCTGCAAAACCTACTATTGCCCCCAATACTATGTCGACGCTATCCCACTGCACTACATCGGCTAGTGACTTTTCGCCAGCAAAAACCTTGATAGGCAGCATGAGCAGGGCATCTTTTACTTCTTTGTATTTAGCTTCATTGGTTACTACAACAGCATTGGGTTTGTATTTTTTTGCTTGCTCTATGAGTAGTGTACTGTTGCTGTGCGCACTCAATACTTCTACCTGAAAGATACCAGGATTGGCAGATACCACTTCCAGTGCCTGTGTACCAATAGAACCCGTAGAACCTAATATTGCTAATCGCTTCATGCACCTATAATTTTTACCTATAACAGAGCCCCAAAGGTATTAAAAAGAATAGGCTAAAAAGTTAAAAAGAAAAAATGACGGTACTGACTAGTTAAAGTTATTCGTATGGTGTTATAGCTAATTGCGCATGTGTGAAATACGGAATGTGACAGTATGCGGTGATTTATGGGTGATTTATGGGTGATAGTGGGTATATGTTTGAGATTGGGGGTATTGTTTGTTATTTCTGGTTTTGCCGGTTTGTTGCTAGTTGTTTTGGCATATTCGTAGGCCCTGAGGAATGACCGGCAACAACGAGTTTACAATAAAACTGAGTGGTTGACCAGATCAACCCATGCCTTTACTCCTTTTTCATTCCAATGTGTATCACCCTTGAGATAATACTGCCGGGGATTGGGCAGGAAATGGGAGTAAATGTCTATGATTTTCATTTTTAGATCGGGAGAATTCTGAATGATAGGTATTAGTTTGTTGTAGTTTTCGGGCTGTATCATAGTGGCGGTACTGGGAATGATGGAAAGAAACACCTCAGTAAATCCTTCATTTTTGTAAAAATCATAGGCGGTGTTTAGGTTTTGTATGAGTTGATTTTTCTCTTCTGTGCTTATGTGACTGTAAGAGCTATTTTTCCCTTCGGACAGGACTGTTTCTTTGAGAAAGAGGAAATCGCCTGAGTTTGATATTACTACATCTCCAGAAGCCCGTGAAAACAAGTGGTAGTTGATAGCTGCCTTGACCTGAAACATAGGCATCAAAAAGTTGTAGTTAAACAGGTTGTACTGCAAATTTTGGTTGATATTTTTATTGAAAAGAGCATTGATAAAACTTTCGTTGCTGGCAGTCTGTGGGTTTGTAAGGGGTACTGTGTGTGATATGGAATCAAAGACATCGTACTCATTGATACGCATGTAAGAAAAATAGTCTCTGAAATACCGTTCTGCTATCTCTATAATCAAGACATTATTTTCTTTTACGGGAAAGTGATATTTCAGTTCTCCAAAATATCTTCTGCCAAAATGATAACTTTTGAGATTGTGAAATACATTAGCATTCAGCTTTCGGGTATAGCTATCGCCACTGATGTACAAATTTATATTTCCGTTGCCCACAGTATATTGCCCGAAGTCATAATTTACTTTTTCGGCTTTGAAGGTCTGTACATAATCGAGGTAGGACATGCCAGTAAGATCGCCATGTATGCCCTGATATACACCCCACCAATGCTCATTATCTCGTTTGTCTGAAATCCATTTCATAAATGCCTTATTGGTTGACATTACTATTGCCATCAATGCAAGGAGTACCAATAAGTATGCGAAGAACCTTTTCATAAATACACTAGAATTGAAAATAAATGAATTGATTTTCGGCAAAAACACCAAACAGGTAGGAGACAATAATTAAAAAAGATGCGTACACATAAAACAGTTGTTTGCTTTTAAATTCAAAAGATGGAATGAGTTTTTCGCGCAAGAGTAAAATTATTATCAAGGCTATTGAAAAAAGCACTTCATTTCTTGACACACCAGTATAATTCATGCCTCGGCTACAGGTAGCTATTCGCTTGAGGTAAGCGAGCGCTGTATGAATATTGGGCGAGCGAAAGAATACCCACAATAGAGTAACTGTAAGGAATGTAAAAAGTATACTGAATAGATGGTACACCCCGGTTTTGGGGAGTTTGGGATTAGTGACTGCCGCAATAACCACCAACAAACCATGTAATGCACCCCAAACAACGAAAGTAAAATTGGCACCATGCCACAAACCACTGAGTAAAAAAACCAGAAATACATTAAGGTGTGTTCTGGATATGCTTTTACGATTGCCACCCAGGGGTATGTACACATAATCTCTGAACCAAGAAGAGAGAGAAATATGCCATTTTCGCCAGAAGGTGGTAATAGTAGCGGATAGGTAGGGTTGTTTGAAATTGTCCATGAGCGTAATGTTCATAACTCTGGCCGCGCCCAGTGCTATATCTGAATAACCAGAAAAGTCGCAATAGATTTGGAAGGAATAAGCAATAGCTGCGAATAGCAGGGCTACACCTGACATTTGGTGTGTATGCAAGTAGCTATAATCGACTATCATAGCCAGTCTATCTGCGATAACTACTTTTTTGAAAAATCCCCACAACATCTGAGATAGTCCGGTTCTAACATTATCGGTGTTATAAGCCCTGAAAGCGTGTAGCTGTGGCAATATGTTTTGTGGCCTTTCTATGGGGCCCGCAACGAGTTGGGGATAAAAGAGTACATAAACGGCATATACCACAAAGTTGCGTTCGGCTGTTTGGTTTCGCCGGTAGACCTCTATGGTGTAACTCATGGCCTGGAAAGTGTGAAATGACAATCCAATGGGTAGCAACCAAGACAAATGTGTGCTACTGAAACTGCCGCCCAAAAACTGAAAACCAGCCTGTAGGTTGTCGATGAAAAAATTGTAGTATTTAAATACTGCCAGTGTGCCAATATTGATGAGTAAGCTAAGCGCCAGCAATGCTTTGCGTGCGCTGCCCTGGGTACGCTGCAATAATAAACCTGCAAAATAATCGGTGATGATGATGCCACCCATTATAAGGATGTAAATGGGCAGGAATGACATATAAAAATAGCAACTGGCAATGAGCAACAACCAAAGTCGAGATTGTTGTGTTTGGAGTCTGAAAAACAACAAGGTGACTATAAGAAAGAAGACAAGGAAGTGTAAGGAGTTGAACAGCATCGGGCAATAAAGGTATATAAAATAGCTACTGAAGGGATAGGGGGATTAACATTTTGAATGTGGTAGGGAAACATAGTAGATGAGCAAGAAAAATGCGCACCCCCTATGGGTATATACTAAATACTGAAATGATTTATAGACAATGCTTTCAGCCGTTATATGTGGTTGTTTTTGTCGCAAAAATGGTAAATATTTGCGACAAAAGCAGCAAAGTATCAGGTGTTTCATAGAATAAATGTAGGTAAGTGGGTGGTGTTGTTTTCTACTGCGCTGCTGAATACTGTACAAAAACAGTTTTAAGAAGAATAAATGATTATTGTACAACAATGGTGGTGGTATGCTGCTGCGTAGCAGTAGAAGCAGAGATGGTGTAGATGCCTGGCTGCCAGCAGGTGGCTATGGTGATGGGCTCACGGGTAGTGGCTATGAGGTTATCTACAACTTTGCCAGTTATGTCTGTAATGATAATTTTTACAGGTTGTATTGTAGCGGTATTAACTAATATGGTGCATTGTTCTTTGGTAGGGTTGGGGTATAGCTGTATTACATCTGTATTGTTAACTTCTGTATTTTCAATACCTGTTATGTAGTTTGAAATCATTCTTACTCTCCCCCCGCCTTGATCGCTAACAAAAATATCGCCATTGGGAGATACAGTAACACCATTGGGAGACACAAACCAAGCTAATAAAGGGTTGCCGCCATCGCCTAGAGATATATAAGTACCAGAACCTGCAATAGTATTGATTACACCTTCAGGGTTAACCTTGCGGATGCGACGGTTATTAATATCTGAGAGGTATATACTGCCAGCAGTGTCTATATAGAAATTTGCTACCCCTTTTACTTGAGCGGCATTTGCCAAGCCCCCATCCCCACTAAAACCTGAAACGCCTGTACCCACAACGGTAGAGATGATGCCCGACGGATGCATTTTGCGAAGGCGTATGTTGTCTGTGAAATATAAATTATTGTGCATGTCTGTGCGAATGCAAACAATGTTATCAAGTGACACTGTATCAGCGTGACTGCCATCTGGGCTAAAGCCAGACGTACCAGTACCTAACACAGTGTGGATGATGCCAAAGGTGTCAATTTTGCGGATACGATAGTTATGTCTGTCTCCAACATATATGTTGCCTATGTGGTCAATAGCTACGGTAATAGGCTGATTAAGTTGTGCCGAAGTAGCTGGAATGCCATCACCATTGTAGCCGGCAGTGCCAGTGCCAGCTATGGTATGGATAATTCCATTAGTGTCTACCATTCGCAATCTATTATTGTCCGCATCTGCTAAATACAAATTACCTTTTTTATCAATAGCAACATCTAAAACGCCGCTTATGCGAGCTACAGTAGCAGGTAAGCCATCGCCAGCAAAACCTGACAGACCAGTATTATCGCCTACGATTGTGGAAATGATGCCATTGTAAGGTGGAGAAACCTTGCGAATACAGCGATTACTAACATCGCAAATGATCAGATTGCCATCATTATCTATCAATACACCATGAGGGGAATCAAGTCTAGCATTAGTAGCTGGGCCGCCATCACCTGTGTAACCTGATTCGCCAATGCCCGCAACGGTAATAATGATCTGAGCCTGTGAGCAGAAAGGCAGAAAAAGGGCGAGGAAAAGTAGGTTTTTCATGGCGAGGGATGTATGTATGCTAAAATTAGTGGTTAATGGTGAATTGTTAATGATTAATTGTGTCTAAGCTGCTCACTGCCCTGAACGTACAAGAGTGTGACACAATGCCCGCTGACAGGAGTGCTGAGGCTGGTGGCCAAAAAAGACAGTTAATGAGGTGCGGTAATGGTGAAGTTTTCCATATTCATTTAGACTTATCTTTGCGGCGGCTGTGGCCGGCTACCCTCTGTGGCAGAGGTGTGGAGAAACTGAAAGAAATTTATGTCGGAATTATATATATACAACTCTTATACACGCCAGAAAGAGCGTTTTGAACCTATGACACCGGGCTATGCGGGGCTGTATGTGTGCGGGCCTACGGTATCGGGGGAGTCGCATTTGGGTCATGCACGGCCGTATGTAACGTTTGATGTGGTGCAGCGTTATCTGCGCCAACTAGGTATGAAGGTGAGGTATGTGCGCAACATAACAGATGCTGGCCACTTTGAGGAAGAAGGCAGAGAAGCGATAGACAAGGTGGGAGAAAAGGCGAAGCTGGAGAAAATGGAACCTATGGAGATGGTGCATAAGTACACCTCTATGTTTCATAACGGTATGCGCCTGTTTAACTGCGACGAACCAGCTATAGAGCCCACTGCTACGGGGCATATAGTGGAGCAGATAGACATGATAAAGGTGATAATAGACAAGGGGTATGCGTATGAGGTGAATGGATCGGTGTACTTTGATGTGAGTAAGTATGCGGCTGAATATCCGTATGGTAAACTATCGGGGCGAGTGCTGGAAGACCAACTGGAAACTACACGCGAGCTGGACGGACAGGAAGAAAAGCGCAATAAGGCTGACTTTGCGCTGTGGAAAAAAGCACCTCCACAACACATAATGCGGTGGAATAGCCCATGGGGTGAGGGTTTCCCCGGCTGG
>CAZRPA010000051.1:0-24472 GCA_964601855.1 uncultured Flavipsychrobacter sp. | reverse complement strand
AGAAATACAAGAAATAAGTAGCGGCAACAACGAAGCCAAGCTACTGGAGCATATCTACAACCTTTACACCTCCCTATCTGACCGTGCAGTAATAGTACATACCAATGATGTAATATTTTCAGAATCGCTGGTATTAGAAAGCCTCCCAATAGACATAAATAATTTCAGAATATTTTATGACTACAAAAACAACATTGTCTCAAAGAAAAAGGGTGTAATTCCCTACTCTAATAGCAAAAATGAAACTATAACTGGATTGCTGAATAGCAATAACCTGTTAGTGAAACACAGTATGTGGTTTCAGGGCAATGATGTGCTGGTGGTAATGCAGACGGATGTAGAGCCACAACACAGGGTTATAGATAGAATATTGCAGTTTGTGCAGTCTTTTTTATCTAGCCCAATTATCTATGTATTAACATCGGACAATTTATCTGCCAAACAAATTGGCGAAGCTGTTCGTGAAATATCAGAGGAAATCAACTTTAACACGATAGTTATAGACAGCAACTATGCTGAGTGTATCAACAAAATTATAGAAGATACAGAGTGTAGCCATATAATTATAGATAACCTGAGCTACTCTTATTCTATCTCAGGAATGTTAAGTCCATTTAAGCGAGAGAAAGCCCCTCACTTTGTAAGTAGCAATTTATTAGCAAACAAACAAGTGAACCTCACATCGCATAAACTGACCTTGGTGGATGTTATAACAACCAGAACATTTATCAACAATGCTTCGTTTCCTAAAAGTGTATGGCAAACACTGAATGGATTTGATTTAGACCTGAACAAAGAAATAGCATTGTGGGATTTCTGCATCAGAGCGCTATTATTGCCAAATTCTTTTTGTTTGGAGGTGGAGTCTGAGATTGTATCATCTGACGAGTACTTATATGACAACAATCCTGCAGACGAATCTAATCTAGGTTCTATATTTTCAAAGCATAAAGACGTTTTTGCTAGCAACTTAGATGACATAATATATCTATTTTCTAGAAATCAGCTAGTAACACAGAATGAAATAGTAAGACAATATGCTAAGATATCTGGTATATATGCTGAACTTGATAAGGTAAAAATTGACTTATCGTCGCTGGGTGAGCACTCTGCCAGGATGAGAAATCATATCAATTATATAGAAAGTGACAAACTGTTCAGGATATCGAAGAAAATAAAGCATTACAAAAACATATTTGTCAAAGACTCGAAAGCGGGATCAAGTAGCATAAAGAAGTTTTTGAAATTTATAATATTCTCTTTCAGTAAGGCAGGTTTGTATATAGTACGCAAAGTATTTAAGCGTATTTTGCGCCATGTTTATCTGTTAGTAGAGGACAGGCCTGTAAAATTGGTATTTCTTGACAAATCAGACGGAGACAGAACACTCTCCTATCACGACTGGATAAGAGCCAAACTAAACCCAAGACTATTAAAGGCACAATATGCAGCAGAGAAACACCTTTTGGTAAGGAAGCCAAAAATCAGTGTTATCATGCCTGTATACAACCCGCCCCTTAGTTTTTTGCATGATGCTATAAAATCAGTGATAAACCAGCATTATGACAATTGGGAATTGTGCATATCAGATGACTGCTCACCAAACCCACAAATAAAAAGGCTTCTGAATGCGTATGCAATGAAAGATAGCCGGATTAAGGTGAAATTCAGGGAAAAGAACGGGCACATATCTGCCAATTCGAATACCGCATTAGAATTGGCAACTGGTGATTATGTGCTATTATTAGACCATGATGATTTGCTTACTGAGAACTGTATGTTTGAGGTAGTGAAGCATATAAATGCGCATCCTGAAGATAGATTAATCTATTCAGATGAAGACAAAATAGATGGCAATAACCAGCACTCTTCTCCGTTCTTCAAGCCAGACTGGTCGCCAGATAAGTTTTTGGCTATTAACTATGTATCGCATGTGGTAGTGATAGAAAAGAAGTTGGTGGATGAAGTAGGTGGGTTCAGATTAGGGTTTGAAGGAAGTCAAGACTATGACTTACTGCTTAGAGTATCAGAAAAAACTAAACACATAGGTCATATACCTAAGATATTGTATAACTGGCGTATACACAGCTTATCTGTAGCAAGCGAAGAAGGCGATGCAAAACCATATGCATACATTGCCGCTAAAAAAGCACTTGAAGAAGCACTGATACGTAGAAATACACCAGGTGAGGTGCATTTCCAGGCTATACGGGGTAGCTATCGTATAAAGTACCATATACAATCGAATGGCAAGGTAAGTATATTGATACCTACTAAGGATGGTGTGCAAATGTTGAAGAACACAATAGATTCGATACTGAACCTAACATCATACCCCAATTATGAAATTATAGTATTGAATAACAATAGTAACACACCGGAGTTCTTTGAACTTATGGAGTATTACAATAAACACCATAGCGATGTATTTAAGTGTATAGAAGCTTCATTCCAATTCAATTTCTCTAAACTGATGAATATGGGTGCTGCAAACAGTAGTGGAGAATACATTTTGATGCTGAACAATGATGTGGAGATAATACATAAAGACTGGATAACAACAATGGTTTCGTTTGCACAACACGAGCAAAATGGCGCTATTGGGGTTAAGTTGTTGTACCCAGATGATACTATTCAGCACGCTGGTACAGTAATAGGATTGGGTGATATAAGAGTAGCGGGTCACGTTTTTGTAGGCTTCTACAAAGACAGCCCAGGGTATTATAACTATCTTCAGTCAGTAGATAACACATCTGCTGTTACTGCCGCCTGCCTTATGGTGAGAAGAAATGTGTTTGATGAAGTAGGCGGAATGGAAGAAAAGCTGGAAGTAGAGTATAATGATGTTGATTTCTGTCTGAGAATACTAGACAAGGGATATAACAACTTATATGTGCCCGATGTAGTACTATACCATTATGAATCAGCTACCAGAGGCCATCCGCAACAAACCAAAGAATCTTATGAAAGACACATACGTGAGGTGAAGTTTTTCAAAGAAACATGGGGAAAGTATATAGAACGTGACCCATACTATAACCCAAATTTAAGTTTGGATGAAGGTGACTATCGCATGAATTTGTCGTTAACCGAAGAAGAAGTGAGTTATAACAAATAATTTATTGTATACTATATGGCAAATCTGTAAACTTAGCACGATTTTTGCTGTGAAAGAGTAAATACTGTATTTACCATAAATGAAACAACAAACAACATTAGAACTCCCACTGGAAAAAGCTACAAATACTGCCATACCACAGACAGATATGGCAAGTATACGGTACATGTTTCAGGAGATGAACCAGCAATATTTGGAACATCAACCTGCAGCATATTACCTTTCTGCTAAACGCATAATGGATGTTTCTTTGTCTTTGTTATTCATTACACTGGTAATGTCTTGGTTAACACCTATACTGGCTATACTCATTAAACTAACTTCAAAAGGACCTGTATTTTTTGTTCAGAAAAGAACTGGTTACATGGGTGTTGAATTTGATTGTTTCAAATTCAGAACAATGTATGTGAATGATGAAGCTGATGTAAAGCAGGTGTCTATTAACGACAAAAGAATAACTAGCATAGGTAAGTTCTTACGTGTAACCCATCTGGATGAAACACCACAGTTTTTCAATGTATTGCTAGGCGACATGAGCGTGGTAGGACCAAGACCACACATGGTGTACCATACCAGATATTACTCTGAGTGTATACCCTACTACAATCTCCGTCTTGAGGTGCAGCCCGGTATGACTGGAATGGCACAAATAAAAGACTACATAGGAGAAATAAGCGTAGAAAGAGAATTGCGCAAAAGAATACAGTGGGATATCTACTACATGAAAAACCGCAGTATAGGTCTCGACATCAATATCCTCTTTACTACTTTTGGTTGCATATTTGTAAAGGCTTATGAATTGATAACTGGTAAGGAAACAAAGTAGAATAGAGTAAACTAACAATATATTTTAAAGAGAAGCAGCTGAAAGGTTGCTTCTCTTTTTTTTGTACCTGCTTGAAATATTAGTCGGCTGTTTCCAACTTTTATACTGAGGCAATAGCAATATAAAATAGGCAGAAAAACAACCTAATATACCAATGCTGGGATACTGTTATCTGCAACGAACTTAATGTCTGCAATTGACAGAAAAGAGCCCTAAAGCATACACTACAACAAACAGAATGATAACCACATAAAAGAAGTAAGAAGTAATGCTGCGACAAGAGTGTACAGTACCCCCGTATAGATGTAATTGCTAGTAGTAATACCTAGATAGTACTTGGAAACTATCTGTTAGTTGTAGCCTTTCAAATTGCAGTAAGATAAATAACAACATATCCCATACCCTTCCATTTACACATACGCATGGGGGAGGTAACGAAGAAAAGAACAACAATGGTGTAGATAAAGACAATGAGTATATTCATAAAATACAGATAGCCGGCATGAAGCCGGCTATCTGTATTTTATACTTTAAGGTTGAGTTATAAACCCACCCGTTGATCAATTACTGTTGCAATACAAAGTGGAATGCTTTGCTAGATGTTTCTGAACGGAGATTCAGGATATACATACCATTTGCAAGGGTGTTGTTGATCTGTACTTTTTCATCAATTACGCCATTTTTAGCAGTAATCTTAGCACTATATACTATTTGACCCAGCATGTCTGTAACATCCATATTCAGTTCGCCAGTTACTGTGTTGCCTATAGTACCTTTTACTACGAAGCTACCTTTATTAGGGTTAGGAACTAAACGAACGTCCATTTGCAGATCAGCAATGTCGCTAACGCTAAGAGAAGTAACAGTAACCACTACAGTTTTAGAACCAACGATACCAGCGCAAGTACCACCACTTGTAACCTGACAAGTAACTTCATCCATATCCAGGAATGTAGTACTCATGTAGCTAGCGTTTGTAGCACCTTCTATTACAGCACCGTTAAGCAACCACTGATAAGTAGGATTAGTACCACCATTTGTTACGCTAGCTGTAAGTCTGAGGTTCTGGCCAGCAGAGATATTGAGACGAGGATTAGCAGAGATAGTTACAACAGGAGTAGTAGGAGCAGTTACACGCATTCTAACATCTGTAGTTACAACATCTTCAAGACGACAAGGGAAATTGCTAGTCAATTCGCAAGTGATAACATCACCATTAGTAGGAACGTAAGCATAAGTAGCACCTGAACCTACAGATACACCATTTTTCTTCCATCTGAATATAGGAGCTGTACCACCGAAATCAGCAGTAGCAGAGTAAGTAACCATTGTACCAGTACATACTGTATCGTTTGGCATTACTGAAACTCTAGCAACTGGTGTTACGTGACTGCTAACTGTCATAGTAACATTGTCAGTTACTTCGGCAGGAGTAGCACAAACCTGGCTGCTTATCATAGATACACTTACTACATCTCCATCAGTTGGTACGTAAGAGTAGCTACCAAGACCTAAGCCAACGTTAGTACCATTTACCTGCCATTGGTAAGATGGAGTAGAACCACCGTTTACTGGTATTGCAGTGAATGTAGTAAGAACTCCTATACATACTGTAGAACCAACACCAGTGTTGATACTAACAGAAGGTATGATAGTAGGATTAACTACTATTGAAGTACTACCCATCATTGAGTTAGTACAAGATGTAGCATCGTTCATACCCATTACAGTATATACACCAGCAGCAGTCTGTAAACCGAAGCTAATAGAAGAACCAGTACCAGCAACTGCTGCACCAGCAGCAACACCATCTTTATACAACTGATAGCTAACACCAGCCTGTGAGTTGCCTATACCTACAGCAAGACCAGTAGAAGTAGCTGAAGAACAATAGCTACCACCACCTGTAACTGCATAAGCTACTGGAAGCGCGTTTGTAACAACTGTAGCAGTACCTGTCATGATGTTAGTGCAACCAGTAGCTGTACTTGTAGCTATAACTGCATAACTACCATCGGCAGAATGCATACCGAAATTAAGCGCAGAACCGTCACCTGCTAGTATAGCACCTGTAACAGGAACTGAGCCATTGTACAACTGATAGTTTACACCAGCAGCAGAACCAGCAAGACCTACAGAAACACCACCAGAACCAGCGCAATAAGCACCACCACCTGTTACTGCGAATGCAGCAGGCAATTCATTGATAGAAACTGAAACCGAACCAGTCATTGCACCTGTACACATTGTAGTGTTGTTCGTAGCCATTACTGTGTAGTTGCCAGCAGCAGTCTGAGAACCGAAAGATATTCCAGCACCAGTACCTGCAACCATAGCACCTACTGCGCTACCGTCTTTATACAACTGATAATTGATACCAGTAGCAGAACCAGCAACACCTACAGGAACACCTGCACCACCTGCGCAATAAACACCACCACCATTTACTGCATATGCAGTAGGAGCAGGATTGAGTACTACAGGTAGTATTCCAGTCATTTGATTAACACAAGTAGTAGCAGTGTTAGTAGCGATAACTACATAGCTTCCAGCAGTCTGAGGACCGAAAGATATAGGACCACCAGTACCTACAACAGGAGCACCAGCTGCACCAGTAGTGCTGAATAACTGATAAGAAATTCCTTCAGTAGAACCATTCAGATTAACTACTGCACCAGTAGTGCCTTCGCAGTATCCACCGCCACCTGTAAGCGTAAATGCAGTAGGCAATGCGTTAACAATAACAGAAGCAGCACCAGCCATTACTACTGAGCAAGAAGTAGAAAGATTGTTAGCGATTACTGAATAAGTACCAGGATTAGTTTGTGGACCAAAATCCAACAGACCACCAGTACCTTCTATAGCATCACCAGTAAGAACAGAACCATTGAATAACTGATAAGCAACACCAGCATCAGAACCACTCAAAAGAATGTTGACACCACTACCACCAGCACAATAGCTACTGCTCATAGAAAGTACAGCGTATGCATTAGGAAGGCTGTTGATAGTAACTGTAGCACTACCCGTCATAGCGTTTGTGCAACCAGTAGCAACATCAGTAGCCATAACTTCATAAAGACCAGCACCTGTTTGCATACCGAAAGTGATAGCAGCACCTGTACCGGCTACTGCACCACCTACTGGTGTAGTACCATTCATCAACTGATAAGAAATACCAGCAGCAGAGCCATCAAGACCTATAGCAACACCAGCAGAACCGCTGCAATAGCTACCACCACCAGTTACAGCCTGAGCTGCAGGTACTGGGTTAACTATTACTGTAGCAGTACCTGTCATATTTAGAGAGCAAGAAGTAATAGTATTTGTGGCCATTACAACATAGCTACCAGCTACTGTCTGCAAACCAAAATCGATAGGGAAACCAGTACCAGCTATAAGAGAACCAGTAGCAACAGAGCCGTTGTACAATTGGTAATCTACGCCAGGAGTAGAATTATCTAGTGTGATGTTAACACCATCGTCTCCAGCGCAAAGGCTACCACCACCAGTGATAGTATGTGCCATTGGCAATTCGTTGATAATGATAGGTGCAGTACCAATCATTGCTATGTCGCAACCAGTAGTATTGTTAGTAGCTATTACAGAATACACACCTGCAGCAGCCTGAATACCGAAACTAAGGTCGCCACCATTACCAGCAAGTGGAGCACCTATTGCTACACCACCACGATACAACTGATAAGAGATACCAGTGTTAGATGAAGAGATACCTACTGGCAAACCAGCACCACCTGCGCAATACTCGCCACCACCTGTTACAACATACTCAGCAGGCAAAGCATTGATAGAGATAACCGCAGTTCCAGACATATAAGTTATACAACCAGTAACATCATTAGTAGCAGCTATTCTGTAAGTACCAGCATCTGTGTACATACCGAAGTTCAGTTCAGTACCAGTACCAGCGATAGCTGAACCAACAGGAGTAGTACCGTTGAATAACTGATAAGTAATACCAGCGTCAGAGCTGCTAAGCACTATAGCAAGACCAGCATCACCAGCGCAATAACTACCAGTACCAGAAACTGTGTAAGCAGTAGGTAGTGGGTTTATAGCAACAGTAACATTATTCAACATTGTGTTAGTACATGTAGTAGCTGTATTTGTAGCCATAACTGCATAGCTACCAGCACCTGTCTGAGCACCAAAATTGATAGCAGAACCTGTACCACTAACAGTAGCACCTACAGCAGTAGCACCATTGTATAACTGATAGTTAACGCCATTTGTAGAAGTTGCAAGACCTATCAACACACCAGCATCACCAGCACAATAAGTACCGCCGCCAGTTACAGTCTGAGCAGTTGGACGAGGATTAACTGTGATGTTAACAGAAGCATTCATTCCTCTTTCGCAACCTGTAGTAGTGTTGATAGCTGTTACGCTATATACGCCAGCACCAGTTTGCAAACCAAAGCTAATAGCACTACCTGTACCAGAAACTGGAGCACCTACGGTAGCAGAACCATTGTATAACTGATAAGAAACACCAGTGTTAGAATTATTAAGAGTAACTAATGTACCAGCACTACCGTCGCATATTGTGCCACCACCTGCTATAGTGTGCAGTGTAGGTAGTGCGTTGATAGCCACTACTGCAGTAGCAGACATTGCGCTAGCGCAAGAAGTACTAAGGCTAGTAGCGAGTACTGAATAAGTACCTGGTACTGTGAACAAACCAAAATCGAGCGCCTCACCAGTGCCTAAAAGTGGAGATGAAGCAATAGCAGCGCCATTGTACACCTGATAGCTAGTACCAGCAAGAGAGCTAGTAAGACCTATAGATACACCAGCACCGCCGCTACAATAGCTACCACCACCTGTTACAGTGTATATAGTAGGCAATGTGCTGGTAGTAATAGTAGCACTACCGCCCATATCGTTAGAGCAAGCTGTAGCTGGATTGAAACCAATAACTGTATAGTTGCCAGTAGCAGTAAATACACCAAAGTTTAATGAAAGACCAGTACCAGAAACCAAAGAACCTACTGGTACTGTGCCATTATACAACTGATAAGCTATACCCGGAGTAGAACCATTCAGACCAACATTCACACCTGTACCACCTATGCAATAGTTACCACCACCAGTTACAGTGAATACGGTAGGCAATGCATTGATAACAACAGATGAACTACCCGTCATGCTGCTAGTGCAAGCGGTAAGGGTATTAGTAGCTGTAACGTAATAGTTACCAACCGTGGTGATAGTACCAAAATTAAGTGCTGCACCTGTACCTAATACAGGAGAACCAACTGGTAAAAGACCATTTGTAAGCTGATATGAGATACCAGTGTTAGAACCACTAAGGCCTATGTTAACGCCAGTAGAACCAGCGCAGTAGCTACCACCACCAGTTAATGTATAAACTGTTGGAGCTGCATTCATGCCTATTGTAGCATTGCCAGTCATGTTGCTCATGCAACCTGTAGCAGGATTTGTTGCTGATACTACATAAGTACCAGTAGTAGTGAATGTACCGAAGTTGATAGCACTACCAGTACCTGGCACTGCGCTACCCACAGTAGCAGCACCATTGTATAACTGATAGTTGATACCAGAAACCGAACTGCTAAGACCTACAGTAACACCTGTAGCACCACTACAGAATGTACCGCCACCTGTTACTGTTTGAGCTACAGGTAGTGGATTGATAGATATAGAAGCAGAACCAGACATGTTGCGCAAGCAAGATGTAGTAGCATTTGTAGCAACTACAGTATATGTACCAGCACCTGTTTGCAGACCAAAAGTTATAGCTGCACCAGTACCAGTGATAGGAGCGCCTATTGCTGTAGCACCGTTATAAAGCTGATAGTTAACATTGCTTTCAGAACCTGTTATGCTAACGCTAACACCAGTACCAGCATCGCAATAGCTACCACCACCTATTACGCTGTACACAATGGGTAAAGCGTTAACAGAAATAGTAGAGGTACCCGTCATAGCACGTGTACAAAGAGTAGTAGCATTTGTAGCGATAACTGAATAAGTACCAGCTGTAGTTTGATTACCAAAGCTGATGGCAGAACCAGTACCAGCTACTGGAAGACCCACCGGAGAAGAACCGTTGTACAACTGATAATTGACACCAGTAGTAGAACCGCTTAAATTGACAGTGATACCAGTACCACCAGAGCAATAGCTAGAGCCAGTAGATGATACATTGAATAAAGTAGGTAATGTATTAACAGTAATCACAGCACTGCCCGACATAGGTGCGGTGCAGCTAGTGATGCTATTTGTAGCCTGTACTGTGTAAGTACCAGCAGTTGTAATAGAACCGAAACTGATAGCAGCACCAGTACCAGAAATTACACTTACCAATGAAGCTCCGTTGAACAAGCTATAATTGACACCTGAAGAAGAAGAACTAAGACCTACAGCCAGACCAGTGCCACCAGCGCAAAAGCTACCAGTACCAGTAACCGGATAAGAAGTAGGCAACGAATTGATACCTATTGCAGCACTACCACTCATGTTGTTAGAGCAACCAGTAGTAGGATTGAGTGCGAACACAGTATAAGTTCCAGTTAGTGTTTGCACACCAAAGCTGATAGGTGAGTTAGTACCAGCTACAGAAGCACCAATAGCAGTGGCACCATTATACAAAGAGTAGTTGACACCAGTAGCAGAACCACCCAAACCAATAGCTACACCAGTAGTGCCTGTGCAATAGTTGCCACCACCGGTAACTGGATATATAATAGGAAGAGTATTAACAACTATTGTAGCCGAACCAGACATGGTAGCAGTACAACCTGTAGAAGTATTAGAAGCAAGAACTGTATATAAGCCAGCTTCTGTTTGTACCCCAAAGTTGATACCTGAGCCATTTCCTGCTATAGAACCACCCAATGGAACACCAGAACGATACAACTGGTAGTTGACACCAGATTGCGAATTGGCTAATGTAACAGCAAGACCAGCACCACCAATACAATAGTTACCACCGCCACCTACTGCAAATGGAGTAGGTGTAGGATTGATAACAACTGTAGCAGATCCAGACATATTAGAAGTACAAGTTGTTACTGCATTCGTAGCACGAACTGTATAAGTACCAGCAGCAGTAAATGTACCGAAACTTAAAGAAGCACCGGTACCAGCTACTGTTCCACCTTCGATACTAGAACCATTATATAACTGATAGTTTACACCAGCAGTAGAACCATTAAGATTTACTGATACACCAGAACCACCACCGCAATATGCGCCACCACCGCTCACTGTAAATACTGGAGGTGTAGCGTTCATTATTACTGTAGCACTACCAGTCATATTGGTAGTACAACCGCTACCATTTGTACCTACTACAGTGTATATACCTGTTGTAGAAATGTTGCCAAAAGAAATTGCCAGGTTGGTACCAGCTACAGGAGCGCCTACTGCAGATGCACCTGTGTACAACTGATAGTTGACACCAGCTGCAGAACTAGCAAGACCAACAGCCACACCTGAGCCGCCAGAGCAGAAACCACCACCACCAGTAACGGCGAAAGGAGCAGGTACTGCATTGACTACCACATTAGCACTACCCGTCATATTGCGGCTACAGCCTGTAGCAGTGATGGTAGCAGACACTGTATAAGTGCCAGCTGATGTCATACTGCCAAAACTGAGTGATGTATTAGAGCCACCAATAGTACTAATGGTAGATGCGCCATTGAAAAGCGTATACTGTACACCAGTACTACCAAAACTAAGCCCTACTGCACTACCCGAGCCGCCGGCACAATATCCACCACCGCCAGTTACAGTGTAAGCTGTAGGTAATGGATTGACAACTACTGAAGCACTACCAGACATATTAGTTATGTTGGCAGAGCTAGGATCTGCGATTACAGTATATATACCAGCTGTAGATTGCAACCCAAATGCTATAGGAGCACCAGTACCTGCAACTAATCCACCCACTGGAGAAGCACCATTGTAAAGCTGATAATTTACGCCTATGTCTGAACCACTAAGATTCACGGCAACACCGGATCCACCGGAACAATAGCTGCCACCACCCGTTACTGAGTAAACAGTAGAGGCAGCAAATGCACCGACACTACATCCCAGAAAGATAAGTACAATGGCTGTCAGCTTTAGTAGGAGATTTCTTTTCATACAAATTAATTTAATAATGGCAAATTTTAAGCTAAATTTTCACTTTTTATTGTTCTCTACACCAATCATGCTATTAAAACAACACTCTTATTTATAACTACTGTGAATAATCACAACAAACATACAACCCGAAATAAACCTTCATAAAAGCCTAAAAGGCCCATATAAAGATGCATAAAAGTAACAAAATTTTAAGACTGCAAAATAATACAATAGTTGCTGCCTACGAAACATTCGATAAACACAGCGTAAATGACTATGTTATCAGGCTCAATTGACACCTAAGTATTAGTTAAGTTTCCTGCCTGATATTGTTTTACCGTTACCTGCAGGTGTTTTCATACCAGAATGTGGTCTCTTTATCATCAGTTTCACTTCTCCTGCACTTCCACAACCATCACACTCTGCTTTGTACACATTGCCATCGTAGTTTACATCTACCACACCATTATACCAGTTAGACCCTTGAAGCATAAAGTTCTCATTAGCATAGACAGCAGCAAACACAAAAGCATTTTGCGGGGCATCAAAACTAATATACAAGCTATCGCCTTTCACTCGCTCGCACACACCTGGTGTGTAAGCAGGTATTGTTATTTCTGTTACATCTTGTACATTATCGTAAGTGATAGTACCCTGATTGATAACACCCGACGCAGATGGAGCAGTACGTCTTAATATAATAGGTTTGTCGGTATAAAACTGAACCTTTTTGATGTCTGCTCTATCTTGCTCAAGTCTGAATTTAAGAGACTTAGTGAATGGCAAATAATCAGACGGATTAATTACACTAGATGTAGCCGGAGCGCTGTTATACACTTTTTTGCTACAAGCAGAAAGCAACGCAATACACAACAGCGGAGCAAAAACAAGTATCATTTTTTTCATGAAACGCGTGTTAATTTTTACAGAAAGATGAACAAGTGGGGTTTAAGGGCTTGCTATATTACTAATAGTTTTTGAGAAATCATATCATATTGCTCAAAAAAAATTTCAAAATTGAATTTCATGATTGATACGAAGGGTAAACTGTGAATTAATTTATAATTATTTTTGATTTAAAAATTTCTTAACATACTTGTCTGTATTGTGCTTCCGCCTGTTATTAATTGTAAGTTTATATAACACTGTTAGTAAAAAGCGATTCTAACAGAACCAATCTTCAATATATATATATCATCATCTTTCGTCGCTAAACTGCAAAAATCAGCCCATGTACGATTTGAAAAGGGTATACGTTGTTTGGCCGAAAAAACAGTTAAAAAACAGGTATGTCATTGTGATTTGCAGGAAACAACAGTACCTTTATAAAGGTATAACAGGAAGTTATACCTAAATTACATGTACATACATACATTTGCCAAATGAAACTAGAAGATGCAATAAAATCTAACCGGTGTTCAGACGAACGCCACAAGGCTTCTGTAAACTTGATTTACACTGCTTACTGGCTGAAGCACAACTTCAGTAGTACTATGAAGGAATGCGGATTAACGATGGAACAACACAATGTGCTGCGTATACTCAACGGATCGCACCCTAAGGCACTATGCGTAAAGGAAATAGGATCGAGAATAATAGAAAAGAGCTCAAACGTACCCAGAATAATAGATAGACTGGTAGCTAAAAAACTGGTAGAGAGAGTGCAATCGAAAGAAGACAAAAGAGAAACATTGATATCTCTTACAGATAAAGGCATAGAGCTGACACAGAAAGCAAGAATGATAGTAGATGAAAAAACAAAAGGATTGATAAATCTGACCATTGAAGAGTCGAACGAATTGAACATTCTATTAGAGAAAATGCGAGAGCCGATAGAAAAGTAATAACAGAGATTTAACCCCTAGCCAAAACCATAAAAGTAATTTTGCAATAACTATAATTTTCAACCACAAATAAACAAACACATGTCAACAACAACATGGGCACTAGAGCCCTCACACTCAGAAATCACATTTAAGGTAAGGCACATGATGATCAGCAATGTGTCTGGTCAGTTCAAAAAATTTGAGAGCAAAGTAGAAACAGAAGGTGATGACCTGACTACTGCCGATGTGACATTCAGTGCCGACATAGACTCTATATCTACTAACAATGAGCAGCGTGATGGACATCTGAAATCACCAGATTTTTTTGATGCTGCTACCTACACTCAGTTAGTGTTTGAGAGCACAAGCATGGAAAAAACTGGTGATGATACCTACACACTACATGGGAACCTTACTATGCGTGGCGTAACTAATACTATAGCACTAGATGTAGAATTTGGTGGTATTATCAAAGATCCATTTGGCTACACTAGAGCAGGCTTTACCGTGACAGGCAAGGTAAACCGTAAGGATTACGGACTAAACTGGAGCGCACTGACTGAAGCTGGTGGACTGGTGGTAAGTGATGATGTAAAATTTGAAGCACACATGGAATATGTGAAAGCCTAAGATCTAGTAAGTACAACAACATAAGTACAGTAAGGGTGCGCCATTAGCGCACCCTTACTGTTTGTAGTGAAAAATAAGTGAGTGCAATATGCATTGCGTTTACTACTTTTGCAGCGCATAGGTTTCTACCCTAGGGTAGAATTAAAAGGGAATCAGGTGCAAAACCTGAACATTTCCCGATGCTGTGAGCTCCTTTACAAGAGTCGTTTTGCAACCTGTATTGCCACTGCCCTTATAAAACAGGGTGGGAAGGCCGCAGAACGATGGAGCAAGTCAGAAGACCTGCCTACGCTACCCGCTAATAACGGGGCTTATCGCTGCTTTCGGGAACAAAGGCACAGATGAGACGAAGGTGGGCTACGCCTGTTTTTTTCTGTATCTGATTTTTCAACCCAAGGGCTGCACAGTAAAAATTGTTTTCACAAAAACCAATTTCTATATGCGCAGAGTTACACTCTTTTTCACAGCACTAGTACTGGGTACTACAGCTGTAAGGGCACAGACAGTTGCCACATTCGAAGCATTGAGCCTTGCTCATGCCGACACCTTCTACACCAACTATACCGCTCCTGGTACAGATGTAGGATTCAATAATGGGCTAGCAAAATTCCCATGTATGTATGACACCTCATTCGGAGGACTATGGCAAGGTGGATTTGCCTATTCTAACATGACAGACAGCATAACAAGTGGATACTTGAATGGCTATTCTGCCAAAGCAGGCATAGGCTATAATGGCTCAGAAAAATATGCTGTAGCTTATTGCTCAGACCCAGTAACATTTGCCAATCAGGTAAAAGTAAAACTAACCGGCACAGCAATAGGCCATCCTGTAAAGGGATTCTACATCACTAACAACACATATGCGTACAATAGCATGAAGGATGGTGATTTCTTTGCAAGAAAATTCAGAAATGGTGACTGGTTTAAAATTATAGCTAGAGGGTACTATAATGGAGTGCTTAAAGCAGATAGTGTAGGATTTTATCTGGCCAACTACCTGCAACCAGACTCGGCCAATAACTACATTGTAAAAACATGGGAGTGGTTTGACCTATTGCCATTGGGCAAAGTAGACAGCCTTGTGTTTACACTGTCTTCTACCGATAATGGTTCTTTTGGAATGAATACACCAGCATACTTCTGTATGGATGACTTTACTACTTACGAGACATTTGACACTACAACACCACCGACATTAGTTGTTGCCAACAGTGCTGCAGTAATAAAAATGTATCCAAACCCAGCTACTAACAGCCTATATATAGATGTAGCAGATAATAGCGCCAATAGTATATGGATAAGTGATCTGAGGGGAAACATAGTGACCAATGTAGCTGCCGCAGCACAGCATAATGAAATAAATATTTCATCTTTGCCAGCGGGTGTGTATCTGGTACAAGTGAACAGCAATGATAAAAAAGCAGTAATGCGTTTTGTGAAACAATAACAACATACCTACGTGCATACAGGCTAGCACCTGTATGCACGTAGGTTAATAAACGAGTATGAAAATAATAAGCATAGTAGTTTTAGTGCTGCTACAGTTTACTGCACTAGCACAGTATGCCCCACAAGCAGGGCTGAGCGGCAGCACTGCCATAGGTGCTACCAGCACTGCTATAGCCGGCTGGGCCAACAACTGCACAGTGCAAAGAGGATACATAGATATAGCCACCCCTACACTAGGCAGAGTGACAGGCGGCACAGAAGTAAACGCCATAAACGCTGCTGATGGTACTATACTATGCATGGGCGATAGCGGTGTGGCTACACTGACCTTTCCGGCTGCTATATACAATGGAGAAGGGCCAGATTTTGCAGTATTTGAAAACGGATTTATAGACCCTGCCAACGGTGCCATGGCTTTTCTGGAACTGGCATTTGTAGAAGTTAGTAGTGATGGTATAAACTATTTCAGATTTGCAGCAAGCTCGAACACACCAACCAACACTCAGATACCAGGATCGGGTGTGTACATGGATGCTTCATTGATACACAACCTTGCTGGTAAGTATGTATCGCAATACGGAACACCATTTGACCTAGAAGAACTAAAAGATAAACTAGGACTGGACGTAAACAACATCACCCATGTGCGACTGGTAGATGTAGTGGGTGCGGTGGGCGATAATGGCTCGCGAGACAAAGACAATAAGATCATCAACGACCCATACCCTACCAATTTCCCCAGTGGTGGTTTTGACCTAGATGCTGTAGCCGCTTTGCATATGAATGCTGCTGGAATAAATGCAACAGAAAACATGCTACAGGTAAGTGTATATCCAAATCCTGCAACGGATAACATTACCATAAACCTGCCTGAATATAACAAAAGTAATTACTCCACTACCATTACCACTATAACCGGCAATACTATACTATCTCAACCAGTGAACGCAGCTGCTACAACAGTATCCATAGCAGACTATCCTGCTGGTATATACTACATATCTATCAGCAATAATAACGGACAAACATGGGTAGGCAAGATTGTAAAACAATAATACTCTTGCTCACCACACTGCTGGCAGCCTGTGTGAAGGATACCCCTAACCCGAACATAAATATTGTAAGCACTAGTGGCAGTGTATATATAGTTTGCGAAGGCAACTTTGGTAATGGTGATGCCAGTCTCTATAACTACAACACAGTAACAGATAGTGTAAACGGCGACTTATACAAAACCAACAACAATGCTGCACTGGGCGATGTGTTTCAGAGTATGAAGAGAATAGGTGATAGCCTGTATCTGTGTATCAACAACTCTGACAAGATAGTAGTACTCAATGCAAAGACCCACAAAGAAGCAGGGAAGATAAACATAACCAAACCTCGATACATACTGCCCATAAGCCCCACACTGGCATATGTATCTACCCTGTATAGCAACAAAATATACACCATCAACCCTAAGACACTACAAGTAACAGGCACCATATCTATACCCCACCAAAACCCCGAAGGGATGGTGCGCATACTGGACAATGTACTAGTATGCCCATGGGATACTACCTGCAACAGAATATATACTATCAATACAACAACCAGCAGCGTAACCCACACAATACAGATAGCTGGCTATGCGCCACATGCCATACTGGTAGACAAGGAACAAATGCTATGGGTAATGGCAGGAAATGTAACAAAGGGCAAAGCTGCATCACTGACAAGAATAGATCCATCAACCGGCAACATACTGAAGGCATTTACTTTTGCCATTGGAATAGACCCCATAAAACCAACCTTCAATAAAACCAGAGATACGCTATACTACATACAGGTAAAATATGATGGCTCAGCAGATGGTAATGGCATATACAGAATGAGCATACTGGACAATGAACTTCCTAAAGTATCGATCATACCTACCCTGCCCTATCAGTACTACTACGCACTAGGCATAGAGCCTGGCACAGGGTATCTGTACGCAGGAGACCCTAAAGGATTTACCCAAAAAGGCACTGTAAACATTTACAAACAAGATGGCACATTAATCAAATCTTTCGTAACAGGACTTGGTCCAGGTCAAATATACTTTGGCGAATAAATGGGCTTAATCAACAATCTATGCCACATTGCAAAACACATACTACATCTTACTGTCTGCTGTTGCTGACAGTAGTAATGCTATGTGTAACAACCCATAGTGTAGCACAGAAGAAACATCCCACACTGGACACTGTAAACGTAAAAGCTAAAAGAAATACTACCAACGATATAAGACTGAATGACTTTGCTGCAGGGCAAAAAACAATAACAGTAAGTACTAAAACTATGCAGCTATATAACCTGCAAAGTGTGGGTACTTTGCTATCGCAACAGCTACCGGTGTTTGTGAAATCTTATAGCTTCAATGGGTTGGCTACTATCAGTTTCAGAGGGGCATCAGCAGCTCAATCGCAGGTACTATGGAATGGCATACCCATACAAAATGCGGCGCTGGGTGTAGCCGATGTGTCGGCATTGCCGGTACCTATGATCAACAAAATAAGCATAGCCCATGGCGGCTCAGGTGCACTACTAGGCAGTGGTAATGTAGGTGGTGCACTACTGCTAGATAATGAACAACCAGAGTTTGATACAAAAGACCACAAACTGAGTGCATGTATTGGATCTGGCAGCTACGGCCAGTATAATGGAAGCATAAAAAGCACACTCACTCACAACAAATGGTACTTGAATGTAAACACATTTGCACAGGCTGCAAAAAACAACTATCAATACACAAGTACTACAGGTGCAAAACAAACAATGAACAATGGCAAACTGGAAAGCTACTCGGCAATGCTGAATGCAGCTTACCAGATAAAGCCGAACAATACTATAGGTATATCTGTGTGGACGCAACAGTACAAACGTGAAATACCGCCAGCACTATTTGAAGCAGCATCTATAAAAAAACAAGAGGACCAATCGGTGAAGCTACTGGCTGACTGGCAAATGATACAAACCAAGTATACACTCTATGCCAAGTCGTCATTTATAGTAGATAGGATAGAATACAGCGATGCAGCAGTGAACCTGCAAACCAATAACACTGTACACCAATACTACCAGGAAACTGGTTGGAAACAACACTTGGGAAAGGCAGGACAGCTACTCCTGTTTGTGCCAGTACAAAGAGCATGGCTGCCCAACGGTAATGATACCCAATACCAAAACCGTGTGGCACTAGCAGGTGCATGGTCTATGAAACTACTGCATAACAAACTAGGCATAGCGGTGCAATCGAGGGCTGAGGTCATCAACAATAAACAAATATTTCTGCCTGGTGCAGGTGCTACTTATGCTATTACTGACAAGTGGCAACTTCGCGCTAATGCTCAAAGATCCTACAGAGTACCTACGCTCAATGAGTTGTACTACTTCCCTGGTGGCAACCCAAGGCTAAGGCCTGAACAGGGGTGGAGCCAAGATGTGGGCCATACCCTAAAAGCAAGTAAAAACAAGTTCAGCTTTTATCATGATGCATCGGTATTCAACAGAAATATAAACGACTGGATAATGTGGCTGGGTGGTGCTGTGTGGACACCGCATAACATAGCAAAAGTACATAGCAGAGGAATGGAAACCGAAAACAGAATAACCTATTCTATCGGCAAATGGACGCTACTCACAGATGTGTACACCTCCTACATACTAGCCACTACTACAGAAAGCTACATACTGAATGATGGCAGCGTGGGCAAACAAATACCCTACACACCCCGATACAACTACCGTATGAACATAGGGTTATCTTACAGCGGACTGTATATCAACTACAACCATGCTTATACCGGCTACAGATTTATAACAACTGATGAAAGTAGCTGGCTAACACCGTATCAATGTGGCAATATACAGTTGCTATACACAAAGCCATTCAGAGGCAGGATACTGCAACTAAGTGCGCAAGTAAATAATGTATGGAACGAACAATACTCTGTAGCAGGCTACAGACCAATGCCAGGAACCAATTGGCTCCTGGGCATTGTGGCACATCTGTAACATCATTACTCCTCAGCATTATTCTTCAACTTAGACAGCAAAGCATAAGCATTGCTGACTGCTATGTTGCCAGTAGGTAGGCCTTCTGTGATAGCAACAAATCCACTATCAGCCATGCCCGTTACTACCTTGCACATCTTGTATTTACCTTGTCCAGTTTCCTCAAATACATAATCCTTACCCTCCCACCTCACTATAGCCTCTTCAGGCAGGCAAGTCAGGTCCTTACGGCTTACCTCTATCTCGGCATTAATGTACATACCTGGCAATAGTTGCTTATTACCATTCACAAAATCGCAATGCACCTCAGTGTATCTTTCATTACCTATACTAGGGTTTATGAAGTGTACTTTTGCTGTGTATTGCTTTTGGCGATTATTGTTGGCAAAACACTGTACTACTTGCCCAATAGCAATGGCTGCAGCATCTTGTTCAAATACATTGAGTGTAAGATGAAGCTCCTCAGGGTTCACCAATTCAAAGAGTACATCAGTAGCACTTACATACTTACCGTTGTTCACATTTACCTTGGTTACGTAGCCACTTATAGGAGCATAGATATTGACGCTTCTGGAAACATTACCCTCATTTAAAGATGCAGGGTTGATACCCACTAGCAACAGCTTTTGCTCTAGCGAGCGTTGCAATATGCGCTGTGATTCATAGTCGCTTTTTGCCTGCTGATACACTTTGTCGCTAGCAGCTTTTGTCTCGTTCAGTTGTCGTTGTCTGGAGTATTCAGCTTCATAATACTCCAGCTTACTTTTGGCTGTAAGATAATCTTGTTGTAGCTGAATGTACTGCTGGTCTTCTACCATAGCCATCACACTACCCTTTGCTACATGTTCTCCGGGCAGCAAAGTGATCTTCTTTACATAGCCACCAAGTGCTATGCTTACCGATACAATACTTTGTGGAGGCACCTCAGTAGTACCTGCTACTTTTATGTGACTATGCATGCTTCTTTTGGTGGGCAAACCAGTAACTACACCTGCATTTTTCAGCTGCTCTGCAGTGAGTTGTATCACTTCACTTACAGCTACACTGTCTGTGCTCAAAGCCTTACCAGCAGGCTGTTTGGGATCAGTGCATGATGCCAATAATAAGACACTACACACTACTATTGTTATGTTCTTGTTCATGAGTATCGTTTTATTAGTTTACAGCAGCTAATTGTTCCATTTTAATTGCTGCTTCATTCATTTGTTCTACAATATTGAAATAGTCATTCCGTACCTGCATTGCCTGATTGATAAGTATTGTCCAGTTGAGGTAACCTATCTCTCCGAGCATCAATTTTTTGTTGGCAGCATTAATAATTGCTGCGGCATTGGGTAGCATACTGGCCTGATAAAGCAGTACAGATTTTTTGCGCTGAGTATATATTTTCACTGCTGCTTGAAGCTCTGTAGATAGTTGCAGCTTAGCAGTTTCCAACTCTTCCGTGCGTTGTCTTATCTGTATTTCAGCAGCAGCTATTCTGGCTTTTTGTGCACCATAAAACACGGGAATACCTACACCAATATTGGCGAATGAGAAACGTTTTTCTGGTCCGTAATATTCATCAGTGCCCGTAGTATTTTGCCAACCAGTAATGGAGGTATTGCTATAGCCACCACTAATGGAAGGAAGTAGTTTGGCTGCTTCCAACTTTCTTTGCTGGTCTGCCAGTATGGTTCTTTGCTGGTACTGCTGGACAATCGGTGACTGACTAACATCGGCAGTAAAGCCACCAAAAAGCGCACCAGACAACGGGTACACTACTGAGTCGCCAGCAGGCACCATAACAATGCCTGTATTCAATAACACATTGAACCGTTGTAGTAGGATACTATAGTCTGTAGCTAATGACTGCAACTGCTCAGTGATCTGTAATCGCTGATTCTCTGCAGTGGAATACTCAGCCACATCCAAATCTCCGAGAGCAAATCGTTGTTTGGCTTTAATCATAAATCCACTATAAATACTATCTGCTTCTTGTAATAGTTTCCGTTTTTCAGCCAATAATAACAACTGATAAAACAACTGTTTCACACCAGTTTTTACTTCTAGTGTTTTTTGTTCTCTACCCGATTGGCTCAACAATATATTTGACCTGTTTATTGCATTCTGGTGTTTGTACACAGTAGGAAATTGCACCGACTGAGATATGGCAAATCTATTGTCCAGCGCACGACTGTTGTATCTGCCATATTCGCCCAGTAGCTGTGTTTTATCAATATCTACACCAGTTTTTTTCAGAGCTTCATAGTAGGTTACTTCTGTGTTTGCAACCTGTATTATCAGGTTGTGACGGCTGGCAGAATCTATTGCTGCAGATAAGCTGATGGGCTGCTGTGCTAGTACATTACTCTGAGCAAATAGTACCAGTAATAGCATGGAGGTAATTGCTACAACAGGCTTCTTATTAAATCTGAATCCTTTCTCGAAAATCAGGTACAACAATGGCAGTACAAACAGATTGAGCAATGTAGAAATGATGAGCCCACCTATCACAACAGTGGCTAATGGTTTCTGCACTTCACCACCTGCACCGGTACTTATAGCCATAGGTATAAAGCCCAAAGAAGGCACCAACGCAGTCATAAGAACAGCCCTCAACTTGCTTCTGGTTGCATGTACCACTATCCGCACACTATCAGTCCAGCCCTCAGCTTTCAGCCGGTTGAATTCTGAAACCAACAAAATACCATTAAGCACAGCCACCCCAAAAAGAGCTATAAACCCAACACCTGCAGATATGCTAAATGGCATATCTCTGAACCATAAAGCTATTATGCCCCCAGTAGCCGACAATGGTATAGCAGTATATATCAGAAGCCCTTGCTTCACAGAACTGAAAGCAAAATACAACAACAAAAAAATGAGCAGCAGCGCCACTGGTACTACTATCGCCAATCGTTCTTTGGCTGCTGTCATATTCTCGAATGAGCCACCAAAAGTAATAGTGTATGCACGAGGGAGGTTTAACTTCTCTTGCACCTTTTGTTGCAACTCTTTTACTATAGTTTGCACATCTCTGTCCTGTATGTTGAACCCTATTACTATTCTCCGTTTACCGCGCTCACGTTGTATCTGGTTTACCCCCTCTATTTCTTCTACAGATGCTACCATGGATAGTGGTATCTGCGCCCCCTGACTGGTATTAATCTGCAAGTTTCTGATGTCAGTAATGTTGCTTCGTTTATCGCCTGCTAACCTCACTACCATGTCAAACCTTCGCTCTCCTTCATAAACCTGACCTGCCACCTGACCTGCAAACCCAGTATTTACTACCCGGTTTATATCGCTCACATTCAGCCCATATTTGGCCATGGCTTCTCTGTCATATTTTATTACTACCTGTGGCATACCGTTTACTTTTTCTTCGTAGATATTTATAGCACCGTCTACTGTTTTTATCATATCTCCTAGCTTGTGTGCATAGTGTGTGAGTGTATCCAGATTTTCACCAAAAATCTTGCAAACCACATCTTGCCTGGCACCAGTCATCAACTCATTAAACCTCATTTGTACCGGGAACTGAAACCCTACAGTAATGCCTGGCACTGCCTCCAACGCAGTAGTCATTTTAGCACTAAGCTCGCTAAATGTGGTAGCCGATGTCCATTCCTTTTTATCTTTCAATACCAATATCATATCGCCCGCCTCAAAAGGCATGGGATCGGTAGGTACCTCCGCACTACCTATTTTGGTTACTATCTTCTCTACCTCCGGAAAACTGTCCAGTAGTATTTTAGAAGCCTTCTGGGTGTAGTTGATGGTATTGCTGAGGTTGCTACCTGTGAGCAATCTTGTCTCCACTGCAAAGTCGCCTTCTTCCAACTGGGGTATAAACTCACCACCCATTTTACCTAGCAAAACCACTGCCACTGCAAACAACAATAGGGTGGCAGCCACTACCGTAACCGGGAACTGGATAACACGTTGCAACATTGGGCGGTACTTACGCTCCAGCCACACTATCAGCTTGTCTGTAATAGTTTGTTTATGACTCAGGTTTTTATTGAGGCACAGAGCAGCCATCATAGGCACATAAGTAACAGATAATATAAACGCACCCAGTATAGCAAAGGCTATAGTATATGCCATGGGCTTAAACATTTTGCCCTCTATACCCTGCAGCGATAATATGGGCAAGTACACAATAAGTATGATTATTTGGCTGAATACTGCTGATTTTATCATACTTCCAGTATACTTTCCTACCTCAGCATCCATTTGTGGCTGCTCTATCCTAGTCATTCCTCTGAAACTTTTGGAATGTGCAAACTGGTGCAATATTGCCTCTACCACTATCACAGACCCATCTACTATCAATCCAAAGTCTATAGCACCCAGCGACATCAGATTACCATCTACCTTAAACATGTTCATCAATATGATGGCAAACAACATAGATAGCGGAATAACAGAAGATACGATAAGACCGGCACGGAGATTGCCTAATAAAAAGAA
>CAZRPA010000050.1:0-25187 GCA_964601855.1 uncultured Flavipsychrobacter sp. | reverse complement strand
TTGGCTAAAGAAAGTGCTTCATTCATACAAGCATTCAGCAAAATAGGATTGATACCAGATAGTGGCGGCACCTATTTCTTACCCCGCTTGGTAGGCATGCAGCGTGCCGCTGCACTTATGATGACCGGCGATAAAGTATCTGCCGCAGAGGCAGTAAGTATGGGAATGATATACAAGTGCTATGCAGATACAGATTTTGAGACAGAAACCCGCAAAATGGCTATTTCGCTAGCACAAATGCCTACATTGGGCATAGGCCTTACCAAACGTTTACTCAATCAGACCTATAACCATACTTTAGAGCAACAATTAGACGCTGAAAAAAACACACAAGTCAAGGCTGGAGCCAGCTATGACTTCAAAGAAGGTGTGCAGGCATTCTTAGAAAAAAGAAAACCAGTATTCAAGGGCAAGTAATTTGCTGCTACACCAACGACTGTTTGCGATATTGACACTGCGTGGATAAATATATTGCACCTTACATCCTTACATTGTAAGCAGGCTTGCCTTTAAAGGTTAATTTTGTGCGCAAGCATGCGGTGGGTATTATTTTTATTTGTTTTATTGTTTAGTGTAAATGCAATTGCAATTGGAGTCAACCCTACCGATTATGGTATTGACACGCTAGCATCACCACAGGTATTGCTGCAGTCTGCAAAGGCGGCAGCAGATAGCTGTCTGGCTGCCCACCCTATGCTAGATAGCCCCTACATAATAAGCGATATACAGTCGCCACATAAGTACATTTCTCAGACATCAGATTTCTACTTACTGCTCACATTGTGTCTTATATTAGGCCTTATCAGATATATGGACACCAGATATTTCGGCAACCTATGGCGGGCATTCTGGAATCCTACCCTTAGTAATCGTCAATTAAAAGACCAACTGCAAGGAGCCGGCCTTCCCAATTTTTTAATGAATATATTTTTCGCATTTGCAGGTGGTGCCTATATGTACTACGTGGTACGTTATTTTACCCCTATAAGGTCGGGTGTTATACCACCGTCTTTACTTATTATAATGCTCATAGTGGGTACAGGGCTTATATATGTCATTAAGTATTCGGCAGTTAGGTTTAGCGGATGGGCATTCAGGTTAGAGGGCATCACAGAGCATTACCTGTTTAATGTCTTTCTTATCAACAAAATACTGGCCATTACACTGATTCCTTTTATCATTATACTCGCCTTCGCCGATCATAATCTTGCAAGGCAAATAGTGGTGATATCTTTCATTACATCAGGCATTTTATTGCTCAACCGGTATATAAGATCTTGGCAAGTATTCGGTTCATTCTTCCAGTACAGTAAATTTCATTTTTTTATGTACCTTTGCGCCTCGGAATTATTGCCATTGGCAGTTTTGATGAAGATATTAGTTAAAGGATTGATGTTTTATTAGATTGAATTTTAGGATCGATATCACTTTTTTCCTGTGCTAAACCCCGATAATTCTTTTATATGGCCAAAGTTGTTCGTTCGAAAAAAAAAGATGGTGACAAAAAGGAACTAAAGGTTAGCCGTATATTAATAACTCAGCCACGGCCAGAGACCGACAAGTCCCCTTACTTTGATTTAGCTAAAAAACATGAGCTTACCCTCGACTTTCACGCTTTCATACGCGTAGAAGGACTGAGCGGCAAAGATTTCCGCAAACAAAAAATTGACATAACTGAGCATACGGCTATTATATTTACCAGCAGGTATGCTGTTGACCACTTCTTCAGGATATGTGAAGAACTGAAAGTAAAGGTATCTCAAGACATGAAGTACTTCTGCATTACTGAAGCAGTAGCTTTATATCTTCAAAAATTCATACTGTATCGCAAGCGTAAAGTTTTCTTCTCTGCCGATGGTAGTTCTGCCGGCTTACAAGACGTAATAACCAAACACAAAAGCGAAAAATACTTACTCCCCGTATCAGACAATGCCAAAAACGACATAGCGCAGCACCTTATAAAGCACAACATCAAGTACTCAGACGTTACGCTGTACCGAATGGTATCTAACGACATCACTGAGATAATGAAGGTTAGCTATGATATAATTGTTTTCTTTAGTCCGTTTAGTGTTCAAACGCTTTTCGAATTCGATCCAAATTTTAAACAAAATGGCACAATGGTAGGTGCTTTTGGCCCTACTACCTCTAAGGCTATTGAAGACATAGGACTAAGATTAGATATCAAAGCCCCAGCCCCAAATGCACCGTCAATGGTAGCAGCACTGGAGTTGTTTCTTGCAGAAATAAAAAAATAACACCACCACACGCTTAAAAGCTGCACTACTATCAAATAATGTTTGGTAGACTAGTTATGATGTAATAATTATGCTTTGGCAATATACTTTTCGATATTTTTGCCGGATGAAAAGCCTGTTTAACAAGTGTTTTCCTTTTTTATTGGGAATCTTACTTTTTGCTGCCTGCAAAGACGACACCTCTTCTGTGACAGATCATGCCAGTAACAATCCTATATTTAAAGAAGATGCTACACTGAAAAGTCTCACCGAAGAAATAGCTAAAGCCCCTTCGCAAGCTTCTTTATACTTTGAGCGTGGTCGTGCACTTCACAAGATGAAGTTAGACACACTAGCTCTGAAAGACTACAAAAAAGCTACCACCTTAGACTCCAGCAAGGCTGAATATTTCAGTGCAGTAGGCGACCTATTGTTTGAAAGTAAAGACATTACCGGATCTATAGAATGGATACAAAAAGCCATAACCTTAAAGCCAGATGACCGTAAGGCACACCTCAAAATAGCTAAACTGTTTTTGTATCTGCAAGACTATCCCAGAGCGTTTGCAGAAATTAATCTGGTACTGGTAAAGAATGTATATGACCCAGAGGCCTATTTCCTGAAAGGTATGATATACAAAGACATGAAAGATACTGCCAGAGCCATATCTACCTTCGAAACAGCGGTGCAAGTAGCGCCAGATTACCGAGAGGCGGTAGTACAGCTAGGCATCTTGCATAGTGCTAAGGGCGACGCAATAGCCATGAAATATCTGGATAATGCTTACGCCATGGACACTACAGATGTTTTCCCGATTTTTGCTAGAGGTGTTTTTTATCAGGAAATGAAAGATTACCAAAAAGCCAAAAACGAATATCGCAGATGCATCTTGCGCAATCGCAGATACACAGATGCCTATTTCAATATGGGGTATATACTACTACAAGAAGACTCTACACAAAAAGCATGGCGGCAGTATGATTTGGCTATAAAAACCGATCCTTCTAATCCGTATGCATATTACAATAGAGGGCTGTGTAGCGAAATAATGGATAGCCTTGCCAATGCTGTAGCCGACTATCGTACTGCTCAAAGGCTGGACACCAGCTATGCCAACCCACGTGAGGCACTGAAACGGTTGGTAAAACAAAAATAACAACGTTAACACTACTGGTCATTTTCAGGTGACCTATGTATTACTCATAACAACACAATCTTACTTTTTATGGCTCTTATAGCACCATCTATGCTCTCCGCCGATTTTCTGAATCTGGGTGCAGAAATTGAAATGATCAACAATAGCGAGGCCGACTGGTTTCATCTGGATGTGATGGATGGCAGATTTGTACCCAACATCAGTTATGGTATGCCCATCATAGCACACATGAAGCGCACCGCAAAGAAAACGCTGGATGTGCACCTGATGGTAGAAGACCCTGAGCGATATCTCGAAGATTTCAAAAAAGCAGGCGCCGACTACCTTACTGTTCACTACGAAACCGGCTACCACCTGCACCGCACACTTACCTCTATACGCGCACTAGGCATGAAAGCAGGCTTAGCCATCAACCCTCACACACCAGTAGAAATGGTGCAGGACATCATACACGAAATAGATTTGCTACTGGTGATGAGTATCAATCCTGGCTTTGGGGGACAAAAATTCCTGCCACTTACCTACGCCAAAATAAGAAAGGCTAAAGAAATGATAACAGCTGCCGGTGCACATACCCTGATAGAAATAGACGGTGGTGTGACTCTGGACAATGCTGCCGACATAGTAGCGGCAGGTGCAGATGTACTGGTAGCTGGCAACACTGTTTTTGCGGCAGCAGACCCAACTGCAACAATAAAAAAATTGAAGGAGCTGACGAAATAATCTTATTTTCATTTCGTTTATACTATTGCTACAGTTAGGTAAAACTGTTTTATCACTATATTGTTATTACATATCTGCGATGTATGGTTGTCGGGGGTATTATCTGGATTTATGACAACACAAAAACTGCAATGCGCTATACATAATGTGAAAGAGCAAATGATGTTCAGTGCCATTGTGCGTACAAGTAGTTATTGGGCTTATCTATCAGGCAGCAGCAAGGCAAAGGGCTATATATGGGCTTTTGTGCTTGTGCTATGTAGCACCTATGCATCTGCACAAACCGCCAAAGTATCTGGGCTGATAAGAGATGACAGAGATAAACCCGTGGAGCAAGTATTAGTAGCCGACGAAGAAACCGGCATGGGGTCTTACACTGACAAAAAAGGGTATTACTGGCTAGAGATACCTGCCGGTAAAGTGGTGAAAATGGTATACTATTCAGCCGGGCACGATGTGGTGCGCAGACAATTGCAACTCGCACCCGGTAGCATGCGCACCATAGACATTCAACTGAAACCTAAAAAATCAACAGAATTAAAAGAATTTACAGTCAAGGATCAGCGCAAACGCGCTGAGGCCGGGTCTGTGTATCTGGATGTAAGTAAGGCGGTGTACATGCCTAGCATTATAGGCGGTGTAGAGGGCATGATAAAGCTGGCAGTAGGGTCTAACAACGAACTGACTTCGCAGTACAGTGTGCGTGGGGGCAACTTTGATGAAAACCTGGTGTATGTCAATGATTTTGAAATATATAGGCCATTTCTGGTTCGTACCGGTCAGCAAGAGGGATTGAGCTTTGTCAACTCTGACCTTGTGTCAAATGTCAATTTTTCTGTGGGTGGTTTTCAGGCAAAGTATGGCGACAAGATGAGTAGTGTGCTGGATGTAGCTTACAAACGACCAAAGGAGTTTGGAGGCTCTGTTACTACCAGTTTGCTAGGGGCAAGCATGCACCTGGAGGGAGCATCTAAAAACCAAAAACTTACCTATCTGATAGGTGCCAGGCAAAAAAGCAATCAGTATGTGCTGCGCTCACAACCCACTAAGGGTATTTATAACCCGTCGTTCACCGACATTCAGGCGCTCATCAACTACAAGCTGGGCAACAACTGGGAACTAGAAGCCATAGGCAACTATGCTCGCAACAGATTTACCTTTTTTCCTGAACGTTCTACCTCCAGCTTTGGTGTACTCAATCAGGCTTATCAGTTAAGTGTATTTTATGAAGGGGGTGAGTTCGATCAATTCGACTCTCGATTTGGTGGAATTTCTGCCACACATCATAGAGAAGGATCAAAACTACGCCTGAAGTTTTTAGGTTCTGCGTTTCGTACTAATGAATACGAAACCTACGACATCAGCGGTGCCTACTTGCTAGGCGAGTTGCAAACAGATATGGGCAAACGCGATTTTGGACAAATAAAAACGTACCTAGGTGCTGGTGGTATTCAAAACTTTGCCCGAAACTACCTCAATGTTAATGTGGGCGATGTAGGCATCAGAGGCACTTACGAAGCCAAAAACAACCTCATACAGTTTGGCGCTAATACTACTATGACTGGCATCGCTGATGACCTGCATGAGTGGGAACGTCGCGACTCGGCAGCATTCTCACAACCCTACAATCCTGATAAACTAACAATGGCAAGCTTTTTCCACTCTTCATCCAACTTCAACTATGTGCGCCTGAGTGGTTTTGTGCAAGACTATATCAGCTTCGACTCTGGCAGACTTACAGCGACAGCAGGTGTACGTTTCAATCATAGCTTTCTGAACAATGAATTTGTGGTAAGCCCACGTTTACAACTAGCCTATCGCCCAAGATCTGCCACCCGCGATGCAGTTATCAAATTCTCAGTAGGTAAGTATGTGCAACCACCTTTCTACCGCGAGATGCGCGATTTGCTGGGAAATGTGAACAAACAATTACTGGCTCAGAAATCTATACAAACGGTATTGGGCACAGACTATAATTTCAAGATGTTCAATCGTCCATTCAAGGTAACAGGTGAAGGGTACTACAAATACCTGTGGGACCTAGACCCATATAGATATGACAATGTACGCATACGCTACACCGGCAAAAACAACTCTATAGGCCGTGTATATGGTGGAGAGGTGCGCCTGTATGGCGACCTAGTAGAAGATGCCACCTCATGGATTAGCATAGGTATACTGAAGGCCGAGCAAAAAATAACAGATAGCCCATCTATAGCAGGATATGACAATTACTTCCCACTCCCTACCGACCAGCGTTTCATGCTTGGGATGTACTTTGAAGACTACCTTCCAAAAAACAAAAATTTCAAAGCACATATCAATATCCTTTACTCTAGTGGTTTACCTGTAGGTCCACCACAAGGTCAGCTGTTTCAGAACACACTACGTATACCCGATTATAAACGCGTAGATATTGGTTTCTCTGCCCTCCTACTCGATGCCAATGCCAGAGAATACCGGGCGCATAGCTTCTACAATAACCTCAAAAGTGTATGGGCTAGTCTTGAAGTATTTAACTTGCTTAGCATACAGAATACCCTATCATACACCTGGATACAAGACCAGAGTACCAGCAACAGATATGCAGTACCCAATAGGCTTACATCACGACTTATCAATGTAAAATTGCTCTTTAATTTCTAAGCCAAATAGGGCACACATTCCTGCATTCCCTTGCTGGTAGCGGCTCTTGAAAAAAAGTTTAAAAAAATCTTCAAAAATATTTTGCAGGAAACAAGTTTTCCCTATCTTTGCACTCCAATTCGGAAGCGAGGCGGCACAGAAAAAGCAAAAAATAGTTCTTAAAATATTAATTTCGTAGCTCAGTTGGTAGAGCATCCCGATTTTTTATCGGGAGGGTCTTGAGGTTCGAAGTAATTTGAAAATATTTCTTAAAATATTGATTTCGTAGCTCAGTTGGTAGAGCAATACACTTTTAATGTATGGGTCTTGGGTTCGAGTCCCAACGGAATCACTTAAAGCCTCTGCATTCGCAGGGGCTTTTTAGTTTTATAGCGTAAGGTTTTTTATCTCGATAGCTCAGTTGGTAGAGCATCCCGATTTTTCATCGGGAGGGTCTTGGGTTCGAGTCCCAACGGAATCACTTAAAGCGGCTGCAAATGCAGGGGCTTTCTAGTTTTATACCATACTGTTGCTTCTTCCCTTCTTCCCCTCTACCCCCACCCAAAACATATAAGCACATGAAACGCATAAAACTATCAACCTGTCCAAAATTAAAAATTAACACAATATTCTTTTTAGCACGGTGAGATGATAGTTTTTCTCTGTACTTTGTATGCATTAATTCAAATCAAAAATGGGCGAAAACCTGAGTACTAATGTACAAGCTGCACTAACCAGCGAACATCAAATCAACAACACAATTGCAGATACCGCCCATCACTTACCTATCATAGCAGTAACAGGCACCAACGGCAAAACCACCACTACCCGACTGGCTGCCTACATAGCTACACAAGCAGGATATAAAGTAGGCTTTACTTGCAGCGATGGCATTTATATAAATGAAGAACTGGTAGAAAAAGGCGACTGTAGTGGTCCAATTTCTGCTGCTGCGGTGCTGAGAAACGAAGAAATAAATTTTGCTGTACTGGAGTGTGCCCGTGGCGGTATCTTGCGTTCGGGCTTAGCCTTTGATCATTGCGATGTGGCCATAATCACCAATGTGGCCGAAGATCACCTCGACCTTAAAGGGATCAATACGTTGCAACAGCTAGCAGATGTAAAAGCTAGAGTTGCCCTTGCCGTAAAGCCTGAGGGTTATGCAGTACTAAATGCCGACGACGATCTAGTATATGCCATTCACGAAAAACTAAGTTGCAGAGTAGCTTATTTTTCGCACCATCCCGATAACCCAAGAATAACAACTCATTGTGCTAATGGCGGCATAGCTATAGTACCCGAAAACGGCAGCTTAACCATCATTTGTGGCACAGAAAAAATACTGTTAGAGACATGCTCCAACATTCCTATCACGTTTAACGGCAAAGCAGAATTCAATATCTCAAATGCAATGGCAGCCGCACTAGCCGCGTTTCTCGTGGGTATAAATATAGAAGATATCAGAACTGCATTGAGGAATTTTAAGCCGTCGGTAGCACTCACACCGGGTCGTATGAACATTTTTCAATTCCGCGACTTTTCGGTTATAGTAGATTTTGCCCATAATCCGCATGGCATGAAAGCCATCAGTAAGCTAGTGACAAGTTTTGAGGCTACAGTAAAGATAGCCATCATTGCTGGCACTGGCGATAGGCGTGATGAAGACATTATACGCCTGGCCGAGGAAGCAGCTACCATATTCGACGAGCTGATAATAAGGCAAGACATATCGCTCAGGGGGCGTCCAGGACAGGAAATTATCGACCTTGTACTGAAAGGCATACGCAACATAGACCCCTCTAAAAAAACAACTGTTATAGAGCAAGAAACTGAGGCAGTTGACTACGCATTCAGCACAGCACCCAAGGGCAGCCTCATTTTCATCACCAGCGATATGATACTAAACGCGGTGAACTATGTACAACAGCTAAAAGAAAAACAAGATTCCACAATGTAGATTAGTAAACCTTGTACTAATCTAGCTCATTGGCAGATATCCAGTATCCCTATTAGCTGAATCTTGTTTTGCAACAAAAAAGCCCTCGCAAAAGCGAGGGCTGACTAAGTGAACCTATTTAAGGTCAACAAGTATGCTCTAGTTGTTGTTTATCAATGTCAACTTAAGTGCTGATACACCAGTGCCAGATACCGTACCTGTAAGCATCAGTGTATATATTTTGCCTGCAGCCAACGTCTGCGCACTACCTATGTTCACAACAGTGTTTATGTTGCTAGGATCGCCTGCTTTAAGGTCATAAGAGCCCGCCGTTACAGACAAATAAGGAGTAACCTCTAGCGAAGTAACACCAGAATCTATTACATTATTCTGCACATTAGCAGTTACGCTCATAGCATCGGGAGATAGGTTTACAAACCTTATCTTGGCAGTATTATTGGCCGGCGCTGTCATATCATCTTGTACAAACACAAATGTAGGAGCGGTAATGATACCACCAGAAAAAGCTGTATAATGTAGATCCTTTGTTATGTTGACAGTACTGCTGGTAACAGGTGTACCTACATTGGTCAGGTAGTAAGCAATATTAATAGCAGTACCTGCTTTTACATTCTTGTACCCAGAGTTATTGCCAAAAGAAATATTAGCCGCTCCAGATACATTTATATTATCCAGCTTGGTATCTATACCAGGCAAGGTACCTGCACATCCGTTCACGAACATTACGTTTGCACTGTTAGATGGGGCAGGATTATCTTTCTTACATCCATACATTCCTGTTACCAAAGCCGCAGAAAGGGCTACTACTAAAGTTGTTTTCATTGTTACTGATAATTTATTCATTTTTCAAATATACAGAAACATACCGTCATGGTATGTTAAAGCGTGATGCGTTAGGCTTTCTTCACCTTAAAGTAAAAAGTTGCACCCTGTCCTTCCTCACTTTCTGCCCATATATCTCCACCATTCAGGTACGCAAATTCTTTACACAACATCAATCCTATGCCAGTACCTTTCTCATCTGCTGTGCCTGGTATACTTTGTTCAGGAGCAAACACTTTGGCCAGCACATCGGCAGCTATACCAGTGCCCGTATCTTTTACTGACATCACTACAAATCCTGGCACTTTATCGGCATCGGCACTTATCGTTATAGCTCCTCCATTAAAGGTGTATTTAATAGCGTTTGATATCAAATTTCTGACTATAAAATCAAAATGGGTAATATCCACATTCACCTTTAAGTTTTGTGGCACATTGTCTGTAATGGTTATAGCCTTCTCTTGAAGTGCGAGTTTTTTAAGCTCTATATTTTGGCGTACTATTTCGTTTACGTTCAGTACTTGTGCCTGCATTCTTATTCCCTTTACTAAAGATTGACCCCAGAATAACAACTTATCGAGCATCTCCATCAGCGACTTGTTGTGTTCTCTTAGGCTATCTAACAAATATTTCTTCTCTTCGGCTGATGTATCGGGGTCTTCATATACGTCTAGCAATACCGGCAACCTCGCTACTGGCCCACGCAAATCATGACCCACTATCGAGAACAACTTATCTTTCATGTTATTAAGGTCCTGAAGTTCTGCTTGCTGTTTGTTTAGTTGACGATTCATTGCATCCATCTTCCTGAAATAATAAAGAGTCACTATAAGTAACAATAGTACTACACTAGCTATCACTATCAGAGAGTTTCTCTGCGTAGCATTGCGCTCACTTATTCGCTCCAGATCCTGCACTTTAAGGTTGCTCTTCTCAAGATCATGAGTAGTGGTAATACTTGTTAATTCTATTGCTTTGTTGATACTGAATAAACTATCTTTTATCTTTTGTTTTTTCTCAGTGAGCTCCAGCGCTACCTTGTAGTTATTCATTCGCTTTAGCATGTCTGCTTCTGCCTCATAAATTGTAATCAAAAACGATTGATTACCCATTTCTTTGGTAATCGAAGTGGCTTCTTGCAGTAAAGGAATAGCTAGCTCAGGATGTTTGTCTGCATGAATCATGGCGATTTGTACTAGTAAATTTGACTTGAGCTCCATCATGTCACTTTTCGCAGCTAATTCTAAACCCTTTTCCAGATAATTGATTGCTCTTCTGTCGTCCTTATTTTCAAAATAATAGTTACCTAAATATGACAAACACTCTACGTGGGATTCTACAAAGCGTTTTTCACTACTCTTCTCCAGATTATCCATGAAAGTTATCAATGCACTATCATTCTGCCCCTTCATTGCATATAATACGCCTAATAGGTTGTACAGACTTATCACTTTATCATTCAAATCAATTTTTTTGGCATAATTGGCAGATATTTTAAGATATTTTTCTGCATTTTTAAGGTCATCAAACATCAGGTACATACTGCCCATATTCATATAGGCTATCATCGATCCATTGTTACTACCTAAACTATCATGCAATTTTATAGATTCTAGAAAATACTCTACCCCCACTTTATAATTACCCTTTGACGCCTCTAAACTCCCCAAATTACTGAGCAAGTTGGCTACTCCAGCAGTGTATTTTTCTTGCCTGTATATTCCCAATGCGTATTTCACTCTCTGTATCGAAAGATTGATACGCCCCTGACCATCGTCAATTAATGCCAATTGTGCAATTATCTTTCCTTCGCCCAGTATATAATTATTATTTTTACAAAAAGAGATTCCAGCATCACTATAATGCTGCATAGAATCTACGTTTTTGTTGCTGTAGTAGTTGATTGCAGACAAATACACTTCTACTTTGGCAGCTACATCCTTTGCTTTATTTAAAAGCAAAGGGAAATTATGTTTTTCCTCCTGTGATATAGACAACAACGGCAAAAACACAAGACAACATATCAATACAAAATACTTCTTCATAAACAATCGAAGGTTTAATGTTGCCTATTTAAATGCAAAATAACTATTCATCCTGCAAAAACAAAAGATGTCTTAAATATACACACTTTACTGCCTTTACCTAATTTTTGCCACAAGGTAATCACTAGCATATTGCAAATAACTGTTACAAATCAGTTATTCTAAAAATACTCCTACTTTCCTTTTTGCCATGCTGCGTGTGCAGCCTGCAAGGTTTGCAAAAACGTATCTACAGGCTGGGCTCCAGACACTGCATACTTCCTGTCGAATACAAAAAACGGCACTCCGTTAATACCCAGTTTACCTGCTTCTTGCATATCTTCTGTTACTTCTTTTATGTAGTCATCACTAGCCAGCATAGCAGCTACGGCCTTGGCATCCACCCCTATTGCTACCCCTATCTGCACCAGAGTTGCAGCATCGTTCAGGTCTTTACCGTCTATAAAATAGGCTTTGAACAATAACTCTTCTGCCTCATCCCCCAACCCATGTTTTTGAGCCATCTGCATCACCCTATGGGCATTCTGCGAGTTAGTGACTACTGCCTTATCAAATCTATATTCCAACCCAACTTCATGTGCCATGTCCTTTACCCCTTCGTGCATCTTTACAGACTGTTCATAACTCACCCCTTTCGCCTTTGCCAGATACTCGTACACGCTTTCACGATTGTTCTTATTCACCTCCAATCTCGGATTGAGCTGAAAACTATGCCACACTATTTCAATATCATCTGCATGTGCAAATTTACTCAGCGCTGCCTCATATCGCCTTTTACCTATGTAGCAAAACGGACAAACCATATCTGACCATATTTCCACTTTCATCTTTTTATCTGTCATCATTTTTTCTTTTTTTTGTTTCGTCTTAGTTTCAGTTTGTGCCGTTGCTAGGACAACAATCATTACAGCAGCTGCCCCTATCATACATGCTTTACCTAATAACTTTTTCATGACTTGATAATTGTTTTAAGCATCACTTTCATCACAGCAAACAAAGTTACCTGATACTTACTTCACTTTTTTGTGTGTACCGATTGTTTGGTAATTTTAGATGTAAATACTCAAAAAAAAACAGAAGATGGTAAAGAACTTCAGCGAGCAAGATTCATTGGTATCAGAATGGATGCGCGAGTTAAGAGATGTGGCCACACAAGGCAACAGAGAACAATTTAGAAACAATATATACAAAATAGGGCAAGTAGCTGCTTACCATATAAGCCTTCATTTGCCCTACACTGATACCCTTACACATACACCACTTGCCTCCACCCGCTGTCGCACATTGGTTTCACAACCAGTTATTGCCACTATCATGCGTGCTGGTTTGCCTTTGTACAATGGCATACTTAGTTATTTCAGCAATGCTGATAGTGCATTTATAGGTGCTTACAGGCAGCATATCAGTGATTCTGAGTTTGAGATTGCACAGGGCTATTTAGCCTGCCCAGACCTCAGCAACAGACCTCTGATACTTGCCGACCCTATGCTGGCTACTGGCTCATCTATGGTACAAACCATAGATTCATTATTAGCATTCGGACAACCATCTGTACTACATATAGTAGCCATAATAGCCAGCCAAGAAGGAATAAACACCCTGCGGCAGCATGTACCCAATGCACATATATGGGTGGGCGCTATAGACAACGAACTAGATGCTAATAAGTATATAGTACCAGGCCTAGGCGATGCTGGAGATCTTTGTTTTGGCGAAAAATTGCAGCATTGATTATCGGAGATGACCTATTGCATCAAGGATGAGCCGCTACCCATTCTGCGCCATCTTCATACACTTCTTTCTTCCATATAGGCACAGTTTGTTTCAAGGTGTCTATGGCATACCTGCAAGCTTCAAATGCAGCAGCCCTGTGTGGTGCTGCTACTGCTATCACTACAGGCACGTCGCCCACTATCAGTGTGCCTGTGCGGTGGTGTATCACTATGGCATTAAGCTGCCACCTACGCATAGCTTCATTTGCTATTTTCTGCATTTCTGCTAGTGCCATACGCTCATATGCCTCAAATTCTAACTTTACCACAGCATTTCCTTTAGTAGCATTGCGCACTGTACCTACAAACACATCTATACCGCCCGTACTGGGAGACATAACAGCATTGACACAATAAGACACATCTATTGGAGTAGATAATATTTTCACTTCTACCATAAAGGCTCATTTTACTACTTAGTTTCAACCACCACTTACTGGTGGTATAATTGCTACCTCATCACCACTCTTTATTGCTCTATCAGGCAGGGCATACTCACCATTTACTGCAATGGTAAAAGATGAAAGACGAGTCAATGCAGGATATGAATTTGTTAGTAGCTCTTTAAGCACACCTATGCTGCATGCATTAGGCACTTCTACACCTACCATACTGCCACCCATTATATCCCTTGCAATACCAAATGCTAAAACATTTACTTTCATTATACTGGCGCTATTGTTCCCTAACACTTTAGAGCCCAAATATACAGCACATGAGCCTCACATACACACAAAAAAGAATTGGGCTGCGTTACAAAAGTAACACAGCCCAATATCAATTAACACTCTGTAAGTTAAGGAAACAAATTACTTAGAACTTGCTCCAAGTTTTCCACCATGTATCGCCTACGCTGCAAGCACCACGATAAGAAACTGTATTGAAGAAGCTTGTAAGTTTAGAACTTGTTACTACGTTAGTCGTAAGTACAGTACCAGCGTTAGGTGTAGGGTCGAAAGACGCACCTGTAGCATATGGAGCTTTCAAACCTGCATCAGTAGTAGCAGATACAGAAGCATTGTTCCATGTAGGGTTAGTAGTAGTAAGATAAGTATTCAACGAACCTAAAGTTGTAGATGAGTTACCTACTGTATCAAAAGATTTAGTGATACCTGCTACTGTTATACCTTTCAGTTCCATAGCGCCTGAAGTCAGGTTGTTAGCGCATTTTACACCATCAAGCAATACACCAGCAGAAGGATAACCTATTAGAGTAGAGTTCAGTATAGATATACGTGAGTTTCTTCTCAGGTGAGCAGCACGTTTGAAGTTGCTATTGATAGTAGTACCTGAATTTTCTTTTGGACCAATGATTGTAACGTTAGCAAATACTGGAGCAGTAAATGGAGTGTTGTCAGAACCAGAAGCATCGTTATCTACTTCAAAACCATTGCTACCAGAGATGTCAGCCTGTGCTGGATCTACTATAGATATAGCATACTGTACATTACCACGGAAACCGAAATCGCAATCGAAATTGTCATCCAAAGTTTTGTAAGCAATAAGGTGTTTGCAATTTACAGTACCACCAAACCACTCAAAAGCATCGTCATAACCATAAGCACACTCTACGTAGTCTATAGTAGTACCTGCACCTACAGCACCCATAGTCAGTGAGTTAAGCTCTTTGTCGGGCTGGAAAGGATATCCACCGTACTCTATGCGTACATACTTCAGTGTACCTGAGTTATCGTTGTCGTCAGTACCACCGTACAAACCATCACCGTTAGAGTTGTTTACACCACCTTCTATTTCACCTACACCTGGCTGGCTGTTGAAAGTAGTATTTGTTTTTGCTTTACCCAACATTACAATACCACCCCAATCTCCATAAGATGGAGCAGCTTCGTTAGATGTAAATACGATTGGGCTATCTACTGTTCCTACAGCTTCTATTTTAGAACCTCTAGTGATAACCAAAGCATTTTTACCTTTTGCAGCTTTGATAGTTACACCTTTACCTATTGTAAGTGTAGCACCATTTTTCACATACACAAGATTAGTCATTGTGTAAGTTTTACCAGCAAGCAATGTACGGTTTGCTGTGATGTCTGCATTCAATGTGTAACCCAAAGAATCCTCAGTTGGTGTAGGAGTCGGAGTTGGGGTTGGAGTCTTGTCGTCATCTTTCTTGCACGATGCCGCAAAAATGATTGATATTGCGGTAATACTGAAGAGTAGTTTTTTCATTGCTTTTAATTTTTTACAAAATTGCTCTTTGAATATTACCATAACATTACCTCAACATTAAGCGAACACTAATTCTCAATTGATAAAAACACCACGGTTTACAACAAAAAAATAGGGTTGCAACATTCCTGCTGCAACCCCAAAAAAGTAAGTATATTAATTACAGATTGTACACAAAAGAAAGGGATAGTGTAGTACCTGTAAGCCTTGATATACGCAGGTAATCGCCAGTTACATCATACTTACTATTACCATTAATATCCTGGTAGAAATTAGCTTTTCTGTTCAGCAAATCGGTAATGGTGAATTTCAAACCAGCTTTGTCTTTGAGCAACTTCTGTGATACCTGAAAATCGAAAAGCGGACGTGGTGCTTCCCATATACTTGGGTTCTCTTGGTTACCTACCAGGAATATACGACGACCTATCATGTTGAACAATACAGTGACACTGGTACCAGACTTATCGCCATCATACTGCAAACCACAGTTGAGGAGGTAGGGTGACTGTCCCTGCATTGGGCGATCAACTTTTACGGTCTGACCAGTATTCGTTTTAACTTCGAAATTGACATTATTGAAGATATAAGAGGCATTAGCAAAAGCTGTAAGAGGCGCAAAAGCTTTGCCAAACAACACATCCAAACGCTTGCGGAATTCTACCTCTGCTCCATAACTCTGGGCAGAAGGTGCATTGTTGTAGGTAAAGGAGAATGTGTTAACACCTGACTCATTGTAAAACTGCTCAATAGGATTAATGAATTTTTTATAAAACACACCCGCAGTTACTAGCTCTCCAGACCTTGGGTACAATTCATAACGCAAATCAAGATTGGTGATTTTTGTGCGTTGCAAATCTGGGTTACCTTGTACAGCAGCTAGCAATTCGAAATCATAGAATGCAAATGGCGACAACTCACGAAACTCAGGTCTGATAACAGTTTGTGAAGCACAAGCACGGATATTGGTTTTCTCTGTAGGCTTGTAAGTGAAGTTTAATGAAGGAAGGAAATCACCTACATTTTTGTCTAGCGATACTGGTTGGCTATTTCTGAAACCATTCAATGTCTGATTGAAATTTTCGTAACGCACACCCCATACCAATCTGTATTGTTCGCTGAATGCATTGTCAAACATCACAAAACCTGCATTCAAAAAACTGCTAGCAGAATAATCATAGTCTTTATCACTTAGCTCATTGAGCGAATAACCATTGATACCTATGTTTTCAGCAGCAAATATTTTGTCTGGTCCCAGCAATTGCAAATCCGCATTACCACCTGTCATACCAAAAGGTCTTGAGTTGAACTCTCTGGCTTTAGACTGCATCATGTAGCCCATTTTGAAGGTCTGATTTCTACCAAACATTTTAAACTGTTTAGCAGCATCTATACTTGCATTAGCTATATCATCCCTCAGCGTAGAGTAAAACATACTAGCTGATGCAAGTGATGGCAAGAACGTAGGCACGGTAGCTCTGTACACTGTATCCTCATCAGACTTGCGATATTCCATCCTTCTCAAGTTTGGCTGATTCTGAAACAAACGCACATAACTTCCGCTCCAGTTTAGTTTAATTTTTGATTTTTCCAGATAGTGATTACCATTCAATTGTACGTTAGTAAAATTAGTTGACCTAAATGCTAACTGATAAGCATCTACATCACCACCAAAATCGTTGTTACGACCTGTACGCACCAGTGTATTATCCAAACCAGTAACGTTGCACAATCCTTTCAGAGATATTTTATTGTTCTTATTCAGCTCCAGTGTCACGTTAGCCAGTCCACCCCACAATATTTCTTGACCATACAACTGCTCCTGAAAATCCAATGTTTTTTCTACGGTGTTCACAGTCTGGTTGTAGAATGCACGTGTAAGTTCTGTACGTCTGTTCTGTTTGTTATAACTCACCGCTACTACAGCACCCAAAGTTTTATCGTTGAATATTTTTTTGTTGATACCGCCAGAAGCCTGAAAGTTAGCATTGGGCATACCTGATTTCGTTTCGTATCCCCAATCGTTTTTCAAGGTCTTAGCGAGATCCACACGTTGAGCTGCTGTTAACTTTCTGAAATTCTCTTTATCAGGCACACCAGACGGCAATGCACGTGAGCCATCGTCTATACCCAACCAATCTAGTTTACCACCCTTGCCATAACTAAAGTCTTTACCCACTGTTTGTGTGTTGGCACCAGTACCTACTTGCAATGAGAAGAAATTTTTAGAAGGTATGTCTTTTGTGTTTACCTGTATCAAACCACCTGCAAACTCACCTGGAAGATCTGGGGTGGCGGCTTTGTTTACTACTATATTATCAATCATTCCTGACGGAAAAAGATCGAAAGAAAAGGTTTTACGGTCTGGCTCAGTGCTCGACAATAGCGCACCATTTAGGGTAGCTTGGTTATACCTGTCTGCCAGTCCGCGCACTACCAGATATTTACCTTCTTGTATAGACGCAGACGATACTCTTTTCAGCACCTCACCAGTATTTCTATCTGGAGATTTACGTATTGCCTCTGCCGATACTACCTGTGCTACAGTGTTGGTATTTTTCTGATACACTATCATAGCACTGATATTTTCCTTTTTCATGGTCGATTTCACCACTACTTCAGCCAGCTCAGTCGATTTTGCTTGCTCCAGCACTATGCTCAGTGCTGTTTCTTTTCCGTCTTCTACACTTACATCAGCTATTTCCTTGTTCTGAAATCCTACATACTTTACCTCTACTGTATATGTGCCAGAAGCTACTGGCAGAATAAAGTTACCATCTATGTCGGTGACGGTACCAGAAGAGGTACCTTTTATTACTACTACCGCACCTATTACGGTTTCTCCACTTTTATTATCTTTTACTTTACCTACTATTTTTCCGTCTGCAAAAGCATTGATGACGTTTAGCAGAAAGAAGGCAATGAGTGCAAAACTTCGCATTTGATATAATTTTGTGCAAAAGTCCCCTTCTAATATTATCTTATCGTTACCTCAACTTTACGCAATGATTAAGTTAATAATCAGGTAATGTTATGATAACATTGCACTGAGTGAAGGTGATTGGGTAAGTTGTAGAAAGGTAAATAGACTATTGAGTGCTTTAATATCTAACACAGTGAGTACTCCAAACCTCACTTACACGGACCAAAAGACTTTCGGTGATGCTCACATATGCCATGTGCAGCTATAGCCTGCATGTGTGTTTTGGTGCCATATCCTTTGTTTTTATCCCAGCTGTAATGAGGGTATTGCTCGTGTATGCGGTACATATATTCATCTCTGTGGGTTTTGGCTAGTATACTGGCGGCTGCTATAGAGGTGAATTTTGCATCTCCCTTCACTACGCACTGATGCACTATGCCCATATATGCCGGAAAAATATGCCCATCTATCAGTAGTAACTGTGGACGGGTGGCAAGTTGGTCTATAGCAGTATGCATAGCTTTGAATGATGCTTTCAGTATGTTTATTTCATCTATCACTGCTACGCTGCTACTAGCTACAGTCCATGCTATGGCTTCCTGCTCTATTATATATCTTAGTTTTTCTCTGTGTGCCTCTATTACCTGCTTGCTATCGTTGAGTAAGGGATGATAAAAATCGGGAGGTAGGATGACCGATGCCGCAAATACCGGACCTGCCAGACAACCTCTGCCTGCCTCATCGCAACCAGCTTCTATCAGTTCTTCAGTGTATTTGTTTTGTAGCATCTAATCTGATATTTAGTGTTTTTAGGCTTGTAATTTCTCCTTTTGACCTCTTATTTTAGCTTTTCATTATTGAGATGGCGGGTGGCATCTCTAATATTCTTTTTCTGAAAATTCTTTTCTAGAGCAGAAGTGAGGTCTACCCCAGTTTGATTGGCAAGGCAAATAAGCACCCAAAGTACATCCGCCATTTCGTCGGCCATATCTTTGTTTTTATCGCTTTCTTTAAATGACTGTTCGCCATAGGTGCGCACCATTATTCTGGATAGCTCGCCTACCTCTTCTACCAGTATACCTAGATTGGTCAGTTCATTGAAGTAGCGCACCCCTACTGTCTTTATCCACTCGTCTACCTGCTGCTGTGCATCGCGTATTGTTAGGTCCATTGGTATTTAGTATTTGTTTGTTTACACAAAATAATGGAACTTTCCCGTTTAATAGGGGTTGCAGGTACAAAAACCGCCCAATATCACACAACCTAAAACAAAGTACTGACAAGACAATGTACGCTACAGATATAGAAGCCGCAGACGCGCTAAAAGAAAAAGTAAAGGCAATACGCAAAAACATAGGCAATGTAATAATAGGTCAGGAAGATGTGGTAGAAAAACTCATCATAGCCATACTGTGCAATGGCCATAGCCTGCTAGTGGGCGTACCTGGTCTGGCCAAAACACTGCTGGTAAAAACAATATCTGATGTACTGGATCTGTCGTTTAAGCGGATACAGTTTACACCCGATCTTATGCCCAGCGATATAGTAGGTGCGGAGATACTGAACGAGCAGCGAGCATTTCAGTTTATAAAAGGCCCCATATTTGCCAACATAATACTGGCAGATGAGATAAACCGTACACCTCCCAAAACCCAGTCTGCACTGCTTGAAGCCATGCAGGAGCGCAATGTAACCGCTGGTGGTATGCTGCACAAACTACCCTCTCCATTCTTTGTACTAGCCACCCAAAACCCCATAGAGCAAGAAGGTACTTACCCATTGCCAGAGGCACAGCTAGACAGGTTTATGTTTCAGGTGACACTAGACTATCCCAGCTTTGCTGATGAGGTAACTATAGTACGCAATACTACCAGTGCGCATATACCTACGCTAAGCAAGGTAATGAGCAGTGAGGAAATCATTGCATTTCAGGCACTGGTGCGCCGTGTACCAGTACCCGATAATGTGCTGGAGTATGCGGTAGGGCTGGTGCAGAAGACTCGTCCGGGATCTGCGGGGGCTACTACTGCTACTACCCAATACCTTTCTTATGGTGCGGGGCCTAGGGCATCGCAATACCTAGTGCTGGGTGCCAAGTGCCATGCACTGATAAATGGCAAATACTCGCCCGATATAGAAGATGTGAGAGCTATGGCGCTGCCAGTGCTGCGCCACCGTATACTGCGCAACTACAAGGCCGAAGCAGAGGGCATGACACAAGAAGCACTGATAAAACAACTGATGTAAACTAACAGTATAACAACACTACTAACAGCCCCATATTGCCCACACAGCGGATGATATGGGGCTATTTCATACACACACATACCTCCTAAAAATGGAACATCTGCAAGAAAAAATACACTTCCTAAAGAGCGAATATATACCCAAACTGGCTACTCTGGCACCAGATGCTACACGCCTTTGGGGCAAAATGAATGTGCAACAAATGGTGGAACACATGGCCGACTACATGCGTATAGCCAATGGCAAAACGATATTACCAATAGCCGTAGACGAGGCTATGATACCCCGTATGCAGGCTTTTCTGGCTACAGAAAAACCTATGCGGGAGAACACCCCTAACTCTTTGCTACCCGACGAGCCACCAGCCGTAAAACATGATACCCTAGCTTCTGCTATAGCCGAGCTGGAACAGGAAGTAAAGGACTTTTTTGCAGCGTATGAGCAAGACCCTGCTTTACAATTGGTACATCCCTTCTTTGGGGTGCTGGGCTATGAGCTACAGGTGCAGCTACTATACAAGCACTGTACTCATCATTTGCGCCAGTTTGGTGTTACTATTGCTGCATTTTAGTACTAGTATATCTACATGGCAATTGTATTTGATTATATTTGCGGGTATATATACTACATAACAATCTGTTGCTGATGAAAAAATTGTTGTTTGCTTTATTGACTGTTGCCTTAGTGCCACAAGTATCTCATGCTCAGGATAGACTTACTACTCAGTTCTTTTCGTCGCCACACACCTTCAATCCTGCACTAGCAGGGCTGATGCCTACCAAAATACGTGGCAATGCTAACTTCAGGAGCATGAATGGCGATAGCACGCAAGGGCGCAGCACTATGGTCAATGCATCGGCTGATATACGGATAGGTACTGACCTGCTTCCCAAGCGTGATGCATTTGGGATAGGGATAGCCTATGGTTTTGAGCAGTTTAAAGAAAACAAAAACTACTACTGGAATAGTAAATCAGCGACACTGAGCCTTGCCTACCATAAAAGTATAGACAAACGTGGCAGACATAGTATATCGTTTGGGGCACAGGCTACTACGGTAGATAAAAATGTGCTTATTACTAAAACCGATGTATACAAAGAACTACTATATACTGACTTCAGCGTAGGCGCTGTGTACACCGGCAAACTGGGCGACAATCTGGGTGTTTTTGGAGGGTATAAATACGGACATATTACTGAGCCTTTTGAGTATGCCTTTGCGGGTAATAGCAGCAGGCTGGATAATAGCGGCACTGCACTGGCGGGTATGACCATGGGGCTGGGTGGCACCAATGCGCTGTACATAAACGCCTATATGCACAACCAGGCAGATGTAACCTACATACAGGGTGGCGGATATGCCCGTATACACCTAAATGCAGGCAAGAAATCTAAACCAGTAGAGACTGCCCTTTATATAGGTGGCTACTACAAACATGATGATGCTGTGGCACCCTATCTGGGTGTGGAGTATGCTGACTTTAGGTTTGCGGCGAGCTATGACATAAACATCAGCGATAAAGCACCTGCTTATAAAAACACTGGTGGACTGGAGTTTTCTGTAACCTATGCGGGTGCAGCCAGTAAGAAAAAAACTAAAATGAAATATGGCAAATCTAGGATGCCTGAGTTGTTTTAGTGATTAGCCTCTGGGCAAACATTAGCTTTTATCTCGTTTTATTTATCTCATTTTTTGCTGCTATTTTCGGCATCAAAATTGTTTGCACCATTTGCCGGTTAGTTGCCGGTTAGTTGCCGGTTTATTTTGTATTTTTTTGATGTAACTCATTGATTATCAATGCTATTCATTTTTCCGGCATGTAGGCATTTGCCGGTTGGGGTTGTTTGTCTTGAACACGATTTATAACATTTTAGAATTTCAGGATTTGAGGTGTATAGCTGCTGTTGTTTCATGATCATATTTAGTTTATTTAGTGCGAGAAACAGTGCGAGAGCGGAGGGACAGCCGAAGGGGCTGTGTGCTGGCTCGATTGCCGGTGTTTTCATGCGTTTTGTTACGTAAGTCGTTGATTATCAATAATATTCACTTTTCCGGTTTGCATGCGATTGCCGGTGGTAAGGTGTCGTGTCTGTGACTGACATCGTTTCATTTGTTGATAGGTTTGCATTGTATATATTATATTTTTTGTTCATTTCTTTTTTGCCGGTTTTTTGCCGGTTATTACTTGGCTTTTTGGTGTAACTCATTGATTATCAATACTATTCACTTTTCCGGTATGTAGGCATTTGCCGGTTGGGATTTAGCGTGATGTTCTGCAAACAGGGGTGGTATAGTGATATTTGTTGTAATGAATTGGGCGTGTTATATACTGACATAATGATTGGGGGGTTATAGGGTAATGGATGATAGACTACGCTCAACTGATGCCGCAAAAAGTGCGCCAATTTGGGTCAATTGGAGTAGTGGCAGAGATTAAGATATCCACATTTTGAGATGCAGTCAGTTACCAGACCTGTACTAGTGTACAGACGCACATCTATTGTTTATGCTTTGAAAATAGTTTGACCAAAGAGAGTATGTGCATGAATACTGCCAGCGGCATGAGGAAACCTGCTAGGTAGGTGTAAGGAAATGAGCCAAAGTCTTCTATTCTCAGTAATTCGGGATTGGGGTAGATGTGGGGGATGTAGGCATGACTGATCATAATAAAAACTACTATAGCTAGTGTGGTAAGGCCGGCAAAGTGCCAGAATATGACCAGCGAGCGGGGTAAAACCTGGCGAGTATAGCCCCAATAACCGACAGCGAGGGCAGTAATGGCTATTACGATTTCGTAGTTGTAGCCCTCGAAGGTACCTGCCTTGGGTAATATACCCTGCAAAAACAACCCATGTAACATCAACTCTACCACCACCCTGAAAGTCTGCGCATATACGAGCCATGATGCTGGAACCATAGTGATGAGACCTGTGTAATGGGCCCTGCGAACGAAGTAGAACATAAAAGCAAAAACGGGCAGAATGAGCAACAAGGGTATGCGAGGTGGTAGCCCACCTACTGTAAACACCCCTGCCAATGATAGTATGCTGATGTAGGATAACCACCCTGTGAGTAGTACAATTGTTTTGGTTTTGACGCGGTGCTGTTTGCGCTTATCTGCAAAGGCTAGTGAGGCTGCATGTGCAGTGCCCATATACGCCAGCACAGCCATAAGTAGCGTGAGTACTATAAAACCAGCTTTGATCATAGACGGCAGTGTTTATGCAAAAGTAATAGTATGCTATGACTCATTAAAAAAATACACAATCAAAAAGCTAGCTTAGCCAACTTAATGATTGTGTATGTGTAAATAAAAACTCTGTGAATTGGATAATATCCTAATTAAAAAGGTTAGTAGTTAGAAGGAACGTACTGCACGGACGGAGAGTGAGCTGTTCTTAAAGTAGTTTAGAATAGGGCCAGTGCTTAAATTGTAGTACCATGCGCTGGTAGCACTATTCTCACCAGTACTCTCAGTACTAGTCCAATAGTGACCAGTAGTGAAACCACCAATAAAGCTCTTATAAATAGATAATTTACTCATCTCCCACCTGCTGGGAAGGTACCAGTCGCTGTAGCCATTTAATACCAGATCTTCGCACAACCTTGCTGCTGTACCTGCTCCACATGCAGCAGATACTATGGCTGTATTGGCAGCCCCCGTCCCAAGTTCGTGAAATGTGCCACCAATTGTAGTGCCATAACACCCCCATTGTATACCCGTGCTTTGGTCGCTCGGTGCAGCTATCAAGCCATGTGTCTCACCTGCTACATAACCAGGGTCACTGGGCAGTAGGATATAAGCCACCTTGCCACCGCCATAACTCATACCTATAGTTAATGGATTTACAGTTACTACATATGTAGCTATTGCACTGCCACAAGTGTTGGTAATAATGTAGCTGATAGTAGTAGTGCCTGCGGCTACGCCAGTCACTATACCTGTACTGCTAACTGTGGCTGTACCCGTGGCACTGCTACTCCATGTACCACTTGTAATTGCATTGCTAAGTGTAATGGTGCTAAATACTGTAACTGTGGGCGTGCCAGTAATAGTGCCCGCATTAGGTAAAGGATTGATAGTAACAATCTTGGTAGTATAATTGGAACAACTATTGATGACTATGTAGCTTATAACCGCTGTACCAATAGATATGCCATTAACCAACCCTAAAATATTGACGTTAGCTATAGAGGGGTTGCTACTATACCAAACACCACCAAGGGTGCCAGAGGGGTTGCTGAAGGTGGTGTTTGCATCTACGCATAAATTGTCAGCACCAGCTATACTGCCAGCAAGGGGTATAGGATTGACTGTAACCACTGTTTCACTTACAGCAGAACCACAGGCACTAGTAACTGTATAATAAATTGTTTCAATACCTGCAGCTACACCATATACATTACCTACAGTGTTAACTGTAATTACTGCAGTATTGCTACTACTCCATGTGCCCCCTGTGGTAGGATTGGCTAGTTGAGTGTAGCTACCC
>CAZRPA010000049.1:0-25378 GCA_964601855.1 uncultured Flavipsychrobacter sp. | reverse complement strand
CTGTTACATCACCATCGGTAGTGACAGATACTAAATCGCTACTGCTACTCCAAGTGCCGCCTTCAACAGAACTGTATAGTGTAAGTTCACTACCTATACATACAGAAGTACCACCTGTAAGCATGCCCGCATCTGGCAGTGGATTTACTGTTATAGTTTTTGTAGCCGATGAGGTACCACACTCATTGCCTAAGTTGTAAGATATTATGGCAGTACCAATAGTGTTGCCAGCTACTAAACCTGTAGACCCTACAGATGCAATTGTAGCATTAGAAGAAGACCAGGAGCCACCTGAAGAAGTATTACTAAACGATGCAGTAGTACCTACGCAGACTATAGAGTCGCCAGTGACAACGCCTGCATCAGGAGTTGTGTTTACAGCGATGTTTATAGTTGCGGTATCGATGCCACATGTGTTGATAACGGTATAAGTAATTGATGCTATTCCTGCCGATAGACCTGTTACGTTACCATCGGTAGTTACAGATACTAAACTACTACTGCTACTCCAAGTGCCGCCTTCTACAGAGCTGTATAGAGTAAGCTCACTACCTATACATACAGATTCACCACCGGTAAGCATGCCAGCATCGGGCAGTGGATTTACTGTTATAGTTTTTGTAGCTGATACAGTACCACAATCGTTACTTACTGTGTATGAAATAGTAGTAGTACCTGTTGTGCCTCCCAAGACGACACCTGCACTATCTACACTGGCTACTTCTGCATTTGAAGATGACCAATATCCACCTTCTGTGACATTGCTCATAGGAGTAGTGCTACCTGCGCATATAGCCGATAGACCAATAATAGAATCAACATATGGGGTAGCATTTACCAAAATAGATTTGGTGGCTGTGTACGACCCACATTCATTTGTAACGGTGTAGCTAATGACAGCAGTACCAGTAGCAAATGCAGTTACTATTCCAAAGCTGTCAACAATGGCTATTGTAGGATGAGCGGAAGACCATATACCTGTAGCTGTTGTAGTAAGTAGTGAAGTAGTATCGCCTGAGCACAGCATTGATGCCCCAGTAATACTATCTGGAGATGGCGCGGTATTGATAGTTACAGAAATTGATGTAGTAGTGGAACCACATTCATTTGTAACGGTATAACTAATAGCTGTGACACCAGCTGCTAATGGGGTTAAAAATCCAGAAGAGTCGATTGTAGCGACTGACGTATTGCTGGAAGTCCAGTTGCCACCTGAAGATGTATTAGTATACGTTGTAGGTGTGCCTAGGCATAAAGTAGCAGGTCCTGCTATTGAACCTACCGACACTGTAGGTAATACAGTCAGGATTTTTGAAGCCGTACTTACACCACAGGAAGAAGCAGTGTAATAACTGATAATAGTAGTGCCAGCAGAGACGCCAAGTACATTTCCGTCACCCCCTACTGTAGCTACACTAGGATTTGTAGACGACCAAGACCCACCTGAAAGTGAACTAGTAAAGATGGTGTATGTACCTGCACATATTGTGTCTGATCCGGATATAGTGCCAGTTGCAGTTGTTCCATTAACAGTAAATTGTTTTAATGTATATCCACTACCACAAGTGCCTGGAACAGTATAGGAAATGTTGACGAGACCAGGAGATATCCCAGTAACTAATCCTGTAGATGGGTTTACGGTTGCTATTGAATTATCGGCAGACGACCAAGTGCCTCCAGGTTTAGTGACCAAGACGGTAGTGGTACTGCCAACGCAAGTAGAAAATGTGCCGTATGGATTGCCTGCAAATGCTGGACCATTTATTCTCATTATTAATGATTGTCCTCCTATTCCACAATCATTGCCTTTGTAGTATCTAATCACGGTATTTCCGGAATTGATACCAGTAACTACACCTGCTGCGCTCACTGTTGCAACACTTGTTTCTGTAGATATCCATGTTCCTCCTGCAGTAGTATCGATAAGGGTCAAAGAGGCTCCTACACATAGCGTGTCAGGGCCATATATGCCAGATACTGTAGGAGCACCAGCAGTGCGGACCCTTCTTATTCTTTGGTTGTAATCATCAGCAATGTAGAGATTTCCAGATTTATCAACTGCTACATCGCGCGGATAATTAAGTGCTGAAGTATTGCCCAATACGCCATCACCAGTGTAGCCGGGAGTTCCGGTACCAGCAATAATATTGATAGTACCTAAAGGTGAAACTTTATACACCTTATGATCTCCAAATGCTGAGCAATACAGATTTCCTGATTTGTCTACTGCAACACCCAAAGGCTGATATAAAAAAGTAGATGTTGCTGCTCCACCTTCGGTATGGTGTCCGGATAGTCCGCCTCCGGCCACGGTGTAGATTTTTCCAGAAGGCACAATTTTTCTTATGCGGTATTGATTGTAGGTGGCAACATATACGTTTCCTTGTTCATCTACGTCAACATCATAAGGGAATAAACCAGCAGCAGTTGCTTGGCCATAATCTCCCGAATATGTTGTAGATCCATTGCCTGCAATCGTTGTAATGATACCTGAAGGTGATACTTTTCTTACTCTGTAGTGGCCATAGTCAGCAATGTAGATATTGTCGTTTTTATCTATTGCTATATTTTTAGGAGAAAAAATGTTTGCAGCTGTGGCTGGGATACCGTCTCCATTGTAACCAGACAATCCAGTGCCCGCAATAGTAGTGATAATACCAGATGGAGAGACTTTGCGAATTCTATTGGTTCCTTGATCACAAATAAACATATTTCCGTGTCGGTCAAATGCTACTCCGGTAGGCTGACTAATGCCAGCCGCCGTAGCTGGTCCGCCATCGCCGGAGTAAGATGAGATTCCATTGCCTGCTACAGTACTGATGATTCCAGATGTATTTACTTTGCGTATTCTATGATTGTACAAATCAGTGAAATATACATTGCCTACCGAGTCAACAGTTAATCCATGTGTATTATTCATAGAAGCAGCGGTTGCTGGTCCACCATCTCCAGAAAAACCTGTAGTCCCATTGCCTGCTATAGTGGTTATTATGTTGTTGCAGCTAGTGGTGCTTCCGGCTGATGGGGTAACAGTAATAGGGTAAGTGGAAACAAATGTACCACAGGAATTGCTGGATAAATAACTCACTATCACAGTTCCTGCTTCATGCCCATAGAGCCTACCAGAGGTGTCTATGGATGCCAGATACATATTAGACGAGTACCAGTTACCAGTACTTAATGTACTGCTGAGCAGAATAGAGCTATCTACCGCAACGGATACTGGGCCAGAAATAGTACCACTAGAAAGTAAAGGGTCTATGCGTATATCGTATGTAGCATATACACTGCCGCAAGTGTTGGTAGAAGTGTAGGATATAATAGCATTTCCTCCAGAAACGCCCGTAATAGTGGCTGTAGATGAACTCGAAGAAACAACACTTACCACGGACGGATTAGAAGATGACCAAGTGCCCCCAACAGCGCCATAAATACTTAATGTTCTAGAGCCGCCTACACAGAAGGAGTCATTTCCGGAGATATCGCCGGGATAGGGTAGACTATTTACAGTAACTATCTTATTGGTGGAAACTAATCCGCATAAACCAGACACAGTGTAGGAGATATTAACTACGGAGCCAGGTGTAAGTGGAGTTACAACTCCTGCACTGTTTACTGTGGCAAATGCAGTGTTTGATGAGTTCCATGTGCCACCGTCTACGCTGTTTGTGAGTGTAATGGTAGATCCCATGCACACTGAACTAGGGCCGCTTGTAGTACCTGCTGATGTGCTAGCATTAACAGTAAGTGTACGGGTAGCTATATAGGCGCCGCAAGAGGCAGTTACTGAATAGCTAATTGTAGTGGTGCCTGATGTAAGTGGATTTACAAATCCTGATGATGAATTGATAGTAGCTATAGCAGAGGCAGATGAAGTCCATGTTCCACCTGAAGGTGTACCTGAAAGAGTAGTGCCAGACCCTATACAAACGTTAGTAGAACCTGTGATGGTGGGAGTAGTAGTAGGTGAGCTTACTGTGACTGTGTTAGTTCTAGTGCATCCACCAGCTATATAGCTTATAATTGCAGTGCCATTTGCAACGCCACTAACAACACCAGTGCTACTCGTAACAGTAGCTATGTCTAAAGCGCTACTGCTCCATGTTCCTCCGATTGTGGTAGAATTTAAAGTACTACTAGCGCCTATGCAAACTGTAGATGGGCCAGTGATAACAGCAGGGGATGGATTGACAGTAATGACTTTTATTGCACTTCCACTTACTGTAGTATATGTTATAGTTGCAGTGCCTGCTGATAATCCATTTACTAATCCTGTTACTGTACCTATAGAGGCAATTGTGGTATTACTACTGGTCCACGTTCCGCCAGTTGTAGAGTTGAATAGTGTAGTCGTAGCTCCCTCGCACAGGATTGTAGTACCAGTAATAGGAGTAGATAAAGCAGCCAGATCGCTTCCAAATTTCAATAATAGTGCGTCGGTATTACCTCCAAAAACAGTTTGGTGAGCTCCTGAGCTAGCAACTCCTGATATACTCCTACTAAAACCTGTCATGTATATGTTGCCAGATGTATCCATTGCTATATCATTTCCAGATTCCGTGCCATCATTTCCTCCATAATAGGTAGCTCTAAGTAATACACCATCGTTGCTGAAATTTGCTAAGAATGCATCTTGTGAACCGCCCAAAGTAGTTTTATATGCGCCTGAAGTTGCTATTCCAGATGTGCTTTGTGTAAAGCCTGATAAATAAATGGTGCCTGTAACATCTTTTACTAACGAATATCCATACTCTATTCCACTTCCACCAAAATATGTAGCCCACTGTAGCACACCTGATGAATTATACTTAGCTAAATAAGCGTCATTTCCGCCTCCAGATATTGATTGGTGTGCTCCAGACGTAGCAAAGCCTGTTGTGCTGTTTGTTTGGCCTGTCATGAAAACATTTCCTGAATTGTCCGTTAATAGAGCATCTCCAATATCTGAATTGCCATTACTTCCAAGATAAGTACACCATTGCCTTGCACCACTTTCATTAAATTTTACAAGAAAAGCATCTGAGCTACTGCCCTTTGCGGTTTGCTGAGCACCCGGAGTAGCAATTCCTGATGTTGAGGATGTTTGCCCAGCCATGTATACATTTAGCATGGAATCAGTAGCTAATGCAAAAGAGATATCTACGCCACTCGAACCATAATATGTTCCCCATTGTCTCACGCCTGCTGCGTTGAATTTCACTAAAAATCCATCATTTCCGCTTCCCTTTGTAACCTGATGAGCTCCACTAGTAGACATACCACCAGTGCTTCCTGCCTGACCGGCCATGTATATAAATCCCAGTCTATCGACAGTTAGTGCATTGGAAATATCTGCACCTGTGCCTCCATAATAGGTTGACCAAATAAGAGATCCGCTTGTATTGAATTTAGCAAGAAATCCATCAGATCCTCCGCCACCGTATGTGGGTTGATGAGTGCTTGTTGTAGCTAGTCCGGAAGTACTGGCAGTATAACCAGATATGTAAATGTAGCCAGAATCATCAACAGCAATAGATTGTCCCTGATCTACTAGATTACCTCCAAAATATGTTCCCCATTGTCGTACGCCAAAACTATTAAATTTCACAAGAAATGCATCGTTACTTCCGTTCAGTGTGGCTTGATGTGCACCTGTTGTTGCTATTCCGGATGTACTTCCTGTAGTTCCTGTAATATATACATTGCCAGCTTTATCTAAAGTAACCCCATAAGTTATGTCTATCTGTGTTCCTCCATAGTAAGTAGCCCAAGCTCTTGTAGTTATCGCATTGTTTAGTACTACTAACGATTTGGTGGCGTATGAACTTCCACATTCGTTAGTCAAACTATATGTTATCACAAATGCACCCATGGCTACGCCGGATACTACACCAGTAGTGCTAATTGTGGCTACAGAACTATTAGAAGAAGACCACATGCCACCAGATATTGATGCAGTAAGTGATATTGTTTCTCCAATACTAACAGCAGGTAAGCCACTTATTGTTGCGGATGTGGGTGTGGTATTAACGGATACGGTAATGGTTCTGAAACATCCAGCAAATGAATAACTCATTGTAGTTGTTCCTGGCGATATTCCTACTATTACTCCACTACCACTGCCAACTGTTGCAACTAAAGCGTTGCTACTGGCCCAAATACCACCCCCAGTACTTGATGAAAGTGTGTCCGTTTCCCCCACACATATATCAGTAAATCCTGTTATTGTGCCCGGTAAAGCATTAACTGTATAAACAGCAGATACAGAACAACCACCAGAAACAATATAAGATATAGTAGTAGTACCTGCGCCCACTGACGTAACTACTCCCGTGCTCATATTCACAGTAGCTATGCTAGTATCATTACTAGACCAAAATCCACCGCTTACAGAATTGGTTAATGTAGATCCGTTACCTAGGCATGTATTTAACGTACCTGAAATAGTACCAGCAGATGAAGTGGGATTTATAGAAAGTGTAGTAGTTGCGAATACAGTCCCACAAGAAGAGGAAACTGTGTATGTAATAATAACAGAACCCGAAGAGATACCCGATACTACACCTCCAGTGTCAGATATTGTAGCTATAGCAGCAGAAGAACTACTCCAAGTACCACCACTAGGGCTACCTGTTAGCGTGGTATAGGTTCCTACGCATGCACTTGTAGCGCCTGTGATAGTAGGAGTAATGGTAGGGCTACTTACTGTAACCAGAATGTTGGTGGACGAAGTGCCGCATTCGTAAGAACTGGAATAACTTATGACTGCGGTGCCGTTAGTAATGCCAAAAACTTTGCCAGATGTATCTACTGTGGCTACAGACAAATTTGATGATGACCAAGAACCTCCGGTTGAACTTGGTGTGAGTACAGAAAATGAGCCGAGGCAAATATTAGGCATACCGCTTAGCGTAATGGTTGGGGGGGCGAAAGTGATCTTTCTTATTCGATAGTTTCGTTTATCTGCAAAGTATATGTTTCCTAATGGGTCGCTGGTCAAGTCCCATGGCTCATATATTTTTGCTGCTGTAGCTGGACCATCATCTCCGGAATATCCACTTGTACCTGTACCTGCAACGGTGCTGATTATTCCTGAAGTATTAATTTTTCTAATCGAACCACTTGAAGTATTAGCGATGTAAATATTTCCAAATGCATCAACGTGTACACCTATGGGAGCATTCAGTCGTGCGGCTGTTGATGGACCACCATCACCAGTGTTTCCAAAAAGCCCTATTCCAGCAATAGTAGTTACTACACCATTAGTAGCTATTTTCCTTACTCGGTGGTTGTTTGGAGAAGTTACATAAACATTACCTGAATTGTCTATGGCTAAATGGTCAGGCATAGGAATACCAGCAGCGGTTGCCTGTCCGCCATCGCCACTATATAGTCCACTACCAGATCCTCCGTAAGTTGTAATATTTCCTGATGGCGTAACTCTTCTGATTCGTTGATTTGCATTGTCTGCAATATACATATTGCCTAAATGATCGAAAGCTACTCCTGAAGGGGACGATAAGCGAGCAGCAGTAGCTTGTCCTCCATCGCCTAAAAAGCCACTAACACCAGTACCAGCTACTGTAGATATAATACCTGAAGTAGATATTTTTCTAATTTTATGATTGTTTTGATCAGCGATATATAAGTTGCCAGATGTGTCGAATGCTAGGCCGGAGGGACTGTATAATTTGGCAGCGCTAGCCGGTCCACCATCTCCATCTGGTCCAACTGACCCATTACCGGCTATGGTTATCATTAATCCATCACTGGTTATTTTCTTTATTCTATGGTTCGGTCTGTCTGCGATATATATGTTACCAGAATTATCTCTAGTAATACCGTGTACTTGATTAATATATGCAGCTGTTGCAGGGCCTCCGTCCCCATAATGGCCAACCATACCTATTCCAGCAATTGTTGTTATTGTGCCATTACAGGTTTGTGCAAGAGATTTGTTATGCGATAACGCAGATACTAGGAGTATCAATAGTAGTGTGAAAGCTGCGCTACGTTTGAATCCTACTAATGTTGAATACCATATAGAATGTCTGTCTATTCTGTTTTTAGGAAGCTTATACATGGCTATAAATATTTTATAGCAAATAACGACAATGTAAATATTGTTGAACTACGTATAATTACGTACTTGGCTACAAAAATGTACTTATTATAGGGGGGGGAGCGTCTTTTAAGACAAAAAAAGCCCTCGTGCAAAGACGAGGGCTCTGAAAATCATAAATAATAGTACGAATTACTTCACCATACTCTTGAAAACTTTCTCATCGAGTTTTACTGGGTAATCGCGACGCATTTTGTCGTTCCATTGTTTTTCCAGGTGGTCTTGGTATTCTGCCACTACATATCCTTTTGCTTCGCTCAGCGTTTTTGGGGTAGCATTAGAATAAACGGTTTTGGCAACCACAACAGAAATAGTGCCATTGTCAACTGGTAATACTTTTATTTTATTGGCATTCAGTTCGGCAAGTGTAACTTCTTTGTACCTAGAAAATTCATATCTGCCACGCAATACAGATACACCATCTGGTCTTTCTGTAGTGTTGATAGCTTTAGTTATTTCTTCTTCAGTATACTTACCTGCATTTATCATGAGCATACCCGTATCAAGTGTGGCTTTGTTTTTAAACTTATAAACAGCTCCTTCGAAACCGGGTTCCCACATGTATTTAGATTTACGAGTTTCAAAAAAAGCTTTCAAACCCATTGTATCTTCTGATGCTTTTTTCCACACATTGCGCTCCATTAGTTCAAACAACATAATGCCATCCCTATATTCAGACATCAATGTTTTGAATTCTGGATTTTCGTCTACCAGTTTATGCTCTTGGAAATCGGTAACAACATTAGATAGATACATGTTGTATGCGTCGTTCACCACTGCATTTTTTGGACCATTAATTTTACCTCTTGTAATGTTAAACAAAAACGCTACGAAATCGCTCTGTGTATAGTTTTTGCCAGCCAATGTGAACAGGGTTTTGTTCATATTCCTAAACTCTTCTGTTTTTATTGATTTGGCATAGGCACCAGTGTCTGGTATTGCCACCAGCTTGTTGAATACAGGTTTGAAATTTTCTGGATATTCTTTGAAGCCGTTTTTAGCTTTTACTTTTTCATAGAATATGTCTCTGGCTGTTTGTGCTCTTGCATCATTTTCTACTTTGCGTTTCAGCTGGGTGAACATACTATCATAGGGTTGCAGCGGAACTTTAGCCAACAACTTGATAATATGAAATCCGTACTCCGTTTGTATAGGGCCAGCTACATCTCCCGCCTTTTTGATGCCGAAAGCTGCATCTTCAAAAGCTGGGACCATTTTGCCTACACCAAATTGTTTTAGCACACCACTATCGTCAATAGAGTATCTGTCGTCAGAGTATTTACTCACAAGGTCAGCAAATTTGGCACCACCTTTCAGCATGGTCATCACACTGTCGGCACGCATTTTAGCTGCTTTTACTCCTTCTTCTTCTTTCGATTTTATTATTTGCACCATGATCTGTGCCACCTTTACTTCTCCACGGTCTGCACGTTTGTCTATCACTTTCACTACATGATACCCAAACTGCGAACGGAATGGAGTAGATATTTTACCTTTTGGAGTATTATATGCGGCGTTTTCGAATGGATATACTGTTTGTAGCGCTGTAAAAAATCCTATGTCACCACCTTTGTCTTTAGAACCTCTATCGTCAGATAGCGCTATAGCCATAGGCTCAAAAGATTGTGGATTAGCTGACACCAGTTTGTATATACTATCTATCTTGTTTCTGGCTGCGGTAGTATCTGAGCCTGGAGGACAGTTGATAAGAATGTGTGCTACACGGACATTTTCTTTCATTCGGTCATATGCCTCACGTATTAGCTTATTGGTTATTTGCTCATCGGTAAGGTAGTTTTTAGCCAGATTTTTGCGATAGTTATTCAGCTCTTTTTCTATTGTGCCTACCGTATCCAGCTTTTGTTTGTCAGCCTCTGCTACCTTCATCCTAAATAGGGTGTAAAGTTCCAGATAGCTTCTCAATTCTTTTTCAGACAGGTCAGGTTTTTTGTTGATGCTATTTTTTTTGTACACCCTGAGAAATTCGTCTTTAGATACCGAATTGGGGCCATAAGTAAACAGTGTTTGTGCATAACCAGAAGAGATAAATGCTCCGGCAGCAACAAATGATAAAACCAATTTTCGCATTGTGTGTGTATTTATATTTTTATTTGTTGTTCTTTTCCTTTCTTTCCATCATCTCTAAGAGATTTGCAATATTACTATGATCCAGCCTTTTTCCTCTTATTATCTTTTTTTCATCGAGCAGGTATATAGTTGGGGTGCTATATACATCATATTTTGATCTCCAGTCGCCCGTATGCTCAGGGTCCCAGGTGGTGGTCCAATCGTCAAGTTTGTACTTTTTTATAAAGTCTCTTGCCGCAGCTTCATCAGTTTCTGTACTTACCGCATATATTTTCAATCCCTTTTTCTTAAGAGATGATTTATACATTGAGTCTATTTTCGGCATTTCTTCTTTGCAATGTCCGCAGGTAGGAGCATAAAATATAAGCAGTGTGTATTTAGCCTTGGTACCATTGAGGCTTTCTTCTTTTTTACTGCCCAAAACAGGTAGTTTAATTTCAGGTGCCAGATTGCCTATCACATTTGGGGCTATTTTCATAGCTCGGTCTATGTATTTGTTGAGGTCTTCGCTAGAGAGCCATGTGGCGTCGCCTTTCATGTAGTAGTTTTCAACCAGATACACAAACACTTCATCCATGCCCATTATTTTGCTGTTTTCGGCATTTCTGGTGAGCCACCATAGGGTATATTTGAACAATTCTTTAGTGCCTCTCGATTTCTCCAGCAACATCCTCGATTCTTTGATGACACTATCGGGCCATGGCAACACCATTTTGTTCATGTATTCCTCTAGCTTGGCATCAAACACAGGTGTGTGTACTAGTCTGTCGTCTTGTAGGTTAAAGTTGTCCCAGTAGTGGCTTTTGTAATAGTTGTATGCAAAGGAGCTATCCTTGGTTTTGCCATCTGCCAGAAAATGAGGACCCTCAGGCACCTGAGGTATTTCCAGTGCACTAAATATGGAAGTGAGCAAAGTGCCGGGGTTCTTTTTTATATGTTCTTTTCTGTATGCTGTGAGCTCTTTACCTGTTGTTGCTACTTTTTTCCGTATAGCGGCAGTATCATCAGCATTTTTAGCAGTGGCATATTCTTTTTGCAATTCTTGCTGCTTGCCACTATAGCCCTTTAGGAAGAGGACATAGTCCTGAAAACGGTCATTTTCGGGAGAATTTGAAAATGTAAGCCCTTGGGGCAGTTTTTCTATTTCGGCATTTATGGTGAAATCGTCACCTTTATTGAGCAGGAACTCGAAATAGGTTTTTCTGTCAGACAACAGCATCATGTAAATACCGCCTATAAATTCTGGGTCTTTACTGTCGAATACGGCTACTCCTTTTTTATCTAGTCTTGCCGAGTCGCGTTTGTATATAGTAGGCAATGGTTTGCCATAATAGTGTACCAGATACACCATAGAGTCTTTGAGGGAGGGCATTTTCAGTGTTATGTGGTATCCTTCTTTTGCAACACCCGCCTCAGCCATACCTAAAACCAGTAAGGCAACAAGTACTAATCGATTCATATTGAGTTATTAATAGTTTCCGCTAAAGACGGAAATAAACCCAACTGTGTTGGTTAGGGTGGTCAAAAATAAATCATAAAACTATAAATCCGCAGACAAAATTTGCTTTCAGATGCAAAAAAATGCTTAAAAAATTGAAGCTTACCGCATTGTTTCCCCTCTTTGTCCAAAAAGCAATCATGTGCACCCTTAGTTTAATATGTGGCTAATAGTACCTATGTAGGCTTATACCAGCTACCGCCACACCTGTAGATACGTCTATAAACAAACCCGTGTTTCTACTTACATGATACTCCACGCCCACATGTGCATGCAGGTACTCTTCTCTCAGTCCAGGGATGCCTGTTTTGTCTCCTGGGTATCCATAGTCCCATTTTTTGTTGATATAAGTATATCCTGCTGAGCAGGCTATATACACATCCCAGCGGCAGGGTAGTTTCAGTAATTGGTCTAAATAGTAGGAAGCTTTTATACCAAATGGTAGTATTGTAGCCCTGTAATAATAGTACCGGGCAGCAATGATGCTCGCATCACCTTTGTAAGATGCAAAACCTATAAATGGTGCAACGGTGAGATTGTTTACGATGTCATATTCGTAATTGATAGTGAAAAAGGGAGCAGGCAATATTTTTGTGCTGAAATATCCAGGGCCCATGCCCATGTTAAACGAACGTCCAAATGGTTCTGTATTGTTTTCCTGCCCCTTGCTTTCTTTATTGCAAAATAGTAGCGAAAAAAGCACTATCGAATAAGTGCAAGCTGTCTTCAGCTTGGAGTAGGCAAGTGTGCAGAAAGGAGGTACGTACATAGGGGGTATTGATAAAGTAAATATACGGACTAGATGAGACATTTTTGCTGTTCGGGTTATTGCGTGTTGTCAGGATGTGTTAAGATGCGCCTTTTATATTTTACAGTCATGGCGTATTGCTGATTTTTAATTATTGGTTTTTGGTTTCGTAGGCTTAATTTTGCAGCGTGTACCGCCAATTAATAGCCATATTACTGCTGCTCAGTATTTCTTATCAGAGCTTTGTAAAGTTGGGTATTGTTATTTGGTATCAGGTCAATAAAGAATATGTAGCACGCAATCTGTGTGAAAACAGGAATCAACCACAGAAAAAATGTTGTGGTAAATGTTATCTGAATAAACAACTCAGTAAGGCAGATAAAGGTGTAACTGAGAACACTAGCTCAGTGCCAAAAAAATGGAATTTGGGGGAGGTTTTAGCTTATACATTGCCGCAATCTGTATGCGTTTTGCCTTGTTTTTATTCGGAAGATAATAATATTCATCACGCACTTTACGTGAGTTTTAGTCCTGAAGGTACTTACATACCTGTATTTCATCCCCCGTCTTGTTGTTAATAGTCTCCTTACTTATTTTGTAAACAGTGTTTGCTATGTAGTAATTTATAAGGATTATCCTGCCCTTATAGTTTTTACGTATGCAGTACTATGGTGTTACACAATTCTTATTCACTTTTCATAAGCAGATCATAATGAAAAAACTATTTGTAATAGCTTTTGCTATTTTTTTTGCACAATCCGTAGTGGCTTGCGATATGTGCGGTGGTGGTGCAGGTAGCCAGTATATAGGGTTATTGCCAGGTTTGAATCGGAATTTTGTAGGTATTCAATTTTTGACTGGTAGTTTCACCAGTAGGTTTCCATCTGTCTACCATTTAATGCCTCGACCCGATGAAGTTACAAATGATAGCTACAATACACTACAAGTATGGGGTAGGCATAAAATAGGCAAAAATTATCAGGTTTTTGCTTTTATACCTTATCAGTATAATGTAAAGAATAGAAATGGTGAGAGATTGTATAACTCTGGCATGGGAGATGTTACTCTTTTACTCAACCGTACTATAATAAACGCCGAAAAGGCAGGTTGGCAGCACACTGTTTTTGGTGGTGCAGGTATAAAACTGCCAACAGGCAGTAACAAAAGTATAGAGGAAAATGCTCAGAGTACTTTTGCAACTATGAAGCCTGGAACTGGTACGTGGGATTTTTTATTCAATGCTAATTATACCATTCAAAATAAGAACTTAGGTGTGAATCTGGATCCTTCTGTTACACTAACTACTACAACGGCAGAGGGCTATAAAGTAGGCAACAGATACAGCATAGGAGCTGTAGCGTTTGGAAAGATAATAGCCAGGAATTTTTTGATAACTCCACAAGCTGGAGTAAGGTATGAGTATGCCACACAAGACTACTATAATTACAAACAAAAATGGACCAACATATATAGTGGGGGTAGCATATTGTATTCATCGGTAGGGGTGCAGGTGGCATATCGTAGTTTGGGTATAAGGCTGATATGCAATTTGCCATTAGTACAACATTATGCTGATGGTAAAATAACAGCAAACTCTAAACTGGAAACAGGTTTTTTTGTTACGTTTTAAATTTTCTTTTTTAAATGAAGTCTTTTCAGGTCATAACAGTTTTACTATTATTCATTTTATTGTGTGCATGCAATAAAAAAAAGAACACAGCAACCCCAACAGATGTTACAATAAATGTAGAATCACCAATATATGGTGCAACATATCATAACGGAGATAGTGTGCAGATAACAGCAGCGGTGAGTTACAACGGTATTCTGCATGGTTATGAGGTGTTAGTGACAGATTCGAGTACAGGTGCTGTAATACACAATGTGGCAAACCATATACACACTAGCTCGTTTAATATTCATACTGCATTTGCAGTTAATGCCGCTACACCGCTTGTGCTTAAATTGGTAATAAATACCCAAATAGATCATTCTGGTGAAAATGTAAATAAAATAGTTTACTTCAGTTGCAATCCATGATAAACAGCTGATGAAAGCTGATGCTCAAGCTGTTGATTGGGGGGTATTCACACTGTGTTACTAAATAAATGCGAATTGTAAAATCACAGTTTTTATCTTGTAGGCTTTACAGCGATTATCTGTATAGTAAATGCCACTGGCTAATTGTTGGTAGCATTTAGCTGATTGTGTGCAACAGTCAGCTACTTGTTATAGTTGAAGTTTATAGCTGCTCCAACTATGCACATGTATAATTTGCAGTTGGTTGCACCTAATATTTATTTCAGTATATACAAATGTTGATGCCATGAAGTTGAATTGTATTATCATCTGCTGCTTGTTGTTTTTTGTGTCTTCAACCAAAGCACAACAAGAGCCACTTACGTTTAAGGCTGGCTGGAAAACATACAATTTGGGTATGATGATTCATGAGTATACTTATAATTATACACATACTGATAGCGCAAGACTATATGTGACGGATAGTGCCAAAACTTATGTATCGACGGATAGTATGGTATCGATGGAATTGGTTTTTAAGTATAAAGACAAAACAGAATACAAAACCGTCAACTATCTTAATAACAAAAAACAAACTATTAAGGCAGAAACGTATAAAGACGACGTACTACAAGAGACAAATGAATGGAAGTATGATGACAAAAACATGATTTCCATTCACCTCAAAACTAACAACATTAGTGCCACTACTTACAAAAAGACATTCACCTACAACATAGACAAAAAATCAGGTGAGTCTGTAACTAATGAATGTTCTTATTATAATGGTAAAATAGAGTTTTATACCCGCTACTATTACAATAGTAAAAATCAGCTATATAAAGAGGTGAGACTCAATGATAATAACAAAGATATTGTACACACTGAAACATTTGTATATGGCGAAAACGGAAAAGTGTCTGAGCGGTCGGTTTACTTTCCTGAATTTAAAGTGACTAAAAAATTTGATGAACCTGCTGGCAAAATTCCTACTGCATGTTTTGCGATGATGCCCATGGGTACACTGGAGAAAGCTAATTTACGCACCCGAATTACCTACATAAAGCGTGTGATACAGAAAAACATAAAAACCATCAATAATCCTGAATGTAAATCATACGAGTACACATTCACCAACCGATTGAATTGCACTATTACCATTGCCACTACCAAGATTAATAACGGCAAAATAGTTCGATATCAGTATAAAGAAAAGGTACAATAAGGTATAAAGCCTATTCACCTTTGTGCTTAAAACTCCAATGTGCTACTTGGTAGTTTGATATCAAACTCTTTAAGTGATTTTGTCAGTTCTCCTTGAGTTCTCAGTCGGTCTTGCAGCACCATTTCTTTCAGTCGCCAACCCAAATACAGGTCTCCCGTAGGTATATTGTGTTTGGCTAGTGTTTGCGCTACAATTTTCGATGCCTTCTGAAATTGGTCGGTACACATGCTTAGTAGTAGATTGTCGTAGTGGTCATTTCCTTTCGATAATACTCTTTTGTTTCCCTCCGTTATTCTTACGCCTGCATTGTCTGCCACTAGTTTTTTCCAGTCATCGGCATCATTTTCTATTTCGGCATAGCTTACTGGTCTGGCTAGTTTACGCGCTTTACTCACTTCTTTGGGCAATAGTTCGCTTATGTTTTTAGGGTAGTATAGTTTGCCATCAGCATCAAGAAAAGGTAAACCAGCAATGTTAACGACCATAAATCTGCCTGGGTATTTACCAAAATACTTGGTCAGCCACAGCCATGTACATATATCAGCCGGCCAGGGTGCTATCCATAGCCATACTTTAGCATCTTCGTTGTTATTCATTGCCACACTTACCTGTAGTATTCGTTCAGTATCATCAACGGTTACGGGGGTCTTTTCATTAACAACTACCTGGCGCCAAAATGCTGTGCGAACATCGGAGAATTTTTGATCATCTTCTGTTTTTTGCAACGGACCTACGTTTAGCAAATCTCTTATTACCACTATTTCTCCTGCTAGTTCTGGTGTGTTAGTCATGGCTTCTGCCAGAGGCACCGCAGCCATATCGCCTATTACTATGTGGTAAATCATTGTTGAACGTTGCTTGTACCAACAAAAATAATACGGAAAAGGGTATAAATACCTTTTATTAGTGCAGGTATAAATTACTGCGAGGGGAAGCAAAAGTATGTGTGATAATCAAGACATAGTTTTTCGCTAATTTCACACCTGATATGAATGCCGATTACAAAAAGATTCAACAAACATTAAAAACCAGAGAGTATGCTCCTATCTATCTTATAGATGGTGAGGAAACTTACTATCTGGAGCAAATAACTAACTATTTCGAAGATAAAATTCTTAGTCCTGCCGAAAAGGACTTTAATCTCACTATACTTTATGGCAAGGATGCCACACCCAATGATGTACTCAATACCTGTAAACGTTTTCCCATGTTTGCCGAAAGGCAAGTAGTGATACTAAAAGATGCATCGAACTTTAAGGGTGGTGATAAAGACGATAAAGGGCTAAATGCATTGCTGAGTTATGTAGAAAAACCATCGCCCACCACTATTTTGCTCATTGAGCATCCGTTCAAAAAAGCTGATACTAAAACTCGTTTTGTAAAGCGGGTAAAGGAAAAGGGAGTTCACTTTACTTCAGACAAGATAAAGGACGACTCACTACCAGACTGGATAGAACGATACGGAGCGGATATAGGTTTTGCAGTAGCCCGCAGAGAGGCAGAAATGCTGGCGTCTTACCTAGGTAGTGATCTTAAAAAAATAGCCAACGAAATAGAGAAAATACGTATCAATGTACCCAATGAAACTAAGCTAACTGCAGAACTGATACAGAAGTATATAGGTATCAGTAAGGAATACAATGTTTTTGAGTTTCCCCATGCCATAACTGCTTTAGACAAAGAAAAAGCATTTAAAATGTTATCGTTTTTTCTTGCCAATAACAAAGGAGCTCCGCTAGCACTGGTGGTAGGTATTTTATATAATCACTTTTCTCGAATGTATGCTGCTCATTTTGTGCGTGGCAAAACTGATAAAGAAGCCGCAGCTGCACTGGGTATGTCGCCTTATTTTCTCAAAGATGTTATGTCACTATTACCCAATTGGCCATTGCATAAGGTAGAGCAGTGTTTGCTGTTATTGGCCAAATACAATAATATGTCCGTAGGTATCAATAGCACAGCATCAGACAAAGAACTAATGAAAGAAATGGTGGGGCAAATGTTGGATATCTGACAAGTGCCATACATATCATGTTTACTGAAATTTTACCATTTTTATCGTTTTCTTTCTCTTACTTTTGTTTGATACAATTTTCAAAAATCCACAAAAAATGAAAAAATATTCATTAACGTTACTTGCAGTTGCTGTTTTGTTTGCTACTACTACTTCTTCAACATTTGCACAGTCGGGCGATGAAATTATTGCCAAACATATAGAAGCAATAGGAGGCGAAAAAAACTGGAACAAAATCACCTCGCTGAAGCAAACCGGAGCTATGAGCGTACAGGGCATGGAAATAGCTACTAGCCGCACCACTGTAGACAAAAAAGGTATGCGAATGGACCTTTCTGTAATGGGTATGGACTGTTATGTAATACTTACCTCAAAAGAAGGATGGATGTATATGCCTATTCAGCCAGGTATGGACAAAGTAACGCCTATACCAGAGGAGCAAATCAAACAATCGCAAGGTAGACTAAATATAAAGCACTCTCTGCTTGCCGACAAATCGCAGATTACTGCTGCCAAGTATCTGGGTACTGACACTATGGACAACGTGCCTTGCTTTAAAGTGGCAGTAAGTGACAAAGACGGTAACGATCAAACAGCTTATTTTGATGTAAGTAACTATTACTTGGTGCGCTCAGAAGTAAAAGTGAAAACTAAAGATGAAGAGCAAGAATTGGCTATGACCTTTAGCAACTTTCAGAAATTACCGGAAGGCATAGTGATACCTATGACCGAGAATAACCCACAAATGGGTGGAGATATAGTGTACAAAACTGTAGAGGTGAATAAGCCAGTAAGCGACGATGTATTTAAGCCTACAGAGCCGAAAAAGTAAATTAGATTTTGTTTTGTAAATCACCGATGGCTGCAACTATGCAGCCATCGGTGATTTAAGGGGGAAGTGGTCAGTGTTACAAAAGCAATAAAATAGTATTTCGTGTGTTTTTTAACTTTAATTATTCCACGCTTATTGTTACATTCGCAATCTAACTTTTGCTAAAACAGATGCTACAGACAGACTACATTCATGTGCCATATGGCAAGACAGTACACGGGGAAGAAGAGATAGAGGCGGTTGTGAAAGTACTGCGCACCTCCACACAGATGAGCAAAAACGTGCGCGAAATGGAAGAGCGCATTGCTGCATTGTATGACAAGAAGTATGGCATAATGGTAAATAGTGGTTCGTCTGCTTTATACCTTGCTGCCGACCTTATGAATTATGAGCCGGGTGCTGAAATTATTACCCCTGCACTTACCTTCTCTACGACAGTAGCACCCATCGTAAAAAAAGGATGGATACCAGCGTTTGTAGATGTTGAAGAAGGTACCTACAATATTGATGCTAACAAAGTAGAGGAAATGATTACGCCTAAAACTAAGGCTATGATCATTCCGAACCTTATGGGTAACCTACCTGACTGGAAGATACTCAGAGAAATAGCTGATAAACACAATCTGTTTGTACTAGAAGATTCGGCAGATACACTAGGTGCCGAAATAGACGGCTTATCATCTGGTAGGTTTACAGATATGAGTACTACAAGTTTCTATGGTTCACACATCATCAATTGTGCAGGTAATGGTGGTATGTTGTGTGTCAATTCAGATGCCTTTTACGATCGTGGTAGGTTGTTGCGTAGCTGGGGACGTAGTTCTTCATTGTTTGTGGAGTCTGAAAAAATAGAAAACCGCTTTAATGTAGAAGTAGATGGGATACCATACGATGCAAAATTTGTTTTTGAAGAGCCAGGCTACAATATAGAGCCATCAGAAATGGGCGCTGCATTTGGTGTGGTGCAGTTGAACAAATTGAAGAGCAATATTGATACTCGAACAGCGAATTATCTTCGCATGCGCGAGTTTTTCGCACAGTATGAAGAGTTCTTCATTTTGCCTAAACAATTGCCTAATTCGCGTACTGGTTGGTTGGCTTATTCTTCTACTATTCGTGAGTCTGCGCCATTCATTCGCCGCGACTTACAGATATTCCTTGAGAAACGTAACATACAGACACGTACAGTGTTTACTGGTAATATTCTTAGGCAGCCAGGGTTTAAAAATGTAGTGCATAAAGCAGCTGCAGGTGGATACCCAGAGTCTGATAAAGTAATGCGTGGAGGAATGCTACTGGCATGCCATCATGGCCTAAGCGAAGAGCAAATAGCTCATGTAATGGAGAGTGTTACAGTATTTATGAAAAATTTATAGAATGTTCGAAATTATCTTATTAGCATACCTTACTTTTCGCAATAGCATGCGGGCAAAACTAAAAGGTTTGAATCCCATACTATGGGGATTTCTTACTGTAGTTTCGTTTTTGTCAGCATTGTTTATTGGTTGTTTGGTGGTGGTGCTTGCTTTCTGTGCAGATGTTATTGACGTCAATTCTTTGTCGTCAAAAGACCCTGAAGTAAGGGCAGCAGTAAGCAAACAATTGGTAGATATACTGAATGCTAATCCGCTACATGTGCTCACGATAGAGCTGTTTGCAATAGGAGGGTATCTGCTTATAAGGTACATATTGGATAACAAACCAGACAAAAAAACACCAGAAATACATTGGTCTGACCGCTTGGGGGAAAACAGGTAGAAGCTTACCAGCCCAACAGGGTTTTTAGTTTACTCATTCCGGTTTTACTTACTGTTACTTTTGCGCCACATTGCAGCAATGCAATGTGGCTTTCTTTTTCGTAAGGTTCTATGCGCATTAGTTGGTTCACCGGTATCAGATATGAGCGGTGTACTCTTACAAACTGTTGTGGGTCCAGCGTTTGCTCTATATGCGACAAGGTGCTTTTTTTTAGGTATTGCCCGCCTTTAGTTACTATACGCACATAGTCATCATCTGCCTCTATATAGTGTATTTCCTGAGCTGGTATTATGCGTATGAGCCCATTATCTTTCACTACTACTCGGTGCTGGTACCCTTCATATACGTTGTTCTCCAGCAGTGGTGCCATAGCAGTGGTTTGTTTCACTTTAGCTGTAGTTAACCATTTTTCCACAGCTTTGTCAAACCGTTCTCTAATCACCGGTTTCAGTAGATAATCAATAGCATGGGTTTCAAAAGCCTTTAATGCATACTCATCAAAAGCAGTGGTAAATATTACTGCTGGTGGAGTATCCAGCAATTCCAACATCTCAAAACCATTTAACCTAGGCATTTGAATATCCAGAAATATAAGATCTGGCTGGTGCTCCTGTATGGCTTTAAATCCTTCAAATCCATCACCACATTCTGCTATTACAGTTATGTTACTGTGCGATTGCAAGTATGAACGAAGTAATTGCCTGGCCAGCGATTCATCATCTATTAGTATTACCTTGTACATGTTGTTGCGGTATTTTCAGTGTAGTTGTAAACATTTTTTCATCTTTACGGGTCTCCAGCAGATCTGTGCGTGCATAGATTAGGTACAACCTGCGTTGAATGCCCGATAGCCCGAAGCCGGTTCCTCTGGGTGACTGCATGTCAGGGTCGTAAGGGTTGGTGATAGATAGCTCCAGCATTCCGTTTCTCAATACTATGTGTACCCTGATTTCTACCTTGCCTGTGTTTCCATATAACCCAAACTTAATGGCATTTTCTAACACTGGCTGTAGCAGAAACGGAGGTATCATGGCATCATCGGTATACTCACGCACAAAGGTTATACACAATCTATCTCCGAACCTCACAGATTCTATACCTAGATAAGACTCTATATAAGCTAACTCGTCTGCTATAGGTAGTGTATCATTAGATTCGCGCTTTACTGAGCTGCGCAAAAAATCAGATAATTTACCCACCATATCTTGTGCTCTATCTGGAGATATCATTATCAAAGCACTGATGGAGTTGAGGCTATTATACAGAAAATGTGGCTGCAACTGTTGCCTCAATTTAAAGAGTTCTGCTTCTTTAAGTAGTATAGAGGCATCAGTTTGTTGCTGAAACCTGCTATCTAGTGCAGCCATGTTTTTTCTGAAAGAGCTTATGGTAGCTACCCATATATTGAATATCCAAACTATCAGGAATCTTACAGGCAGACTCAACCCCAGCCACCTGATGTAGTTGCCATTTTCGGGTTCATTGAGCCACCACTTAATAAGCTCATACTGCACTGGTACCGTTGCTGCGGTAACAAACAGGGATGCAAACAACGCATACAATGTAATGGCGGCAGTAGTAGGGTAGGCCTTTATAAGTAAAATGATACCCCACAAGGACCCTGTAAGTACCGCTGTGCTAATAAGCGCATCTTGTAGGGCAATTTCCCAGTTGAACTGGAATATGTAGTAAACAATGAAAAAGTGCTTTGCCAATACCAGAAGCATGAGCAAGGCAACAATCCAATTTATATTTTTTCTGAGTGTGCGCAACGAGTATCAAAAATACTGGAAATAAAGCTGATGTGCAGATAACTATATGAATATATTTTCTTCGTTGACTGTGAATATTTGGTTCATATTTCTGTTTTTCTGCTTAGTATCTTTTTTTACATGACCGTGAAAGCTACCTTATTACATTTTATTATTTATTTTTAGCTTTTTTAGTTTTTTGAAATACATTTGCAGCCAGGTTCAAAAACTTACCTCAAATATGTCAGCAAACAAAATAAACGAACTTTTAGGTGATAAAGCCGAGTATTATCTTGGTCACACCTGCAACACCATTAGCAAATCTTCTATTCACTTACCTTCACCATCTCATTTGGATGATGTATGGACACAGTCTAACCGCAATGTTCAAACTCTTCGTAGTATTGGTTCATTGATGAACAATGGTAGATTATCTGGTAGTGGTTATGTTTCTATCTTACCAGTAGACCAAGGCATAGAGCATAGCGGTGGTGCATCTTTTGCACCAAATCCAATATATTTTGATCCAGAAAATATTGTGAAACTAGCTATAGAGGGAGGTTGCAATGCAGTTGCCTCTACTTATGGCGTATTAGGTTCTGTAGCTCGTAAATATGCACACAAAATACCGTTCATTGTTAAGGTAAACCACAATGAATTTATATCGTATCCTAATAAGTTCGACCAAATCATGTTTGGCACTATAAAAGATGCATGGAACATGGGTGCTGTAGCTGTAGGTGCCACAATTTACTTTGGTAGCGACGAAAGCGCACGCCAGATTGTAGAAGTAGCAAAGGCATTTGAGTATGCGCATGAGCTAGGTATGGCTACAGTACTGTGGTGCTACCTTCGCAATGGCAGTTTCAAAAAAGATGGTGTTGACTACCATACAGCTGCTGACCTTACCGGACAAGCTAATCATCTTGGTGTAACGATACAAGCGGATATCATTAAGCAGAAACTTCCTACTAACAATGGTGGCTATAATGCTATCAACTTTGGTAAAACAAGTAAACTGGTTTACGAAAACCTAACTACTGATCACCCAATCGATTTGGCTCGTTATCAGGTAGCTAATTGCTACATGGGTCGTGTAGGTCTTATCAATTCTGGTGGCGAATCTAAAGGTGCTACAGATATGGCAGAGGCAGTAATGACTGCTGTAGTTAATAAGCGTGCAGGTGGTATGGGTCTCATTAGTGGTCGTAAGGCATTCCAGAAACCAATGAACGAAGGTGTACAGTTGCTGAATACAATTCAAGATGTATATCTTGATAGTTCAGTTACTATAGCTTAACATTATTACATCAATAACACAACAGCGACTACATACAATATGTAGCCGCTGTTTTCGTTTTGTATTGGGTCTGTTGTACCCTTGCACTGCTGCGGTGATTTTTTACCTATTTTTACATTTATGCGTTTTAGAGCCTCGTTTATACTGTTATTGATAGCCTCCAGTTTTATTACCGTTATGAGTATTTCTTGCAAAAAGGAGCGACGCACTCTTACAGTTGGGGGTGATCTTCGTTTTTCAGACGATACGTTATCGTTTGATACTATATTTACGGCTGCTGGTAGCTTTACTACGGGTATACTCATATACAATCCCAATAATCAAGAAGTTGTACTAAGTTCTGTGCGAATGCACAGCGCCAATTCTTTTTTTAGATTGAATGTGGATGGTTTCTCAGGCAATAACGTGCCCAATATTCGTATAGCTCCTCGCGACAGTATTTATGTTTTTGCAACTGTTACTATCGATCCTACAAATAACCTCATACCCTTTATAGTAACAGATTCGCTTGTGGCTACGCTCAATGGTAAGGAGTTCTTCTTACCATTTACTGCTTATGGTCAAAATGCCCGGTATCTACGCGATAGTCTGATAACTACAAACGCTGTTTGGGATACTACTTTGCCCTATGTTATCATTAACAGTGCAGGAATTGCGCCAGGTGCCACACTTACTATCAATGCAGGTTGTCGAATATATATGCATCAGAATTCGGGACTGGTAGTTTTTGGTAAACTGATCGCAAATGGTACTCCGCAGGACAGTATCATTTTTCAAGGTGATAGATTAGACCGCCGTTATTTTGGTTATGAAGGATATCCGGGCGAGTGGGGGGGGATCTATTTTCATTCTTATAGTAGCGGAAGTGTGCTACGCTATACTCGTATAGAAAACGGTGGCAATGGGGCATTGGGTAATCCTACAGCCATTTGGGTTGACATTGATTCTAATGCCACTGGTTCTCAACCTCAATTACGTATGGAAAACTGTATTGTTAAGAACTCTATAGGTAGTGGGATATATAGTCGAAAGGGAACTATCTCTGCTACTAATTCGTTATTTCATACCACCGGGGGGTACGCACTAGCTATCATACAGGGTGGCAAAGATACCTTTACCAATTGTACTTTCGCCAATTATGGTGGTACTGCGCTCAGCCACACCACACAAGGTACGGTAGCTATACTCAACTACTATAAGCCTGACCAAAACACTATTTTTTATGGTGATCTTCAAGCCACACTTCGTAATTGTATAGTGTATGGTAGTTTGGACAGTGAAATTGTTTGTAGCGCAGTGCCTGAAGCAGCAGCTAGTCTTCATTTAGATCATTGTCTACTCCGAATGGGTACAGTACGTGAGCCTTTTGTAACTTTCACAAATTGCTTATTCAACGAAGATCCTCTTTTCAAAGACACACAAAAAGGCGATTTCCGTCTCCGTACAACTTCTCCAGCTATTGGTAAAGCTAATTCAGCTTATACACCTCCCTCAGATCTCACAGGTTCATCTCGCTCTGGTAGCAATGATATAGGCTGTTATCGGTTCTCTGAGTAGGTTTTTAAAATACAGTATGGCAACTGTAAACTATTGTTTTTCCCATTTCACTTGAAATCGCTCTTACTAATTGTACTCGAATTATAATTGACCCATTTATGTCTAGTAATTGGAGGTGATTGCTTTCGAGGCATTCTCCTAAATTTACTATTCACTATTATTGCTATTTACTGCTACAACCTGCAAGATCATATCACAATATTTATAGGCCGTGTTTGCTATAGGCTGATGTATTTCTGTTTATCGTAGCATTTTATTGAAACTTGTTGCTGTCCGTTGTACACATCTCTGATTTATTTTTGCATTTATTGTTAGGTTGATGATATAGTTGTGTTGTGCACATATTGGATGTTTTTTGTGTTTATTATCATCAGGCAAATACGGATTACGATTTCAGTACCTCACAGTTTTTTGTGTTGTAGTATTTCACTGACCACAAAAAAATAGGGGTAATAGCCGCTAAGCCATTACCCCCATATTCAATATT
>CAZRPA010000048.1:0-25401 GCA_964601855.1 uncultured Flavipsychrobacter sp. | reverse complement strand
CGCTACTTATTTCTTGTATTTCTGTTCCATAAAGAAATATAATAAAACAGTTTGGGTATTGACTATGAATGTTAAGACTCAAAAACGACTCATAATTTAGTTGTAACCCCCATATAGTGCCACCTACAAAATCCTTGTCAAGTATGTACTTAATAGTATTAATGTCATCTTCATTACTTATATAATCATTCTCGGCCAGCCTAGACATTAATCTATGATTTGCCGAATTATGAAAATAATTGTAGCTTACCACATTAGATGTGCTGCTTTGTAGTTGTGTGGGTTGTAAATGAAAAGACAACAAACTAGCCAAAGCATCACCGTCATTGATATTTGGCGATACTATAAATATTGGTTCTTCACCTGGTTTAAGGTCTTTTAGAACAATTGTCTGTAATGGTTGCATACATCTGATGAGTTTCCACTGTCAATTAATTTGCCCTGCTCCAGCAATATCGCTTTATTGCAGATGCGAGCAACGTCATCTGGGAAGTGTGATACGAAAAGTATAGTTTTTCCTTCGCTTTTTATTTTATATATCTTCTCTAGGCATTTTGCCTGAAATCCCTGATCGCCCACTGCCAGCACTTCATCTATTATCAATATGTCAGAGTCATTGGCTAATGAAATCGAAAACGCCAGTCTGGCTACCATCCCCGATGAGTACTGCTTCACAGGCATCTTTAGTACCTCATCACTCAGTTCTGAAAATTCTTTAATATTCTCTACTGCATTAGTGTTTTTGCGGGCTGTACCATACAGAGCCAACAGCAATGATATATTCTCATATCCCGTTAGTTCTTGTTCCAGGCCAGCACCTATTGCCAATATAGGCGCAAAGGTGCCATTTACTGTTATTTTGCCCTGTGTCGGTTTTATTATTCCTGCTATAGCTCGTAGCAACGTACTTTTTCCACATCCGTTTCTGCCTAGTATACCCAAACTTTCACCTCGTTTCACTTCTACCGATATATTATCAAGTATAACCTTATTCTTGAACGGACTTTTACGGTGTGTTATTAGGTCCTTCAGTGAGTACACCCCAACATTGTTCTGCCAGAAGCTAACCTGCACATTATCAACCTTTATGATTACATCAGACATTCCTTCTATTCTTTATATAGCAGAGATAAATTGATTTTTTAGTCTGCTAAATACTATCAGACCTATTGCTAACGTAGTAAACGCTATAAACATACATACATTCCAGCTATGAAGTGATGGGGTAATGTTTTCATAAAATATACTTCTTCCTAATTTAATGAAGTAGTATATCGGGTTGCTTTTTATTATTAGCTTATACTTGTCCTGTATCATAGACTCTGGATATGCTATAGGCGTAAGATAAAATAGTGCAGGCTGTATAGTGCCCCATATAATGCCAATGTCTCTGAAAAATACATTGATAGAACACAGGATAAGGTTAAGCCCATATGAAAACATTGCAAACAATATCAAACAAGGTATGATCAAAAACAGTCGAGGACTATACACTATCCCAAACCAATTCATCATAATGAGAAACACAATTATTGTCAAAAACAAATTGAATAACTCACTCAGTATCTCCGAAAGGGGGAAAAAATATGCTGGTATATTGATAGCTTTAAGCAGCCCCGACGAGCCTACGATGCTGCCTACAGACTGACTGGTAACATTCGAAAAAAAGAACCACAACACCAAACCAGACAAAGCAAACAGAATATAATTCTCCATCGACCCAAATCCTTGGCTGAACATCACCATAAATATCAACAGATATATCAATGGTTTGATGAAACCCCAGAAAAAGCCCACAAGCGAATTTTTATACCTAAGTATCACATTTCGCTTACTGAGAGCATATATGCGGCTGATGTTTTGCACGTTCCTGTTTTGTTTATACTTTGCACAGCAGATTATACTGCTGTCGTGTCTGAAGAAAAAATGAAATTATATGTTAATGCTCGTTTTTTAACGCAGCCCGTTTCGGGTGTGCAAAGGTACGCAATTGAATGTAGTAGAAAAATTAAAAAATTATATCCCAATACGTTATTCCTTACTCCTTACAATATATGGAATAAAAATGTAGCTAAAGAATTAGATGCAATAATTGTTGGTACACACTCAGGTCATGTGTGGGAGCAGATCGATTTGCCCAGGTATATGAAAAATCAAACAGCTTCGGCTCCGCTCTTCAATCCCTGCAATACCGCTCCACTTTTGTATCCCTCCAATTTCATCACTCTTCACGATCTCGCTTTTTACACTCACCCAGAGTGGAATTCCAGATTGTTTTCTACATGGTACAATTTCCTTATCCCCCGTATAGTCAGCAAATGCACACATCTCTTCACGGTTAGTAATACTATAAGCGCCGAGATTCAGCATACTTATCGGGTGCCGGCTTCTTCTATTTCTGTTACTTACAATGGTATAGCTACCGAAATGATGGCAATGAATAGGGTAGTAAGGGGGGAAAGGCAAAAAATGATACTGGCTGTAGGTAGCTTTAATCTGCGCAAAAATCACCAAAGTCTCATCTCCGCTTTTATAAACAGCAATATCAAACACACGCACACACTGGTATTGGTAGGCGACGAAAATAAAGTGTTCAGAGAAACAGGTATTGACCCACAAACCCTCAAGGACAACAACATCACGGTGCATAATCACCTTACCGATCATGCCCTCATAAGCTTATACTGCCAGGCCGAGGTGCTAGTATCTCTGTCTGTTTACGAGGGGTTTGGTATACCTTTACTAGAAGGGCTTTTTTTTGGTTGTAAGTTGGTATGCTCAGACATTCCAGTTTACCGCGAGCTATATTCTTCAGTAGCCACTTTTACCAATCCTGTTCTAGAGGCCGATATCGTCAATGCACTTACTATTGCTATTGCCGCTACCACACCCCCGGTTCAGTTAGTACAGGAGCTTTGTACTACATACAATTACCAAAAATCTGCAGAAACTATACTTCAAAAGATGCTGCAAGTCAAAGTACATTGATTTTCTAAGTTATGTTGCCGCTTTATCTAGCGTAAACCCAAACGATGAGCCTACACCAGGTTTGCTCCTTACATTTACAGTATGCCCGTGGGCTTCTATTATGTGTTTTACTATGGCTAGCCCCAGTCCAGTGCCACCTATCGACCTCGACCTGCTTCTGTCTGCTCTGTAGAACCGCTCAAATATCCTAGGTAGGTGCTCTTCTCCTATACCTGGTCCATCGTCCGATACCTCTACGTATACATATTTGTCATCCAGCTCATAGCACCCAGTTATGATGCTACCGTTGTCATTGCCATATTTAATAGCATTCTCCACCAGATTCACTAATACCTGCTTTATCTTCAGTTTGTCTGCAGTCACATATAGTGGTCTCTCCGTGCCTTTTTTTAGTTGCAGTTGTATGGTCCTTGTCTGAGCCTTTAGCTGCAATTCTTCATAAACTTCTTTTATCAATTCCTGAATACTAAACGATTCTTGTATCAGCGGTGTCTTACCCGATTCCAACTTTGATATACCATCGAGGTCATCTACCAGTCTTGCCAGCCTGTCTATGCTTCTCGATGCATTAGTCAAGAACTTGGTATTAACGGCATCGTCTTTCAGTGCTCCCCCCAGCAGGGTGTCTACATATCCTTGTGCCGAAAATATGGGAGTGCGCAACTCATGCGCCAAGTTCATCAAAAATTCCTTTCTGAATTTTTCATTTGCCTTCAGCAGTTCTATTTCGTCTTTTTTCTGTTCTGCCCACTTCTCCACATCTGCACTTACTTCTCCTATCGATTTCTGAGGCAATACATTCTCATAAAAGTATTCTTCCCTCTTAGTAGCCTTGGTTTGGTATATAAATTTGTAGATCAGTTTTATTTTCCGGTATATAAATCGTTGCAGTGTGTAGTGGTACAATAGGTAGATGATGGCAAACGTAACCACAAATACCACTATCGGTATCTTCCAGTTGGTGCTAATAAAAATACTCATTATAGCATTTGCCAATCCTGCTACAAGTGCCGTAAAGAAAGAAAGTAATCTCGGAGAGAGATTTTTGGAATCTAGCAGTGACATGGTACTAAATTAGATGAAATATGTTGAATACTGTTAGTGAATCTCAGTATTTTATACAACAACACCTGCCTTTTGTGCAAAAGCAGGTGTTATTGTATGTTGAAATCTATAAATCCTGTTATTAATTATGGCATGTCAAATTTGTAACCTACTCCTTTTACTGTTGTTATAAGGTCAATGCCCACTTTCTGCCTTATTTTCCTGATGTGCACATCTATCGTGCGGTCGCCCACTATAACATCAGTACCCCATACACGTTGCAGAATTTCATTCCTCAGAAACACTCTACCAGGTTTAGATGCCAAAAGCGATAGCAATTCAAATTCCTTCTTGGCTAGCACTATGTCTTCACCCTTATAAGTTACCGAAAACTTGGTTTTATTGATTTCCAAGTCGCCAAAAGTTTGTTTCTGATCTTGGTCTTCTTCTTTTCTGAATCTTCTCAGTGCCGATCCTATACGTGTAGCCAGCAGTTCTGGCTTTATGGGCTTGGCTATAAAATCGTCAGCACCAGTTTTCAGACCTTCGATTTCATATTTCTCATCGCTTAGTGCAGTAAGAAATATTATAGCAGTGTCGTCAAACTCTGGCATAGTTCTCAGTTCCTTGATGGTTTCAATGCCGTCTTTGTTAGGCATCATCATATCCAGCAATATGAGGTTAGGCTTAAATTCTTTTGCCTTTCTTATAGCTTCTACACCATCACGTGCCGATGCTACCAGATAGCCCTTATTCTTCAGATTATAAGTGATAAACTCCACTATATCTGGTTCGTCGTCAACTACTAATATTTTACCCGGAAATACTTCCATAATGCTCACAAAAAAGTCTGATGCAATATTAGGCTTACTTATCAGAACGGGGAAGAAGTTTGGATTATATAATTGTTAAGTGACACAGGCTTCACATTTACCACACAAAAAAAGTGCAACAACGATACCTATCATTGTTGCACTTTTTTGTCTATCGTTCCACATCGTTTATTTTAGTGTCACATCTCCGGCACCTATCAGGTAGCCATCGTTATATATCTCTATTTTGTACACCCCTTTAGCGTAGTCACCATCCTGATTCCAATCTGCTATTACATTCTTATACGGCTGATTTTGTGTCAGTGGTATACTTTTAGATAGTGTGTAAGACAAATGATCGCCTTTGCTGGTAGTCATCATGCCCGATCCGTTAGCTGGGTTGCTCAGCGTGGTGGCAGATGGTGGTGCTATTATGCGCAGGTACACCATTTTCGACCCATTTTCAGCTATTCTGTTCTCATCTATATCAAATGTTACCCGCAGTACGTCAGTTTTTCTGGCTTTTTTGGTTTCTTTCTCCTTGCCGTTTCTTTTAATTTTTACCGCTTCCAGTTTTATGTTTGATGCATGTAGCACAGATGCCAGTTTTTTGATAGCTATATTCTGCGTCACCGTCGAGTCTCTCTCTTTTGTCAGCACCTTATTCGATCCAGTAAGTATTGTATTCTCTTTTTCCAATTCTGCTATGCGCGCTTCATAGGCTTTTGTTTTGTCGCTCAGTGTCGCTATCATAGCTTTTGCTTCATCTAGCTCAGCTTTCGATGCATTTTGTTTGCTCAGTACGCCTCTTATTTTCGATTGCAGTTTGGCAAGTGCAGCTTTGTTGCTTTCAAGCAGGCTGTCTTTCATTGCATTGTCAGACACTAGCTGGTCTATGCGGGCAGATGCTGCTTCAAAATCTTCTTTCAGTGCAGCCTGCTCAGTGCACAGAGAGTCTATACGCTGTTGTTTCATTTGCTGCTCAGTGGCATTCATTTCTGCCATCTGGTTCTTGCTCATAAACAGATATATACATCCTGCCAGCAGTATCAGTATCACCACCCAATATATTATTGAGTTATTTTTTTTAGGTGGCATACTTTGTGGCGGGTCTTGTGGTGTAATTTGATTAATTTGGCTCATAATTTCGCTTTTTGCGTTGATGTGTGTTGATATTTTGCTGCAAATATAGTCTGTAATTTTATATAATGGAAATCTTCACTGGCATTTTGTTTATTGATATCGAAACCGTGTCTGTTCAACCTACACTCAATATCCTTTCTGAAGGCTTGCAACAAGAGTGGACTAAAAAAGCCCGTCTCATCAATAAGATGCCAGATAATGCTCCAGATCCCGCAGTAATGTTTGAGGATAAAGCTGGTATATATTCAGAGTTCGCTAAGATTGTCTGTATCAGTATTGGCAATATCTACAATGATGGCAATACATGGAAAATCAGACTCAAATCATTATCAGGTCATGATGAACAAGAAATTTTAACGAATTTTTCTGAAATTATTGAAAAAATGACCGCCACTTACAAGGAAATTCGCTTTTGCGGGCACAACATCAAGGAGTTCGATATTCCATTCATCTGCCGTCGTTTTGTTATAAATAATATTCCCTTACCTCAACCCCTACAACTTTCCGGCAAAAAACCATGGGAGATACACCACTTAGATACCATGGAAATGTGGAAGTTTGGCGACAATAAAAACTTTACCTCACTTTCACTCTTGGCTCAGGTGCTAGGTATACCATCACCCAAAACCGACATAGACGGCAGCCAGGTGAGTCGTGTGTATTGGGATGATGGCGACATTACGCGCATTAGCAGGTATTGTATGCAAGATGTGTATACCACTGCAAAGGTTTATCTACGCCTAAAAGGAATAGCTAATATATCATTGCTGCCAGAATATGCTGACGAATAGACCCAATTCAAAACAGAAAAGAGGTTATCGAAATGTGTTTATTGCTGTAAAACAATAAATACACACTTCTTACCAACTACCCGGCACTAATTTCCGTCTTTACTGGTAATGGCTACCGGCAGCCAATTTGTGTTATACAATTAGTACCCGTATGTTTTTTAAAAAATCTTTATCTTGCAACTTCAGAAAATTAAATTAACACTTATGTCACAACGTTGGAGACAACTTCTTTTGTCGTTCTTAGCATCATCAGCGCTGTTTGTAGCCTGCAAAAAGGAATACAGCCCAGATGAAACCTTACCTACATCTTATTCACCCAACGTTATAATATCTAGCAACAATCAGGTGGTATTTGCACTCAACCCCACTTCTGGTCAAAAAAGCTGGGAAGTAGGTCTGCCGTGCCCTGTGCTTGCTTCGCCTATAATCTACAATGGTAGTGTGTACATAGCATCTTCAAACAGAGATACACTATACAAAATCAACAGCAAAACCGGTCAGATAACGCGTAAAGTTACCTACGGAGGTTCTGGATTAGGCGCAAAAGCCACTCCTATAGCTGACGGTAAAATTATATATGTTGCATCAGCGAACGGAAGAATATTCGCAATAGACACCTCTGACTACTCTACTAAATGGAGCTTCGCTGCCGACGGCCCGCTAGAGGCTTCACCTACTATTCACAATGGCAACATTTACTTTGCCAGCACTGTAGGTACCGTTTATTGCCTAGAGAAAACTAACGGCACCACAGCTCCATTACCTGCATCTCCTTCTGCCACTTGGTCGCTTACCATTCCAGGGGCTAGTTTTGTGTCTTCGCCTGCTGTAGCTGCTCCTTATTTGTTTTTAGGTAGCCTCTCAGATAGCAATATGTATTGTATTTATCTCGATGCGCCAGGTGGTGGCACTACAGGGCTCATGCGTTGGTCTTACAAAACCAAAGGTGGTATTAAAAGTTCTCCGGCAGCATATAAGGGTACTTGTATCTTTGGTGCTAATGACTTCAGATTGTATTGTCTTGACACTACTATCGATCCACTTTTTGGTATCACAGTTCCAGAAGCCCGTTGGATAGATAGTTTGAACAGCGAAGTAGTTTCTTCTCCTTTCCCCTACGACCAAACTGTATATGTAGGTTGCAAAGATTACAGAGTATATGCATTGCGTATGATTAATGGTAGTGCCAAATGGACGTTCTCTTCCAATGGTGTTATCACTTCTAGTCCATTAGCTTACAACGGTACCGTATATGTAGGAAGCTTCGATAAGCACCTTTATGCACTAGATACAGCTCGTGGCACACTAAAATGGAAAGCCAATATCAACGGACAAATTGAATGCTCTCCTGTAATCGACGACCTTACAAAACTCACAGGTCACAACAGTCAAATAAGCGGCTACACTAACTAATAGTTATTGTTTTGTCGGTAATTTTATTCGGGGTGGCTATTGTTTAGTCATCCCGTTTTTTTTGTAAAAGTGCATTTTTATAACATTTATGTTGACCAGCTATCAGGTATAGATTTTGCTTATCACAGATTTTGATAAAAATTTTTCTTGCTTACATTTTATACATAACTTTAAAACTTTCAATCTGACTATTCCTGACCTATAACCTTGTGTTTTTTGAATAAAATTTATGCTCAATTTTACTCGTCGCATATACTGTAAACTGTTGTTCGTAGTAGCTATGCTGCTTATGTCATCGGGTACTTTCGCCAATCACTTGGTGGGTATGGACTTGATTTATACGCATATCACCGGCAATACTTATCGCATCACACTCGTTGCTTATGGCGATTGTGGATCTGCTACAGCACCTGGTAGTGCTTTTGCTTCATTGTCTTCTGCTTCCCCCAGAGTGTACATTTACAATGGAAATTCACTTGTTGGCGGCATTAATCTAGCTATACAGCCCCCTTCTGCGGGTATAGAAATAACACCTGTTTGTCCGGCTTTTCTATCGCAGACACAGTGCACTAGTCTGGCTTTTCCTACGCCCGGCATCAAAAAATTTGTTTACAGTGCTAATTATACGTTACCATCTACATCTCCAGTATGGAGGTTCATTTACACAGGCGAGCTAGGTGCTAGCATTGCAGGTAGGGCGCTGTCTATTACTAATATTCCTTCGCCACCAGTTACCTACATACAGTTGGTAGATACGCTCAACAACACAGTAGCGCCCAACAGTAGCCCCAACCTCACCAATGTACCCACACCTTTTTATTGTTTGTCTGCTACCAGCAACTACAATCCGGGTGCAGTTGACCCTAACAGCGATAGTCTTCGTTTTTTCTTGGTACCCGGTGCTGCCGGCACCAACTCTTCTGCTGTAGGTGGCATTGTATCTTACATTCCACCTTATTCAGGTGCTGCTCCTCTGGCAGTCACTTCCTCCTCTTTCGATCAGCAAACAGGGCAGATTTCCTTTACGCCAAGCATTTTGCAGCGTTCATTGGTAGTGTACAATATCAGAGAATTCAGAGGTGGAGTATTTGTGGGCTCTTGCCAGCGCGAAATGACTTTTCTGGTACAGGCTTGCACTAACACACCTCCCAATGGCAATTTCTCTGGTGCCACAGCAGGTACAATAGTAGACAATACTCACTTCGAAATCTGTAGAAACTCAGGTGCTTTCAGCCTCAATATCAATCCTTTTCAGGCTGTCACCACCAATAACATAACCGTCACTACCTCAGGCTTACCTCCCGGACTTACATTTACTACTACAGGCAATGGTACACCTACACCTTCTTGCCTTATCTCTTGGACCTCTACCGGCACAGCTCCCGGAGCATACACTTTTTTTGTTACCTACACCGATAACAACTGCCCATTATCAGGTACACAAACCATAGCGTACACCATCACCATTTTACCACAGGCCACTGTTACACAGTCTTTAATATCACCTGCTACCTGCCTGCAGCGAGCAGCTATTTCCATTATACCTGCCGGTGGTGGCATTCCTTGGCGGGTCAAGATTTCTCGTGCCGTTTCACCTTTCGATACTATTCGAGCTTATACTGGCGCCACTGGTGCTTTTACAGATAGTTTATCTCCGGGTAGTTATACCATCACCGTATTCCCTGCCACAGGTAGTTGCAAGTCTTCCGTACCAGTTACTATTGCACAGCCAGTGTTTGTCACTCCTGGTATCGGTGGCACCAGTCCCACTTTTTGTGGTGCCTCCGATGGCACCATCAGGCTTACTGGTTTGCTTGCTGGCACTACCGATACTATCAGGTATCTCAGGGGTGGGGTAGCACAGCCTGCCTTGGTGCGTGTAGTAGCTGCCGACGGTTCTATTACGCTTACAGGTTTAGGTGCAGGTACTTATAGCAGCTTTACAGTTGCTTATGGTCTTTGTGTTAGTGCTCCTGTTGGGCCTGTAGTATTGGTAAATCCTCCGTTCACTATGCGTGCCCTCACCGGTGTCAATCCTCCTTATTGTGGCTTCTGCACTGGTTCCATTACTATTTACGGTCTCAGACCCGGTCAAACAGACACTATCACCTATTGGAAAGATGGTGGACTTCAACCCCCTGTTATCCGTTTCATAGGTCCCGATAGCACAGCTACCATCCCTGGTTTGTGTGCTGGGGTGTACAACAATTTTGTAGCCCGAACTGCCGGTAGTTGTGTGTCCAATGTTTTAGGACCCATCACACTCACAGTGCCTCCCTTCACTGCACGTGCTGTCACCTTCACCAATCCTTCTTATTGTGGCTTCTGCAATGGTTCTATGACAATTCTGGGTCTTCATCCTGCACAGACAGATACTATCTCTTTTTGGCGCGATGGTATTCCTCAGCCTCCTGTAGTGCGCACTATAGGCACAGATAGTACTGCTACTATTACTGGTCTGTGTGCAGGTTTATACACTAATATTGTTGTTCGTACTGCGGGTATTTGTGTGTCTAATACGCTTGGCCCCATCACCCTCACCACACCGCCATTTACCATGCGTGCCATCACCTTCACTAATCCTCCTTATTGTGGTATATGCACTGGCACCGTTAGATTATTCGGCTTACACCCAGGCCAAACCGATACCATTACTTATTCTAAAGACGGTGTGCCCCAGCCCGCCATTGTGCGCACCATACCTGCCGATAGCACAGTAACTATAACAGGACTATGCGCTGGTGTGTACAGTAATTTTGTAGCACGTACTGCTGGCATTTGTGTATCTAATACATTGGGTCCGGTAACGCTCACAGTGCCACCTTTCACTATGCGTGCTTCTGCCCACACCAATCCCGATTATTGCGGAGTATGCAACGGTGTTATCCGTCTCTTCGGTTTATTTCCCGGACAAACCGATACAGTTTCTTACACCAAAGATGGTGTCGCACAGCCTCCACGCATACAGGTAGTAGGTGCCGATAGCATCATCACTATCTCTGGTTTGTGTGCAGGTGTTTATGACAATTTTATAGCCCGTACTGCTGGTGTTTGTGTGTCTAATACGCTCGGCCCAGAGGTACTTACAGTGCCACCATTCACCATGCGTGCCCTCACCTTCACCAATCCTCCTTACTGTGGCATTTGCACGGGCACCATTACACTCTATGGTCTATATCCCGGTCAAACCGATACCATCACTTTCACCAAAGACGGTGTAGCCCAAACTCCAATAGTACGCACAATTGGTGCCGACAGTACCGTAACCATCACTGGTCTTTGTGCCGGTCTTTACGATAATTTTATAGCCCGCACAGGTGGTGTGTGCGTGTCCAACACGCTTGGCCCAGCCAATCTCACCGTGCCACCATTCACTATGCGTGCCCTCACCTTCACCAATCCTCCTTACTGTGGCATTTGCACTGGCACCATTACGCTCTACGGTCTGTATCCCGGTCAAACTGATTCTATATACTACTCCAAAGATGGTGTAGCACAAACACCTATAGTTCGCACAGTAGCTGCCGATAGTACTATTGTTCTTGCAGGTCTTTGTGCTGGTCTGTACGACAATTTCATTGCTCGCACTGGTGGTGTTTGTGTGTCCAATACGCTCGGCCCTGCCAGCCTCACCGTGCCACCATTTACCATGCGTGCCATCACGGCTACTAATCCCACCAAGTGTGGCTTTTGCGATGGTCAGGTGAAGCTATTTGGTCTTTATCCCGGTCAAACAGATACTATTTCTTACAGGCTCAATGGTGTGCCACAAACACCTCTCGTATTCAATATCAACTCAGATAGTCTCATCACCATCACCGGCCTTTGCGAAGGAGTCTATTCCGACTTCGTAGCCCGTACAGGTGGTGTTTGCGTGTCCAACTCTTTAGGTCCTGTCTCATTAGTAGACCCACCCATTACACCCGGCTTCACCTACATAGTGCGCGAAGATTGTAGGGCAGATACGGTAGAGTTCACCAATACATCATCCCCCGCTGCCGACCTCACCTACAAGTGGTTCTTTGGCGATGGCGACTCCTCTACCGCCATCAACCCCAGCCACATCTATTACCTGCCCGGCACGTATAGGGTAGTGCTTATCATCACCAACACACGTTGTGTCGACAGTATAGTCAAACTCATACCTATCACCAATCTCGTCAAGGCTGGCTTCATTGCCAACCCCGATAGTTTTGTGTGTACAGGTACTCCTGTTACCTTCACCAATACATCATTGGGTGTACAACTTAAGTATCTCTGGACTTATGGCGATGGCAACTCCGATACCTCTGCCAACACCACACATACCTTCACCAATACCGGCACTTACAATGTAGTCATGGCTTTGTCCAACTATGTACCCTGTTTCGATACCGCTCGCACAGTTATCACAGTCGATTCTATCAGCGATATCAGTATCTTAGCTACAGATACTGTTTTGTGTGGTGGGCGCTCTGTCACGTTCTCTGGTATATACGCAGGCATAGGCAGTACAGGCATCAAGTGGACCTTCGACAACAATTCCGAGATTGCCAATGTCAATCCCGTTATTCATGCCTTCGAGGGCTCTGGTCAGCTTACTGTCCGGTTCGATGCGTATTACCGTGCCTGCCCCGATACCTTTGCTACCCGCAAGGTATGGGTGTTCGATCATCCGCAGGTTTACATAGGTCAGGATACTACTATTTGCCCCGGCAGCAACGCCATTCTACTTACCGACCGTCACAACACCGAAATTCCCACCACTCGTTGGCTTTGGAGCGACGGCAACCGCACCAACTCTATGAAGGTCGTTAGCCCCGGCACTTACTGGGTGCGCATCACTGTCGATGGTTGCACCGCTACCGATTCGGTAGTAGTTGCAGAAGATTGCTACATGGATGTCCCCAATGCTTTTACCCCCAATGGCGATGGCATCAACGATTACTTCCTGCCACGTCCACTACTAGCCAAAGGCCTCACGTCCTTTAGTCTGTCTATCTTCAATCGTTGGGGGCAAACAGTCTTCGAAACCAACAATACCGAAGGCAGAGGTTGGGACGGCAAGTTCAATGGCACAGAGCAGCCCGAAGGCGTGTATGTATACCTCATAGAGGCTACATTCAAAGACGGTCAAACAGAAAAACATCAGGGCAACATCACCCTCATGCGCTAATACTTCTTGTAGATTGGTTTATTCCAGCACAGCTCGTTGCACCACGCTCCATGCCTGTGGCTTATCCGCAAACAATGCCTTGGTCTTTCCCCACGTATCCTTAAAGAACTCCGAAAACCTATAGTGGTTCAGGTGTGCCTCACTTTCCCAGTGACTATACGTAAAGAATATAGCAGGGTTACCACTGTCTTGCCACAGCTCCAGGTGCCTGCATCCCTCAAATTGTCTTATCCTTTCTTTCCGCTCCTCAAATAGTTCTTTGAAGTCAGCTATCGCCTCTGTCCTGAAGGTCATCTGTACTATCCTTACTATCATTCACTACTATATTTTATTTGGTTATGTTCACTTCCCACCCTAAGCCCCAGCAGCATAGCCGCACTACCTTGGTTCACACATATCTCCACATAGCCGTTTTTGTTTATGCGGCACAGGCACTCACCCGGTATCACATCATTATACTGCACACTTAGGGTGTTCAGCGTATACACATTCATAAACCGCAGCACAAACCTACCATTCCTGCTCATTGTTTGCAGTTTCTGGGCAGTCATGTCGGTCACCACATTGCCGTAGTGGTCTATGTATATCACCTTGCTGTTGCTATTGTTATCATTGTTGTTGGCAGCCGTAGGGGCTATCCGTTTAGGCGTGTGTGGTTGCAGCCCCGCATTGTCAGGTGTGGTAGCCGTCAGCATTCTTATGGTCATTGCCATTTGCACCACCCAGTCTTTAAATGTCTTGTCCTTCGTCAGCTCCATGCACAGCCATGCACTGTCTGGTAGTTTGCCCAGTGCCATCGGCACCACACCATTGTCAGGGCTCATAAAGTATTGGTTACCCTCTTGGCACAGTATCAGCCTCGGCACAGCATCATAGTATATGTCTGTCAGCACCACATGCACACATCCCTCGCCAAACGCCTCATACGCACTCCCCAGCAGGTATGCGGCCTGTTCGGTTTGGTAGGGGCGCACCTCATGGCTCAGATCAGTTATCACCGCATCTGGCAGCACACCCAGCAGTATGCCCTTCACCACTCCTGCCGAGGCATCGTGCAGCCCAAAGTCTGATAGAAGTGTGATGTGTGTCATTTTGTTAGAGAAAACACAAGTTGTAGTGTACTTTAACCCTCTCTGCCACAAATGTACAAACCAATCTGAACTTGACTTCTTACTTTTGGGTATTATTAATTTCCCTGTTTTTACTAACCGCTGATTTACAGCTACTTATACAGCACACTATGCACCAACTCGTTATAGCCTCCAACAATAGCGGCAAAATCCTCGAAATCAAAGCCCTCATCCAAGACATAGAGCTACTATCCCTATCCGATGTCGGCTTCTTTGGCGACATCGAAGAACCCTTCGATACCTTCGAGCAAAACGCCCTTGCCAAAGCCGACGAAATCAATAAGTTCTGTGGTCTCAATGTCTTTGCCGACGACAGCGGTCTTTGTGTCAATGCCCTCGGTGGTGCGCCCGGCGTCGACAGTGCCCACTATTGTGGCATGCGCAACGATGACCTCAATCTCCACCAGGTCCTCCTAGAGTTACAAGACGCTACCGATAGGTCAGCTTATTACAAAGCCGTTATCTGCCTCATTTGGCAGGGCGAGGTACACTACTTCGAGGGCATCTGCGAGGGCACCATCACCCACGACAAGATAGGCACTGGCGGTTTCGGCTACGACCCCATTTTTATACCCACCGGCCATTCCCTAACCTTTGCACAGCTACCGTTGGCGGTCAAAAACCAAATCAGCCACCGTGCCACCGCCATCCGCAAGATGGTTAAGTTCATTCAGCAGCGCATAGCCATGGGTCAGTAGCAGCATCAGTTGATTACAACATTTACAAACTTACAACCCACACACAATTTATGAAGTTTACCATAGGCGACAATATCATACTCAAGCGCACCGGCGAAGAAGGCACCGTAGCAGCCTACATCAATGCTCAGATGATAGAAGTAGAAGTAGGCGGCACCACCTTTCCAGTATACATAGAGGAGGTTGACCATCCCTATCTCAAATGGTTTACCGAAAAAAAAGCAACTAAGAAAAAACAACCAGTACCACCACCACTCATGCCCGCCGAAAAAATCGCCACCCGCACACAGCGTTTGGCACAGGGCGTTTACCTCTCCTTCCTGCCCGTTTTCACCACCGTAGACATGGACGAGGTTGTCACCCACATCAAGGTGTTCCTACTCAATGAGCTACCCATCAGCATACGCTTCATGTACGATGCCCGCATCATCGACAATATCCTGTTCCGTCACGAGGGCACCCTACACGCCTTTGGCAACATATACCTGCACAGCATCAACTATGCCGATATGAACGACCAACCCCGCCTACACTATTCCTTCATCGACACTGCCCACCCCGAAAACAAACAAGAAGAAGGCGTACTCCGCATCAAGCCCGCCAAGCTCTTCGACCACATCACCCGCATACTCCAGGGCGCCGAGCCATCATTCAGCTATCTGCTCATCGATGGTTTCATACTACAGCCACCACCACAGCCCGCACCCGCACCAGTACCCATCATACGCAGTGGCAAGGTCACCTCTGCCCAGAAACACCAACTCGAAGCACCCAAGTACGAGCTCGACCTCCACATCGAGAAACTCGTCAACAACCCACGCGCACTCTCCAATGCCGAGATTGTCAAGATTCAGCTCGATGCCCTGCAGCGCTACCTGCAGTTAGCCATCGTACACCGCCAGCACAGCATGATAGTTATACACGGCCTCGGCAAAGGCAAACTCAAAGACGAAGTACACGCCGAGCTCAGAATGACCCCCGAAGTAGCCCGCTTCAAAAACGAATGGAGCGGCAGATACGGCTTCGGCGCCACCGAGGTCATTTTTAAGTACTGATAGGCTAACGTAGCACACCCTTATTTTCTTTGGCTACCAGCCTATGCACTACTATTAGCGGGCTTTGCGTCGCGCTCTTGTACTGGCGGGGCAGTGACGGGCTTTGCACATGAAGTGATATTTTATACTTCATATCAGACTCAAAATCTGGTTATCCTAAAGTAGTGCAGGTTTGATTCCTGTCGGGGGGTACTGGTTATCAATCAGTTAGAATAAGACCGAAGATGTGGTCTTATTTGTTGGTATAACATTGGTACAACATTTAGATTTTAATCCTGCTTATACTCGCTTTGAAATTACTTCATGTACTGTCGATGGGTAATCGCCCATACTTGCGGGCTGAACATATTCCAAAAAGAGGTGAAATCTGCCCGCAAATGTTTTGCAATGTGGACATGTATTAGCTAAATATGAGAATTCCGCCGTTTTACTGTCTTGCTTTTCGATAATCACTCCCCTTTCTCGCGCAAACAGTAATTCCTCCTCGGTAAATTCGTCAGGCCCACAAAAGTTACTCATACCATCGTCACTATCTGAAATGGCCACTTTCATCGGAGCTTCGCACTTCCAGCATTGCCCCTCAATGATCGTCATGTTTTTTGCAAAATGGCCATATTCGTCGCCACCCGGTTCTTTTTCTATTTTTTCCATAAGATAATTAAGCAATAAAGATAAGAAATAGGTACATACACTACATAAAAGTAGATTTGCAGATTATGAAGTCAAACCGATTAAACCTGTTTGAACCGGCTATAACGAGTGCAAAACAGCATCCGAATTTTATCAACATGCTGCATCCACGGTCTTCCAGTGTAAGGCTGGTTCTCGAAAAATGGGCCGAAGGATTCGTGGACAGAGATGGTAAGTTTGTTAAAGAATTTCAGACTACATTCAACTCCTCCTTTTGGGAGCTATATCTCTTTGCTGTTTTGAAGTCTTTGCAAATAGAGATCAATTTTTCGTTTCCGAGCCCCGATTTTTTATCTCTAGCATCAAACCTCTCTATTGAAGCCGTATGCGCAAATCATGCGCACGATGATATCCCCGAATGGGAGAAATCGATAAAAGAAATTATTGATGCAACTAAGGACTTTGTATGGGAACAATCTACGATTCGGCTGTCAAACGCTTTTCTTTATAAGGTAAATAAATATCGTGATCTATATAGCCAGCAGCAGCATATGAAGGGTAGGCCATTTATCATTGCTATATCCAATTATACGAAGTTCGATTTTTTCCTAGAGGGTGATGTACCTATGCAGCGGCTACTCATAGACCCTTTAGAACTGAAATCCCTTAAGAAAAAGAATGGCGCTGATGTACCGCTTGGATTATTCCGGTCTGATAAATTTAGCGATATCAGTGCTGTTTTATATAGCTCACTGGCAACTTTTGGCAAGGCCCGAGCACTCAGCGATGATGATGGAAAATTTTTGTTCAAGGCAATTCGTATTAAAGATAATTTAACTCCGATTCTTATCGAAAAGACGAAACAAGAATATATAGAGAGTCTTTGTGACGGGCTGCGTCTATTTGTTAATCCTTACGCAAAACACCCCATCAATCTTGACAATTTTGCCGATCCTGGCATTCGAACATTTTTGTCGGATAAAAATGGTGATTACCAAGTTTCCTGCCACAAAGACGGGGATTTGTGCATGCGTTTTGTGCAAGGAATAGTAGCTAAAAGTTAGATCGGCTGTATTAAGCAAACATAGAATAGACAATAAGCACCCATCTGGCGCGAGTCTTTTCGACCTACATAATGCCCCAATTACTTATTTATTATCGTCTGTCAATATTCCACTATGCACCCAAGCCTCAATTAGGTCATAGCATTTACGTTATGTGCGGTAGTGTATAGACAAAGGACAAAAGTGCTTGTTTAAAATGCTATATAATAGTCAGCTAGGGTTATTTTTCTCACTATTTGTGCTCAGCAAAAGAATATTTTGGACACATGTGTCAACCGATTCCATGTAAACAAATCTATACCTACCGATTTACAACTTCAATTTATGCGCCACAAAACTATTTGCTTTCCATAAATACATGTAATTAATCGTTAATATCAAAAAGTCTTGGGTTTGGTGAATAGAATATTTTTTTTACGTCATTTATATAATAAATTATCAATTCATCTGTCAAGATGTTATATTTAGGGTATTTTTCCCTAACATCAATTAATCTCTTGGTAGAATCGAAGTACTTATCCTGCAGATGCCCAATTTTACTATACAAGTATTGAGAAGTATTGGAGGAATATTTGATGCCAAGATTATGCTTGATAAAAAATGCCCTTAAAATATTAGCCTCAACCGATGGATTTAGATGTTTATATACTACTCTATCCTGAAGAATATCTAATTCTCTCATTTGCAAGAAATCTTTATAAAAACGTAAATTGTAGTTGAAGCGGTTTAAGTTTATTACCAAAGAATCGTAATTATAAAAACATCCTTTTGCAATACTATTCAATTTATCATCTTCATTAAGTTTCACCAATTTATTTTTAAATGCCCAATTATTCTCAATAGACCATATATCGGCTTCAATATTTTTCAGTTTTACCTTAATGCCGCCTTGTCGGTTTATCGTAAAATCAAATCCTAACTTTTTGATTGTAGTAAGTAATATTTCATTTGACACATCAACGATAATGTCAATGTCTCTGCTTTCTTTTTTATTAAGAAAATCTCTAAAAAATCCTCCAACAACATATGCAGTTCCACTACTAAAAATGTCATAGAAAAAAAGCAAAAAATCTTCTTCTTTCATTTTCCGAACAAAGTGTTCATGAAAGTTATTTTTAATTTCGCTATGACTAAACTTTATCATTACAGCTTTATCCCCTTTAGTTCTTGATATAAATTAATTGCGAAGGTATCTGTCATGCCTGAAATGTAATCGACAATCATTTGTAATCGTTTGTATTCTTGGTTCTTGTAGTTCTCGATGTGATTATGAACATATCTGTGATTAGCCGATATTAGCTTATATAATCGAGACTCATAAGTATTGCCACTACTTCCAAAAGTGGGGCTTTGTGATGCTTTTGTAAAAATTTTCAATAATCCATATATAGCTTCCCATCCAGCAATTTCCTTTTTTGCAATATTTTTATCGTCAAAAACTTTATACTGCAATTTTTTATAAGCATTTCTTATATCTGAGGCATCTGAAGAATCTATAATTTCAGATTCCAATTTTCCAGTCATTATGTCATCATAGTTTTTTTCAAAAGAACGTATAATAGATTCAATCATCAACTGCTGAGTGTATATTCTGAATTTCTGTATTATTAAAGACTCGTCATTTCTCTTTTTTTCAAATGTAGTTACTAATTCGTCTAATTTATTTAATACCCTTTCTTTATTGAGATCGAGATTGGAATTAAAAATATCTCTAACGTCTGATATATTAATGATTCCCAGCTTAACTCCGTCTTCTATATCAGCAGCACTGTACGCTATGTCATCCGCAGCTTCAAGTAAATAAACTATAGGGCTTCGTTTATGATTTAATTGCAGAAAACTATTTATCTCTTTATATGTATCCTCTTCAGTAATAAAATATCCAAATTTTTTCTTGGCAATTTCTCCAGATAGCTTCCCTTTATTACCCTCAATCGAATTGGATGGGTATTTGATAATTGAAGCTAAAGTCGAATATGTAAGATTGTAACCATATTCATCTCCAAAATAATATATTTTCGAAAGAATTCGCAGTGTCTGAACATTTCCATCAAAATTTTTAAAGTCTTCCTTTTCTCGATCATTGAGAATGAGCTGTTCTTTACTTTCATTAAAATAATCAGAAAAGAATTTTTTGACAGCTTCTTCTCCGAAATGACCAAAAGGAGGGTTTCCTAAATCATGTATCAAGCCAGACACTCGTAACAAAGAGCTAAGTAGGCCTTTTTGTTGAAGCGTAATTTCTTTCTTTTCCAACAGAATTTTTTCAATACTCTGTGCAATTGAACTCGCTATATAAGAAACTTCCAAAGAATGAGTTAGCCTTGTTCTTATATAATCGCTTTGTGCCAACGGAAATACTTGGGTCTTGTCTTGAAGCCTTCTAATAGGGGCGCTGGAAATTAGCCTACCGTAATCATTTTCGAAAGGATTTCTACCATCTGAAGGAATAGTTGAGGATTTTTCTCTAAATCTCATTTCTCCTAAAAGCAGAGACCATTTATCTGTATATTTCATAATATTGTATGCAAAGCTGGTTTTTCGTTAATACTTAAATATCGCAAGCTACCCCATTTGGCGGAAGTTTTCAAAGCTAAATTTTGCGCGAGTTTTCCACCCGTGTCTAACTATTGGCAAGTCTTTTTCCGCCGTTGTTGGTGTTTTTCACCAACAACGCTCGAGCAGGACAGATGGTACCAGTCATTAAAACAGGGTGTAAGGAAACTACGTCGTAGTTGAGTCTCCCCGCTTTTTTTGCTTGGTACTCTACGAAATCAGTACTGTTAGGAGCTGATAACAATATACAAAGTCAGATACTATTCCCATCTAGTTTGTTTCACAACACAGACTCTTATTTACTGATTATAATGGCCTTTAGCAGAATGTATTAGAATTTTGTTGTCAATAATTTCATACACAAGTCTGTGTTCATTGTTTATTCTGCGCGACCATACTCCAGATAGATTGTATTTTAGTTGTTCGGGTTTACCTATACCGCTGTAAGGATCTTTCTGAATGGACAAGATTAATTCGGTTATCTTTTTTATCAATGATTTATTTCCTGCTTTTACCCAAAAATCAAGATCATTTTTTGCAGCAGGAAGAAATACTATTTCCATAACTTATTAAGTTCTTCAATAGTCATGGGCGTTCCTTTACCCGATTGATAATCTTCCCTACTTTTCTGAATTTTAGCTACAAAGTCCTGATCATATGATTTTTCTGCTGTAGCAACTTCAAATTTAATTTTCAGTGCTTTAATTACCGCTTTCAAAATGCCAGATTGTTCAGCAGTGGTGGGGTGCACTATAAGAGTTTCCTTGTGCATATTATATGTTTTTGTTTTATCACGTTGCAAATACGAAGTTACTATTAAATCACTAAATATCTTATGCCACGCTTGTTGTCATTTATTTCTTAACAATGCTCTAGTTGTTCCTTTGGTTCAACTAGAACTGCCAATAAAATTCGTTCTCCCGTACCCCTTCACATTCTATCACCCCTGTTCCGTATTGTTCAGGCGAATTGAAACATCGGACACGCAGAAAAATTCCTTCTTTTTTGCAAATTTTGGATCAATTCTTGATATGAATTCTTGCAGATTATACCAATTATTGGTATTTTTGAAATAAAATACATTATGGCACACAACACTTCTGTCTTGTTGGGCGATCATTTTGAGAAATTCATTTCAAATGAAGTTTCATCGGGAAAGTACAATTCGGCAAGCGAGGTAATTAGAACAGCCCTTCGATTACTGGAGGCTGAAGAACAAAAAAAGCAAATCCTTAACGAAGCTTTACGAATGGGTGAAATGAGCGGATTTGAAAAGAACTTTGATGCCAAAGCTCATTTGAAAAAACTGAACGCAACCATTGCATGAAATCCTCGTTCTTCCTTAGTGTCAACTGGAACTGCCAATAAAATTCGTCATCCTGTACGCCTTCGCTTTCTAGCAGCTTAATCTTTTCCGCCGCCGTCGTTGTCCCCATTTAGCGCAATTCTTTGTTAACTCGTAATGCCCCAATTTGCCATTTATTTTTTACTGTCAATCTTCCACTATGCACCCAAGCCTTGCTTATAGGGTGTCAATTGCAGTAAAGTAGCTTTCTCAGCCATTTCTAGCAGGTTATATTTAGTTTGCAGGTTAGCCCATATATCAGGTGTCCCACCAAACACTGCCGCTATTCTATAGCACATTTCTGGGCTTATATCAGCCTTGCCATTTACTATATTCGATAGTGTACTTCTTGTTACACCCAGTAGTTTAGCAGCACTGGTTATATTCAGTTCATTTGCCACCAGCACTTCCTCTTTCAGTATTGCTCCTGGGTGTATATTCCTCATTTTTCTAGTTATCATAACGGTTCTTTTTAGTGGTAATCCACAAAATCTAAATCACTAGCATTTCTGCCATCAAAACTAAATGTTATTCTCCACTCGTCCCCGTTTGTAACTGGGATGCCATGGAATAGCGTTTGCGACGCCATTTTTTCGCCGCCCTTAATGTCCCTCACCACCACCCAGCACATAGGCACCTCACACCAAGCAAAACCGTGCGCTACATATACTAAATGTCCACATCTCAAAATGTGGATATCTTAATCTCTGCCACGCCAATTTTGGACTAAGTTGGCGCACTTTTTGCGGCATCAGTAGAGCGCAGTCTATTTATCCATTACCATATAAAATCAACTATCATTATGTCAGTAGCTCATTCCGCAGTTGTTGGTGTTTCTCACCAACAACGCTCGAGCAGGACAGATGGTATCGGTCATTAATAACAGGGTGTAAGGAATAGATCTAATAGTAAGTTTAGACAATGTGAGAAATGATTTTGAACGAGATAAGGATACAACGCAAATTGTCAGCTACGCACATTTCTTGGATGCTAGCATTATATATTTACCTGCAACATGGCAGGAAGCATAGGATCATTTGTATACTGCTTTGTTTCCTTGCTATTATGATTTTACTGATTTCACAAACAATGAGATCTCAGGTGATTTTCCTCCAAATATAGAAAAAGGATTACATGCCAGCAGAGCTTCTGTAATCCTTTTTTCATTTTATTTTCATTACCTCCGTTAATCAGTCTGAATAATCCACCATTGGTCTGCATCGGTAACATCAATACTGAAGAATCCAGGAGAGTAATCCCCCCACGATATATTGTTCACTACGGCTTCACCGAGACATTGCAGCAGGAATTCGTAGGTGTAAGGACTGTTGCTTTGCGGAGTAGAGCATTGGGCCAGCAGCGTAAAGGCCTGAATGCCGTTTTCAATATTTTGCGGGCATGTTTGCAGCATTGATACATTGCCACTCCTCACCGCAGTGAGGAAAAGATCGTTGTTTACAAGATTTACAGTGCTCAGCGTGGCAAATGTACTCGTATTCATCCCACAGAAGGTAGCCCACCAGTTTGTAGGGGTTGCTACATACTTTACGTCAAGTCCTGAGCCATTTGATGCCAAATAATTATCTCCTTTGTCTGTGCGATAGTTTAGAATAGTTACTGAAGTGCCTGCGCATATTTCATTGAAAAGAGTGAAGGCATTGCCGCAAATACCCTTTGGAGCTGCATTACAAGACAAGTAATTATTGAGGGTGTTATAGAATGGTATACTATTGTTGACGGGTACAAGGTCATTGACTACGTTTACGTCTTTTAGGTTTAGTCCAATGGCAGCTATAGTATCCGTATTTACCGATGATGAGAAGAGGTTATTTTGCATAGCAATTTGCAGCACAGCATATACTTGCGAGGCATATTTGCAGACTAACGCGGCGACACCGCTCACCGTCGTTGCCAGCAATATATGGGGTGTTACTAGGTCGTAAATATTTGCCGTAACGTAGCCATTGTTATTTGATGGCTGAGGTGTATTAGTGTAAAGGTCATTAGCATAGCAATTACCTATGCCTAAAGGAGTGGAGTTCAACGAAGTAATATAGGTGTTGTATGCATACGAAACAACATTATTGATAAGTGAATAATAGTTACTCGTATAGGTAGTTGATGCTCTGTAGAGGATACTGTTTAAGCTCTGATATTCTGAATCTCCTAATTGAGAAAGTGCAGTTAATAATTGCTGTGGTGCTGGAGAGCCCGGAACTAACACATAATTATCTACATTTAAGTTTGCTAAACCAGTGTTCACCGCAAATGTTGCATCATGCAATGCACCTGTGTAATGAACAGCGTTGGCTGTTTGCATCGGTAGGTTCATTACGTAGTTTTGAAGATTAGAAATCTGTGTAGCTATCTGCGCTAATTGTCCTCCACCTCCAGATAGATCTTCTATAAAATTCAGAAAACCGCTAATGATTTCAGATCCTTCCGGAAAAGCGGCATCTAATAAAATTGTAAGAAGGTCATTTGATACGGTCGATGCGTCAGCCGTTGTCGTTGCCATGTTACTGCTTGTTGTTGCCATTTCGTTGTTTTAGAGGTGAAAATTTCATTTAAACCGTTAAAAGTCAAAGCATTGAATGTTTTGATTTTATAAAAATACTTATTTTAGTTTATCAATGCAATGTTATGTTTTCATTATCCCAGCTAAACGTAGTATCGCATATTAAATAATCCGTTCTCGTTGAGTCTCCCTACTTTTTCTACGTGGCACTCAACGAATTCAGGGAACTTTAGCTGAATTTAGTTCTATGCTACAGACTAAAGCCATTCAGCTTTAGGTATTACTTATGTAAATACCAACACTATTTTTGTTATTTTTGTTTACGTGTACTACCAAATCAACAATATACCATGATACGCACAACACTTATACCCGACAAACAAAGTATATCGTTCGATATTCCTAGCGATTATATAGGAAAGCAAATAGAAATTATTGCATTTGCACTAGATGAAGGTTTGCCCACCCTAGACAAGAAAAAGGCCACATTTAATGCGTTATCCATAGATACGTTAGGTTTCAAATTTAATAGAGATGAAGCTAACGAAAGATAAAGTGTTTCTAGATACTAATATACTAGTTTATTCGTATTCTTACTCAGAAAAAGATAAACAGAAAATTGCTCAGAGTTTAATAGCCAATAGTAATTCTTTTATTAGTACACAAGTACTTCAGGAATTGTGCAACATTGTTACACGATAATTCAAGTTTAGTTTTAAGCATGCTGCTCTTGCTATTGAAGAAAGTTGTAACAACAACAATGTTCATCAAAACACCGAATCAACAATAATGGATGCCTGTAGTATTGCTGAACGATACAATTTTTCGTTTTACGATAGTGTAATCATAGCTGCGGCAATAGAGTGTGGTTGTACCATACTTTATTCTGAAGACTTGAATGATGGTCAAACTATTGAAGATAAAGTCACTATCAGAAATCCTTTTATGATTTCCTGATTCCGCTGCACTTAATGTCCCTCACCACTAGCCAGCATAGCGGCACATCACACCAAGCAAAACCGTGCGCTACATATACTAAATGTCCACATCTCAAAATGT
>CAZRPA010000047.1:0-25417 GCA_964601855.1 uncultured Flavipsychrobacter sp. | reverse complement strand
CATACTGTATTGCTACCTGTAATAGCTGAAGACGGATGTACTGTGAGTATCGTAGACGCAGAACAACCCGAAAAAATAGTATAAGAAATAACCACTGTACCTGCCAACAATGACACAGCAGCACCAGTAGATGCGCTGATAGTAGCAATTGCTACATTGTCACTAGTCCACCAGCCGCCCGGAGTAGCACTAGAGTAAAAAGCTGAAGCACCTCTACACACAGTTGCAGGACCAGTGATAGATGCTGGTAACGGATTGACCGTGATAACTGTTGTGCGCGCACAACCAGTGGGCAACGTATAGGTAACTGTAGTGGTACCCAAAGACATACCTGTGAGTATACCACTGCCACCTCCTATGATGGCAACAGCAGTAGATGCGGTACTCCATACACCACCAGTCATAGAATTAGATAGTACAATGGCTGAACCAAGGCAAACAGTACCTGAACCAGATATTAATGATGGCAAGGGTTGTACAGTAACAGTAGTGGCAGAGAAACAGCCTGTAGGCAACACATAACTTACAACCGCCACACCTGCACCCACACCCGACACCACACCTGTAGTAGCACCTACTGTAGCCACTGCTGGCGTAGATGAAATCCAAGTACCACCTGAAGTAGAGCAAGTTAGAGTAGTACTGCCTCCTGCACATATAACAGTGCTACCAGTAACTGCAGCAGGTGGTGCATTGACGAATACAATAGCATTAGTAAAACAACCTGTAGGTAATGTGTAAGTGATGACAGACAACCCACTAGCCACACCAGTAACAACGCCTGTGACGGCATCGACACTCACCAACGAAGGTGTACCTGACCAACTGCCACCTGCCACTGAATTGCTGAGTGTAACAGATGTGCCTGGACATATACTGGCAACACCAGTGATAGATGGTGGGTTGGGGTTGACACTGACCATTACCACGGCTCTGCAACCTGTAGTAAGTGAATAAGAAATGGGAACTACACCCACAGCTACACCAGACACTATACCCGATGTACCAACTGAAGCAATAGCTGCGCTACCCGTACTCCATACACCACCGGGGTAAGTGTTAAACAGTGCAGTAGTAGCACCTAAGCACACCGATGGCGCACCTGTAATGGCAGCAGGTGTAGTATTGACCGTTACTGCATAAGACCTCACACAACCAGTAGGCAAGGTGTAGGAAATAGTAGTGCTACCGGTACTGACGCCAGTCAATAAGCCTGTCGCAGCGTCGATAGTAGCTATAGCCGCACCAGCACTACTCCACACACCACCAGGACTAGCACTAGTCAGTGTAACTGACTGAGCTACACACAATGCTGATGCGCCTGAAACCGCTGCTGGCAAAGGATTGACGGTAACAATAACAGTGCGGATACAACCTGTGGGCAATGCGTAAGTGACATAGGTAACACCTGTTGCCACACCTGTCACTAAACCTGTAGAAGAAACAGTAGCTATAGCAGTGGCACTTACCGACCATGTGCCAGTAGTACTGGCTGTAGACAATAAAGTAGAGCTACCCTCGCACACGGATAGTGTGCCAGTAATAGTAGCAGGCAACGGGTTGACGGTAACGCTATATGTAGCAAAACAACCAGTAGGCAATGTGTAAGAAACAACTGCTATTCCCGCAGCAAAAGCAGTTAATAATCCCGAACTTGCCCCTACACCTATCACTGGTGTAGCACTGCTAGACCAAGTACCACCTGCTGAAGAAGAAGTGAGCACCGCACTACCACCTACACACAACTGAGAAGGACCCGCAATAGGCGTAGGAAGTGGATGAACCGTAAATGGCAATGTACGGTAACAACCAGTAGGCAATGTATAAGACACATACCCAGCACCTGCACTTACACCAGTAACCAAACCAGACGTAGCCCCTACTGTTGCAAATACACCCGAACTACCCCAAACGCCCCCTGAAGTAGCATTAGTAAGTGCAATAGTGGAACCTAAACACACATTGTCTGCACCTGATATCGCAGCTGGTATAGCATTGACAGTCACTATTGCAACTGCCGTACAACCAGAGCCTAATGTGTACACTACAGGAGCTATGCCCGGAGCTATACCACTTACCACACCAGTAGCAGGGTGTATTGTGGCTATTGCTGTGTTACCGCTGCTCCATACACCACCTGCGGCTGTATTAGTGAGTAAGGTATTAGCCCCCTCACATACTTGTAATGCCCCCGATATCAACCCTGGTAAGGGATTGACTGTAAGCACAACTGAGCGAGAACACCCTGTAGATAACTGATAAGAAATAGATGATGTACCGGCAGCAATAGCCGCAACCAAACCGGAAACTGCGTCTATAGTAGCTACTGCAGTATTGCTGCTAATCCATACACCGGTGGATGTAGTGCTAGCAAGTGTAGTAGTAGCGCCTTCGCATAAAGAAGCAGCACCAGAGATGAATGCTGGCAATGGATGCACAGTGAGTATTGAAGTAGTGACACAACCACTAGACAATGTGTAACTAATAGTTACCGCACCAGATGCTACGCCTGTTACATCGCCGGTGGCATTGACGGTAGCTATTGAGGTGTTGCTACTGCTCCATGTACCACCAGAAATTGGATTGGTAATAGATACGACTGATGCCACACAAAGCGAAGATGGAGCTATTGAAGAAGTTAGCGCATTAACAGTAAGCAAACGTGATACGACACAGCCAGTAGGCAATGTATAGCTAATGCGCGCTGTACCTGCAGTTACACCAGTCACCACACCAGTACTACTAGCTATTGTTATAGTGGCATCGGTGGTAGTCCATATACCACCTGGCTGAGTGTTGAATTGTGCTATTGATTGTCCTACGCAGACACTAGACGCTCCGGTAATAGGCGATACAGGATTTACTGTAACTACAGTTGTGGCTACACAACCATTGCCAAAGACATAAGATACTCTAGTAGTACCTGCGGTAATGCCCGAAACAAAACCACCTGCAACAGATGCTACAGTAGGACTACTGCTGCTCCATACGCCACCAGATATGGGATAGGTAAGTGCGGTAGTGCTACCCATACATACAGAAGACACACCACCTATAGCTGATAACGGCAATACTGTAACTACTGTAGTGGCTACACAACCTGAAGGTAAAGAATAAGAAATAACGCTTGTACCTGCACCTAACCCAGTCACCAATCCAGTACTACCAATAACAGTGGCTATTGCAGTGTTGCTGCTACTCCATACTCCACCAGATATAGGATTGGATAGCGGTGTGGAGAAACCAACACAAGTAGATGCCGTGCCAGTAGATGGTGCAAATGGATGCACTGTAACCACCCGAATGACTCTGCAACCATAAGCTATAGTATACGAAACCAATGCTGTACCAGGCGCTATACCACTCAATAAACCAGTGGCACCTACTACAGTGGCTATTGATGTATTACTGCTGTTCCATGCACCACCAGTAGTAGCGGACGCAAGCGAAGTAGAAAGACCATTACAAACGGATGATACACCAGTAATAGGTGCTGGTACAGGATGCACTGTCACTACCGTTACTGCACTACAACCAGCGCCCAATGTGTAAGAAACAACAGCAGTACCCGCTGAAACACCAGTAACTACACCTGAAACATCAACCGAAGCAACCGATGGCATGGATGAACTCCACACACCACCTGTAGTAGCATTGGCAAGTGTTGTTGTAAGCCCAGCACATACACCCGTAGTGCCTGTGATAGCTGCAGGAATTGGATTGACCGTTACTGGCATTACTGCATAGCAACTATTGGGCATGTAATAAGTGATAATAGCAGTACCCGCCGATACTCCCGACACAATACCCGTGCCACCTATAGAAGCAACTGTGGGCAATGAACTATTCCAAATACCGCCGGGAGTAGCATTAGACAAAACCGAAGCCAACCCTATACAAATGCTAGGAGTACCTGCTATCGCAGCAGGAGAGGGATTGACAGACACAACTCTGGTAGCATTACAACCAGTACCAATCATATAAGTGATAGTGGCTGTGCCCACACTAACACCCGACACCACGCCCGTAGCCGCATCTATACTAGCTACAGATGGATTTGCACTAATCCATGTACCGCCACCCAGTGCGGGGTCAGACAGCAAAGTTGTAGCACCAGTACACACAGTAGCTACACCTGCAATTACTGAAGGCAACGGACTAACGGTAACCACTACTGGCACCGCACAACCTGACGGCAATGTATAGGTAATACCAACAGTGCCCGGAGCTACACCTGTTACGGCTCCTACTGTGGAAAGCACAGATGCTGTAGCAGGCAATGAGCTACTCCAGGTGCCGCCTGATGGCGTACTAGACAATAAGGTAGTGTATCCTACACACACACTTGGCGCACCTGTTATAGGGGTAGGCACAACTTGTACTGTGATTACTTGTGTAACTGAACAACCAAGACCTAAGGTGTAAGATATCGTAGTTGTGCCCAGCGCTACAGTACCTATGAAACCAGTGGAAGAATGAATAGTAGCAACAGTAGCGTCGGTACTCGACCATACACCACCAGATACAATATTTGACAAAACAGGAGTGGTGCCAATACATACCGAAGGATTTCCTAAGATAGGTCCGGGTACTGAATTGACGGTTACTGAAGTAGTGGCTACACAACCTGTAGATGGTGTGTAACTAATAGTAACAACTCCTGCACTAATGCCAGTAACTACACCCGTTGAGGCACCTACTGTGGCAACAGCAGCAATACTACTGCTCCATACCCCACCCGCAGTTGCCGATGATAATGACAAAGTAGAACCTGCACAAATAGACACCCCACCACCTGTAATGGCAGCAGGTAAAGGATTGACTGTAAATAATCGCGACACACTACACCCGCCGGCAAGTGCATACTGTATAGACACCAAACCCGGTGCTACACCTGTCACTACACCAGTGGAAGAACCCACGGTAGCTATAGTTGGGTTGCTAGAAGCCCACACACCACCAGACACACTATTGGTAAGGGTGACACTAAAACCAGGGCATACACTAGCTACTCCGCCTATGGCCGCTGGCAATGGTGCTACGGTTACCACCTTGGTAGCTTTGCACCCACCCGGCAATGTGTAAGTAATTATAGCTGTACTTACCGAATATCCTATGGCTGCACCCGATGTAGCATTGATACCAGCTACCAGAGGACTACTACTACTCCATGTGCCACCAGGAGTACTATGTGTATATATCGATACTGACCCTACACAAATAGTATTACTACCTGTTACCGGGGCAACAGCGGTGACAGTGACTACTGATGTAGCAGTGCATCCTGTACCCAATGTGTAGGTAACTACTGCCGTACCTACAGACAATGGTGCTACTAATCCGGTAGTCGCATTGACAGTGGCAATGGTGGTAGCTGTTGTACTCCATCCACCACCAGTTACAGCATTGGAAAGTGAAATATTCACTCCGGTACATGTAGGTACACTACCCGTTATAGCTGGTGGTAAAGGATTGACTGTTATTGTGCGCAATGCTGTACAGCCCACACCCAGAGTATAAGTAATAACTGAAGTACCTAATGAAATTCCCGACACTACGCCACCTGTGTCTATACTGGCTACAGATACATTGCTGCTGGCCCATGTACCACCTGCTGTAGCATTGGTGAGAGTGCCTGTGGTGCCCAAACACACAGATGCAGACCCAGCAATAGCCGCAGGCAATGCATGCACTGTAAAAGAACGACTGACAGAACAACCTGTAGCGAGTGTGTAAGCAATGGTTACTACTCCGGCATTAGAGCCATTCACCAAGCCCGACGTGACCCCAACACTGGCTATAAAAGTGCTACTGCTAGCCCAAGTGCCGCCGGGCGAAGCACTGGAAAGAGTGGCATTAAGCCCTTGACATATTGCAGACACACCTGCAATAGCTGCTGGTAGCGGATTGACAGTAATTGATTTTACAACAAAACAACCTGTATTAAGCGTGTAAGTGATAGTAGCTATACCTGCTGCTATACCCGACACTACACCAGTTACGGGTGCTACAGCAGCTACAGCAACATCACTACTGGTCCATGTACCTCCGGCAACTGAATTTGTAAATATTGTTGTGGCACCTACGCATACGCCTGTAGCCCCTGCTATTGCAGTAGGTGTGTTATTGACAGTTACAACTCTGGTAGTAATACAACTAGTGGGCAATGTGTATGTAATAACTGTAGTACCCGGCACAGAACCTATGACTATCCCCGTGGCAGCACTTATGCCTGCTACAACTGTAGTACTACTCGTCCATACACCACCTGATGTAGCACTTGCCAATGGTGTAGGCGCAGAGATACATATACTGGCAGTACCTGTAATGGCTGCTGGTAGCGGATTGACGGTAATGACACGAGAAGAAATACAACCCAATGGCAACATATAAGTTATAGCTGCAGTACCTGCCACCAAACCCGAAACTACACCACCTGCACTAATAGAAGCAATAAGCGGCGACCCAGAACTCCAACTACCACCAGGGGTAAAATTAGACAGGGCAATTGTATTGCCCACACACACCGTTCCCGAACCAGCTATGGTAGCAGGTAGTGCTGTTACGCTGAGTGCAGCAGTAGTATTGCAACCAGTAAGCAGTGTATAAGATATAATAGTTGCGCCACCAATTATACCAGTTGCCAAGCCCGAAGTGGACACAATAGTGCCTACTGCAGCTACACTACTGCTCCATGCGCCGCCTACTGTGCTATTGGTAAAGGTAGCAGTAGCATTCTGACAAATATTGGTAGGACCTACTACCGGTCCGGGCAATGGATGTACTGTAATAGTACGAGTAACAAAACAAGCTGTGGGCAATGTATAACTAATAACCGCGGTACCAGCCGATACACCACTTACCAAACCAGAACCCAAACTTACTGTAGCCACAGCTGTGTTGCTGCTAGTCCAGTTGCCGCCAGTAGATGAAGTGGTATACAATGTAGCAGATCCAGCACAAACAACAGGAGAACCGCTGATGGCCGATGGCAGGGGATTGACCACTACCATTGCAGTATTAAAACATCCGGTAGGCAAAGTGTAAGTAACAGTAGCCGTACCTGGCGCTACCCCACTAGCTATGCCCGATGCACTACCTACCACAGCCGTAGCCACGGTACTGCTCACCCAAGACCCACCAGTGGGCAAACTAGCTAATGTTGATGAAGTACCTGGGCAAATGTTGAGTGTACCAGTAATAGCAGAAGGTATAGGCAATACAGTAACCGTAGTAGTAGCTACACAACCCGTAGGTAGCATGTATGTAATAAACGCAGTGCCAGATGCAATACCCGAAACCACCCCACTACCCGTAAGCACAGTAGCTACGGCAGTGTTACTACTGGTCCATATGCCTGCTGGTGTAGTATTACTAAGCATTGTTGTCTGCAATTCGCAAACCGATGTAGTGCCTGTTATAGATGCTGGCGAGGTATTTACGGTTATAGGCAATGTGGCTATACAACCTGTAGGCAATGTGTACGTTATCACTGTAGTACCTGCACTAATACCGGTTACTGTGCCTGCATCTGTACCCGTAGCTATCACTGTAGCAACAGCCGCATTGCTGCTGCTCCAAGTACCACCAGCTACACTATTGTTCAGCACTGTTGTGATACCAGTACATACATTGCTACTGCCATCTATTGGAGCAGGCAGAGGGTGTACAGTAACAATACCTATAGTGCTGCAACCAGTGGGAAGTGCATAAGTGACAGTAGTAGTGCCCGCCGATAAGCCTTGCAATACTCCAGTACTGCTGCCTATAATTGCTACAGTAATGTTGCTACTGCTCCATGTACCACCGGCAGATGTATTGGTTAATGAAGTAGTAAGCCCCTGACAGACAGTCAAGGTACCCGTAACAGCAGCCGGCATAGGATGTACGGTAATACTACGCACACTCCTACAACCTGTGGACAAGGTATAAGTAGCAGTAGCCGTGCCTGCTGCTACACCTGTAAGCAATCCTGTGCTGGCACCTAACGCCGTCACTGTTGCCACACTGGTATTACTACTGCTCCATGCGCCGCCCAGCGTAGCATTACTTAGTACACTGGTTTGTCCGGCACATACTGTAGCTATACCTGTTATAGCTGCTGGTACAGGATTTACCGTAATGATTGTTGTCTTGAAACAACCAGTAGTGGCGGTATAGGTTATAGTTACAGTGCCTGCATTCACACCAGTTACTATACCAGTTGCTGCACCCACATTGGCTATGGTAGTGTTACTGCTTGTCCAACTACCACCTGTAGTGGCATTGGATAATGTAATGCTACTACCTACACAAACTGAGGTAGCACCAGTAATATCAGCAGGAAGTGGAAAAACAGTAACTACTCTGCTGGCAACACAGCCTGTAGACAGTGCATAACTAATAACCGATATACCTAAACCTACCCCATTTACAATACCTGTTGCAGCACCTATTGTTAATACACTAGTATTTGAAGACGACCAAGTACCTCCAGTAGCAGTATTGGTTAGTGTTGTCGTTGCCCCCAAACACGTAGTTGTATCTCCCGCTATAGTTGACAATGCATTGACCGTAACGATTCTCGTAGCTATACATCCAGTAGCTGTCAACCGGTAAGATGTTGTAACCGTACCATTTGCCACACCAGTCAATATTCCTGAGGCAGACCCAATTGTAGCTATTGCGGTATTGCCACTTTGCCAAGTACCACCAGTGGTAGCATTAGCAAGTGTAATAGTCTGAGTAGCACACACAACTGATGGACCAGTTATAACTGCTGGTAATGGCTGCACCGTAACCTGACGCACAGCCCTGCATCCCACCCCTATTGAATAGGTAATATTGGCAGTGCCCAGCGAAAGCCCACTCACTACACCCGAAAAAGTATCTACCGTAGCTACCGTGGTGTTACTACTACTCCATGTACCACCAGCAACTGTGTTTTGCAGTGTGTCAGTAGTACCCAAACACACATGTGCATCGCCCGTGATGGCGGGTGGACTATTGCTAACAGTAACAATAGATATGGCTGCACAACTAGCTCCTAATATATAACTTATAGCAGCAGTACCAGTAGATACACCTGTCACTAAACCAGTGCCCGACCCTACTACAGCCACTGCTATATTGCCACTCACCCACGTTCCACCAGCAGCACTATTAGTTAGTGTGGTACTCACTCCTGTACATAGATTGAGGGCACCAGAGGTGATGCCTGGTGCCGGGTTTACCGACACTACCGATGTAGCAGTGTTGCTGCAAGCTCCTGCCGTAGCTGTAGCTGTATAGGTGATAACAGTAGGAGTAGTAATACCGGTAGGGTACACATATACAGTATTTGTGGCAGTACCTGCTGTATAAGGTATAGTATATGCGGCATTGGTATACAAATGCGTAACAGGGGACCAAGTGGGTGTTACCACTCCAGTGACACCAGTTATCAGTATATTGTCTACTGCCCAATAATACCCAAAAGTAGATCTGTAATTGAACCGGATTCTGACATTTGAGTTGCCCAAATATGCATTAAGCGAAAAAGACTGTCCAACAAATGACATCTTTCCACCCACACTAGCTCCCAGATAATTATTAATCACAGTCCATGTAGCTCCGCCATTTGTAGATATTTCCAAATTTACATTTATATCACCCGGGGCCCAATAATCATAAGCATGCTGAAAAGTGAGAGTGGCTGCAGAATATAAAGCCAATGAAAAAGTAGGTGAGGTAAGCCTGGTAGATAACGTAGAGGATGAACCAGAAGTGTCGGCATTAGCCATTACAAAAGTACTAGAGTCAGGACTTCGATACCAGCCTTGCTCATTCAGATAGCTGTCTGCGCATGCCTTCCACTCTGAGCCGGGCAATATACTGATACTACCAACAGTATCTACCGTCCATGGAGCCACGCCTGTATTGAAGTTTTGCGACAATACCGTGGTAGGAGCCACACCTGCAGCAGCAGTAATAGTGACTCCTGTAGCATCGCAAATTGTAGAAACTGTAGGTGTAAGTGCTGGTGCCAATGGCGGATTATTCACAAAAACTGTCCTTCTTGAGGCACAGCCACCTGCCGTATAGGATATGGTAGTAGTGCCTGCCGCTACTCCAGTTACTACACCAGTAGTGCTAATGGTGGCTACAGAAGGTACAGTACTGCTCCATACCCCACCAGTAGTAGCACACGCCTGTGCTATTGTATTGCCCGGACATACAGTATTGAGCCCTGTGATAGATGCTGGAGCTACAAGTACTGTAGCTGTTATAGTATTAGAGAAAACAGGATTGGTGGTTACACAGCCCACACTACTGTTCATTCGGCAACTTATGGTGTTACCATTAGCAAGTGAGTTATTGGTATAACTGCTACCTATAGACACATCTATACCATTGAGCGTCCATGTAAAGGTAGGCGACCCACCATTTACAGGTATGGGTGTAAACACAACTGTAGTACCCGGACAAAATGCACCAGATGGCGATGATGTCAACGTAACAGCTGGAGTAACTGGCGCTGTAACAGATAGTGAACCAAAGTTAGTGCCGCCCACCCCTAGCGATATACCTACTATGCCCGATGCCATAGACGCTATTATATTGCCCGATGCCGCACCGGTGGTAAGTGGCTGCACCTGTAGCCCATTTATCATTACCTGATCTGCCATGGTAGTACCTGTAGCACTTATATTTACTGTGAGTGCTGTACTGCTTATAAAACCCGAAACTCCCGTAATGTTAGACCCAGTGATATAAGTAATAGTGGGTAACGACCCGCTAAATTGCCACCCTGAAGGAGGCTGCAGCACAAGCGTGTTAGTACCTACACCGAAATCTGAATTGACACCCTCTGTGATGAGTATTGCCCCGAGGCTGGTAAATGCTGGTGCAGGTCCACCTACTGCCTTATTGCTACATATGCCAGTGCCACCAGTACCGGGCAAAACCGTAACCGCAGCAACTGCTGTATGCTGCACTCCGTACAACAACACAATTAGTAGCAACATTTTCAAAAACATTTCACGCAACGCACAACCCGAAAATACAGGTGACATAAAGCGCAAAAACACATTCCCCATTAGTTGTAGTTTAACTGCAATAAATCCCCTAACCGGCTTTAGTGAAAACCGGAAGAAGACCCATTACTACAAAGATAAAAAATTGTAAATAAATTAAGTCAGTTTAGTTTTGGCAGTTTTATTGCTATTTTTCTTTCAAAAACTGCTCTTTTCAAAGCCACAATTATCATTTTTTACAAGTTCTATAAAATACAAGTTTTACAAAACAATAATCCCGCTATATCTTTCGTTGTATTAATCTTGCTCACTTTTCACCTTCTTATAAACACACTATGCGCACCATTACACTTATTGCATCTAATCTACTATGTATACTGAGCTTCAACACCTCAGCACAAAATATACAGCATACCTTGGTAGATGCTACACCTCTTATCCTCAATCCTGCTTTTGCGGGCAACACACCAGGAAAACTAAGGGTGATAGCCAATCATAGGTTTGAAAGCCCCAACTCTTATTTACCTTACAACAATACCAATATATCGGTAGACGCACCTTTGGTAACGCTAAAAAACGGCGATTACATAGGTGGTGGATTGTACACAAACAACTATAAAATGGAGAATAATTTTTATAGCTCTACTAACATGTCAACAAATGCAAGTATATCTGCTCATAAAGTCATAAAAACAAGCAAAAATAAAGGAAAAAAAAACCTGCTTGATGTAGGAATAGGTGTAACAGGAGGTATAGCGTCTTATTATCACGATGCTTCTTTTGACTACTTTACTTACAAAAAGGATTACCTCTCGCCATTCAATTATTTGATTGGTGTTGCTAATTATTACATTATTGACTTAGGCGGCTCCTTATCACACGCAGTAGGCAATAAGTTTAATTATACTGTGGCTTATAGTATCAATAATATCAACGCCCAAAATGATGCTTTACTAGAAAGACAAGCAAAGGCTGTTGGTATTGACAGAAGACACATAATGACACTGGGTGGTAATATATACTTGAATAATCGATGGCAGTTGCGCCCATGTTTTGTTCACATAAAACAATCTACCACCACCAACTATATAGCTGGTAATGAATTTATGTATCACCTGAAAAAGAGCAAAAAACAAACCTCTTTATTTGCAGGAATGTGGTACCGATCTGGAGATATGCACTCAGTAACAGCAGGCATAAACCGCACCTGCTGGCGAGCAGCAATAGCCGTAGATTATGGCATATCTAACCCCAAAAGAGTATATTACAACAACGCCATAGAACTAAGCCTAGCCTATGCCATGCAACCCTCTAAAAATAGCCGGAAACAAATGGTGTGTAACAGGTTTTAGGAGGGGATAAATAAGACACCAGCCAACCACACAATTAATTGGGCAAACTTTGTCTATTTGAACCGCTTACGAAACTTATAAACGGCAATCACAAAATTATCATACACAAGAGCCACCGAAACTACCAGTGCCGCCAAATACAACGTTTTGAGCTGAAAAGACATATAAGCAACGCCGCCTAATATGCAGCCAAGAAAAAAGAAAAATATAATACCAAGTCTCAGACCTATACTTCGCCTTAGCATACTACGTTGCTCATTGTCCTTATAAAAAAACAACTGAGACAACTCAATACCCAAATCTGTGAACAGACCTGTAAGATGAGTAGTTCTTACGATAGAGTTGGATACTTTACTTACTAGGGAATTTTGAATACCCATTGCAAAAAGCATAATTGAAGCTATCAGGTAAGTATATCTTTCAATATCAATAACACCAATGCTAGAAGTAGCCAAAAAAAGCAAAGTAAAAATCTCTAGAAGTATTGCAGCGTTGTGAGGTGCTTTTTGTTTTTTAGCTATATAGTATTCGGCAAGAAAATTAGATACAAAAGACCCCAATAGAAATACAAGTATAAACAGCAAATATTCAACCCCTATCAAGTACTTTTTTGCCATCATATTTTGAGCAAAAAAAGCGAAATGACCTGTTACATTTGTGGTAAGTATACCCACAGATAATACACCGCAAATGTTGACAATACCTGAGGTAAAAGACAAAAAAGCAGCTAAACGAAAATTATCGGTAAATGTTCTTGAACTTCCCCGATGCCTAAACATAAATTTTATTTCTTCCTTCTAAATGCACTAGCAAAAGTACATTGTTTACAAAAGAATACAACGGTTTATAGCTGCATCCACTTTAGCCGCATACTATTAGCCACTACCGATACCGAACTGAGTGCCATTGCCCCACCAGCTATCATAGGATTTAGCAAAAAACCATTTACTGGATACAGTATACCTGCCGCTATGGGTATACCTATCACATTATAAATAAATGCCCAAAACAGGTTTTGCCTGATAAGTGATGCAGTTTTACGAGATAAATTGATGGATTTGGCTATTGCAGCCAAATCAGATGATATGATGGTAATACCAGCTACCTCCATGGCTATGTCTGCCCCCTTGCCCATTGCAATACTCACGTCTGCCAGTGCCAATGCCTGACTGTCGTTGATACCATCGCCTACCATGGCCACTATCCTTCCATTGTCTTGCAATTGTTTTATAAATGCTGCTTTTCCAGCAGGCGATACACCCGCCTCAATATGCGTTATACCTACATGATGAGCTATAGCAGTAGCAGCATATCTATTGTCGCCAGTAAGCATATACACTTCTATACCCATATGCTGTAGCTGTGCAACAGCAGCTGCTGATGTAGGCTTTACAGTATCTGTGAGCGCAACAAAACCCATTGCCTTAGCGTGGTCTGAAAACCAAATAATGGTATTAGCCTGCTGTGCCAGCACATCCGCATCACCTAGTAGTTCGTCGGGTATGCTTATGTTCATTGACTGCAACAAAGCAGTAGTACCAGCAAAGTATAAAGTACGGTTGCAAAAACCAGTTATACCCCCACCTGATATACTACTGAATGAGTTGACCTGCATCTCCTCAGCACCATTAGCCTTCAGGTACTCCACCAGCGCGCCAGCCAGCGGATGCTCAGATAACTGCTCCATACTATATAGCACAGATTGCAACATTTTCCCATCAGCCCCTGTCGCCCATTGCATTCTGGTTACTTGTGGTTTGCCGTAAGTTATCGTACCAGTTTTGTCTAGTACCACAGCATTTACTTTTCGGGCATCTTCCAGGCTACGGGCATCCTTTATCAGTAAACCATTATTTGCCCCCTTGCCTATCCCTGCTATTATGGCTGTAGGCGTGGCAAGACCCAGTGCACACGGACAGGCAATAACCAACACCGTTACAAATGCAGAAAAACCATGCACCCAGCCGTCACTACCACCCAGCACCACCCAAAACCCAAAACTCACCAATGCTATCCCCATTACCACAGGCACAAATACAGCAGCTATCTTATCTACCAATTGCTGTACAGGGGCTTTACTGCCCTGCGCCTCTTGCACCATTTTTATGATATGCGCCAGCAAGGTATCTGCACCTACTTTTTCAGCGGTATAGGTAAAACTCCCTTTCTGGTTTATGGTACCAGCATATACATGCATACTGATAGTTTTCTCTACAGGCACAGGCTCACCCGTTATCATACTCTCATCTACGTAAGATGCTCCTTCTTTTACTTTGCCATCTACTGCTATTCGCTCTCCGGGCTTAGCCAGTAGCACATCTTCCGGCATTACTGTAGATATGTCTACAAGCTCCTGAGTACCTGCTGCAGTTATACGCACTACAGTAGGGGGTTGCAGCCCCATCAGCTTTTTGATGGCAGACGAAGTGTCAGACTTTGCTTTCTCCTCTAGTATTTTACCAAGCAATACAAATGTGATAACTACTGCCGATGCCTCAAAATATACATGCCCATGTATGCCCCTACTCATCCAGAAGTGAGGGAAAAGTGTATTGAATATACTATACGCATAGGCTATACCTGTGCTCAGTGCTACCAGGGTATCCATATTCACCACCCCATGGCGGGCATGTCGTAAAGCTCCCGTAAAAAATCGTGAACCTGAATAAAACAAAACTGGTGTTGCTAATGCCCACATTATATAGTTGGCATTAGGCATATTCATGGCAAACATGCCTATGATAAACAATGGAGTGGCAAAAATGACAGCAACTATTGCTCTGCTGCGAAGCGCCGATAATGACTTCTTGGTGGTTGCATCCACAGAGCCAGCCTCAGCACTCAACACCAAGTCGTATCCTGCTGCTTTTACTACACTTTTTATTTTTTCGGGTGTTACTACGGCTTCATCATACTCAATCAAGGCGTTGCTGTTGGCATAATTCACACCCGCACTACTTATTCCCTTTTGTGCAATAATAACCTTTTCTATGCTGGCAGCACAAGAGGCACAGCTCATACCTGTAACCGGAAAAACTTGTTTTATTACTGCCATGAGGAATTTTGATGCAAAGTACCTGCATACAGCCCACAAAAATAACGACGATAATCAGGAGTTGCTATGTATTTACTGATGGCGGAATAAGAACAATCACTATTTAGTGATCACACATTTTATTCCTTTGCTCAGTATCACATCATCTTCGGTGGTTGCACTACCTGTATTGGTGGGTCTGCGATATACGCTTACTCTATTTATAAATAAGGTGTCGCCGGGCTTCAACCTATCATATATACTCGATGTAATGCCTCCGCTTAGTGTATCACCCAAACAATATTCAGTTAGATAATCTACTACAAGAATCGGATTTGCCGCAGAATCGTCAAACCAACCTCGCTCTGCATATCCAAACTCGAAACCATGTACCTTGTAAGAATTCCCAGCTGAATCGCGCACTGCTATTCCCTTTCTCAGCATCTTACTTAAAGCATCTTTTTTAACTACCCCACCCGAAAAATTGGTTTGAGCAAAATATGCTTGAGGTAACAATAGCTTGCGGGCAATAGGTTTAGCACCATTAGTTGTTTTTTGCGCAACAGCTGCCAAATTACACATCAATAAAAATACTACGATAGCTACCCTATTCATAACGTACCAAAAATAAACATTTTGCCGGCATTATGCTGATACTCTAAAGGAAAAAAATAGGTTCATCTTGGTTATCTTGCAGCATCAGAAAGCTGATTTAATGATTTGCCTATGCCAGGAGGAATGATATTGAGTGCCATGATAGTAGACGATGAAGTAAATGCAATATCAAACCTAAAAAACCTCATTTCTGCTTATTGTCCCACTATTAAAGTAGTAGAAACCGCTACTGGAGCCGATTCTGCAGCAATGCTGATACACGACCTAAAACCAGATGTGTTGTTTCTGGATATCTCCATGCCCAGAAAAAATGGCTTTGAACTACTCAACAGTTTGCAATATTTCCCGTCTGTAGTGTTTGTAACAGCTTACGAAAAATATGCACTTACAGCCATCAAAGCATCGGCTGTAGATTATTTATTAAAGCCAGTAAACATCAGCGAACTGAGAATAGTAGAAGATAAATTATTAAAATTACATTCCTTTAAAAGAGGAAATGGATTCGAAAACTACAACAGTACAGTGGGCAATCTGGTAAGTATGATACAAAACCCCGGTATCATTCGCACCATATCCCTGCCCAGCAATGACGGATATACCATTATTGACATCAATGACATATTATATCTGGAAGGCATGAACAACTATACATCTTTTCATCTGGTGGCACGCCCAAAAATACTGGTTTCCAAAACTTTAAAAGAATTTGAGGAGTTGTTAACCGACTCTGGTTTTATTCGCATTCACAAGTCCAACATTATAAATATCAGCCACCTGAAAAAGATAAACATGGACGATAATGTAAGTGTAGTAATGGCAGATGGTGCTGTGCTGGCTGTGTCGAGAAGAAGAGCAGCAGAACTAGTAGAAATAGTAAAACAACACAAAATTTAGGATGAAACGCACCCTTTATAAAACATTATTACTACTTGCAATACTGGCGTTATGTGTTGTGCGCCCATCTATGGCACAAGAAATAACTTATAAGCACTTTTCATTTAATAATGGTTTACCTTCCGCTACTATATATTTCATAATACAAGACAAAAAAGGGTTTATTTGGTTTGGTACTGATGCAGGAGTATCCCGGTTTGATGGTAACAAATTTGTAAACTACACTCTATCAGACGGACTAAGTGAGAACGAGATCCTTACTTTAGGCGAGGATAGCAAAGGGCGTATATGGTTTTTGGGCTTTAATGGCACAGTATCTTATTACTATGAAGGAAAAATATACAATGCTAACAATGATGAACTGATAAAAAAAATACCCAATACTGGCACATTACAGTTTTTCTATGAAGATATAGATCATAAAATATGGCTATCATCAATTGATGGTTATGTGATTATAGACGGAGAAAAAGTCACCTTTCAGAGTGCGCGAAACTTTCCTAACGAAAGTGGAGGACTGGTGTACAGCATAGGCAAAAAAACAATTAAGTATATACAAAACTTCCAAAAAGCATATTGTTATCTGCCCAACAATACATTGATTTATTCAAAATCAGACAGTATACTACAGGTTACCAACGAAACAACAGAACTGATATTACGATTGAATAAAGAACTTGCCAATTCTGTTATTACAGGTTTAACTATGGCTGTAGACAACAAACTATGGCTGTGCACTGGCGGAAAAGGTGTATTCAGTTTAGACTATAAAGACTTACAAAAACCACCCGAACAGTATCTGGATGACAAAGTATTTAGCAGTATTACTACCGACAAAGAAGGCAATATATGGGCTGGCAGCATAAACGACGGTGTATATATGTTACAGCCTTGGTATGGCAAAGCACGCACCTATAATAGCAGTAACAGCCCACTACAGGACAATATATACTCAGTAACCAAGACCCAAAATGGAGATATGTATGTGGGCATGGATAGCGGCAAGGTGTGTGTAGTAAACTCGCGTGGCGTGAAAGTGGTGCCGCTTGTTAACGCTGGATACGTGCACAACAGAATAACCACCATAGAGTACTATAATAACAACTTGTATGTAGGCAGTGATAAAGGAATAATACATTACAACCCTACTTTAGGCATAAACCATTACTTATTATTTGGTTATGATTTAAAAAACCCTGACTCAAAAAGAGCCATTAAGGATATATGCGTCAAAAAAGACAAAATAGGTGTGTGCGAGGGATACTCAGTAGGTGTATCCAAAATAAACCTCACAAAAAAACACGAAGCTGAGATTGTTGAAAAATTTGACTCTGCGCTAGTAAGAAAATATAGCATTTTTTGTGATGCCAACAATCTTGCTTGGTATAGTGCGGCAGGGGGGCTCTATAGCTATGATGGTAAAACCATAAAACCTCACCCATCAATAAAAAAATATGCACAAGAAAAAATTACTGACATAAACCAAACAAAAGATGGTACGCTCATACTGGCTACTTACGGTAATGGATTGTTGTTTTACAAAAACGGCGCAGTAAGATATGTACTGAACAAGAAAAATGGCCTGTCGAATAATATCTGCAAAAGAGTAACTATTCATGATGACAAGGTATATACTGCAACTGCCAATGGTGTAACTGTATTTGTGTACAAAAATGACAAGATCAGTGATCTATACTACTACACTACATCTAACGGACTGGCGAGTAATAATGTTAATGATATTTATGCAGATGACTCAGTGATATGTGTAGCAACATCTGGAGGACTAACACTACTCAATGCATTTGCGAAAATAGAGAAGGCTAAACCACCACTACTCTACATCACTACCGCCAAATGCCTAAACAGAATAATAAACACAGATAGCACTTACACTTTTGGTTACAAACAAAATTCCATACACTTTAATTTCATAGCGATATCATACCGTGCGCCAGAGAGCATACAGTATAGATACAGGTTAAATAATGAAAAGGAATGGTTATACACCCGCAACACAAGTGTTGATTTGCTGTACCTGCCCGAAGGCAAATATGAGTTTGAGCTGAGTGCTAAGGTGCTGGATAGCGACTGGTGCAAACCTGTTTCGTTTTCGTTTACGATAGCTCCACCATTTTGGCGAACATATGTTTTTTATGTCTTTGGCATATTGCTGCTGATTATAGGCTTGTTTGTCGCATTGCGGTATAGAAGCCGCAAGGCAGAGACAAAAAGAAACGAAGAATTAAAGATTAAGAACCAAATAGTGCTGCTGGAACAACAAGCACTGCAGGCTATGATGAATCCACATTTCATATTTAATGTGATGAATACTATACAGCAGGCTATCAACAACAGCGACACTTATAAAGCAAATGTGTACCTGTCTGACTTTGCTAAGCTTATACGATTGAATCTGGATATATCTGTGAGAAGTGCGATACCACTAGAAGAAGAAATATCATACCTCCAACTCTATCTATCGTTAGAAAAAATAAGATTTGGCGATCGATTATCTTACAATATATCGGTAGACACAGACATAGACGAATATGAAACTATGATACCTGTGATGCTGTTGCAACCGTTTATAGAAAACGCAATATGGCATGGCATCTTACCCAAAAGCAGTAATGGCCATGTGCAAATAAACATTAAAAAAACAGAAAAAAACTCCTTATTGATAACCATATCGGACAACGGAAAAGGTAGACAAGAGAAACCCACTAAGCCATCAATACAAGTAAAATCGCACATAAGCAGGGGGATGACCCTCACCCGGCAGCGACTGGAACTGATAGGTAAAATCACTAAAAAAGAAGTAAGTTTGGATATAACAGATGCTTACCCTGGTGAGGAAAATAAGGGTACGCTAGTAAAATTGATACTCCCTTCGAACCTTGTAGATTGAAATAGCCCTAGTGAAATGAGCCTAGTTTTACCGCTAAATAACTAATGTATACCGTTACCTAATACACTATTTATATTTTCATTTATTAGAAATTCTTTTGTAAGAATAATCACAGGATATTTTCAATACTGATACAAGTATTGTTAGTATTTACTAATCTACCAATCACCTCATTACTAAACAAAGAATTGATTCATACTGTAAAGTGAATAAAAGTAACCTATTTGCATTTGCTACTGCTTGTGTGGTGTCTACATCTGTGTGGGCTCAGCAACCTGCACCTTTACCTGAGGGCATAGAGCTATCTGGTATCTATTATTGTAATAAAACGCTGGACAATAAACAACCAAAAAAACAATCGGAAATAGTACTGGTTTACAACAAAAAAAATGGCCAGATAAACGGTAGCATAAAACCTAGTAAAACTCATTTTGGCTATATAATGACCAGCAACAACATATCAAGGAGCAAAAGAGGTGTTTTCTTTTGGGCACCCGACAAAAAAAATAGTGCCCTATACCCTATGCTCGCCGAACCTATGTACTTACTAAAAGATGGTACACTAGCCTGTGCCCCAGTGCACAAAATGAAAGGCGGCACCGACTATGAGGTGACCAAAGAAGACATACATAAAATAATCCTCTTCTCTAAAAGTCAACAAAAAATTGCCAATATTAACTTAGCAAGTGTGGCACACGAGATAGGAGATATAGCTACTGCGGCTTGGGGCGACTTCTTCGGATCTTCAGAATAGTGAGGAAATTTTAATTTTTGGTTTATATTTACTAGATAGAATTCACCGTTCACTCAATTAAAAATACCGTTTACTCAATTGTGGAATATTATTCTCAATAAAAATATTGTCTTTGTAAAAGTATTTTAAAACTCAACTTCAATTCTAAAACAACCTTGATAATAAAACTATTCTAAACTCGTTGATAGGCCCCTGCAGCGAACCCATTTCCATGGGTTCGCTTCTAGCAGGGAGTTTTTTTAACTGACCTCATTCTTCGTTTAGAATTCTGGTCGTCTGTAAGAAGGTATTTAGAAATAGAAACAGTAAAAATTTTACAATGTTATTATATCCCTGCAAATACCTGTGACTGTGTGAACACTAAAGAATCTTAGCTATCACTAAGAAGCTACTTAACCGCATTGCTGAAAGGCAGTGCGGTTTTGTTTTGTGCCCTATTTCCGCATGTTTTAGACTATATAGTCGGGTGTTATCATTATTTTTGGCAGGCATATACCAGCGCAACTACAATATGACGAACTACCAAATAGCCGACCATTTCTCGATGCTGAGCAAACTAATGGACATACATGGCGAAAACAGCTTTAAATCGAAATCATATAGTACTGCAGCTTTCAATATAGAAAAACTACCAGCTGAGGCTAGTACTATGGATATGCCCACACTGGCCAGCATGAAGGGCATAGGCGAATCGACCTGCAAAAAAATAGCCGAACTACTATCGACCGGCAGGCTACAAGTGCTGGACGAACTGATAGCCAACACCCCACCCGGTATTCTGGATATGCTACAAATAAAAGGACTGGGTCCTAAAAAGATAGCAGTGATATGGAACGAACTGGGCATAGAGTCGCTGGGAGAGCTGGAATATGCCTGTAACGAAAACCGCCTGGTGACACTTAAAGGGTTTGGGGCTAAAACCCAAGAAAGTGTGCTGCAAAACATTGTCTACTTTAAGCAAAATATAGGTTTCTATCTGTGGGCTGAGGCAGAGCAGTTTGCAAATGCATTGCTTACCAACTTAAAGGATAATTTTCCGCAATGCAAATTCGACCTAGGTGGTGATATAAGGCGACAAATGGAAACGCTGGAGTATGTAGACCTAGTGACAGACCTGCCTTTGGCTGCTATAACTGCCCATTTCGGACAGATAGAAGGTGCTACTGTAGCTACAGAACCCGAGCTGGTGGTGAGCCTGCCGGGTAGCCCCAAAATACGTTTTCATGTGGCTGCCACCGCTGACTACTACACTACCCTATGGGCTAATAGTGGCAGTGAAGCTTTCTTGAGTGCCTTTGCTGCCCAATACCAGATGCCTATTGCGCCAGCAAGCGAGGATGCTATATTTGCCCACAACCAACTACCTTATATACCTGCTATGCTGCGGGAAGATGCAGATATACTTGGGTTGACCACGCTGAGCACGACCATCAATAACCTGATACAACCTGCTGATATAAAGGGCATTATACACTCGCACTCTACGTATAGCGATGGTGTGCATACCCTTGAAGAAATGGCACGTGCTGCCAAAGACAAGGGCTATGAATACCTGGTTATAAGCGACCACTCGCAAACAGCGGTGTATGCCGAGGGACTAAAACCCGAAAAAGTAGCTGCGCAACACCAAGAAATAGACCGACTGAATGCACTACTGGCTCCGTTTAAGATATTTAAAAGTATAGAATCGGACATACTGGGCGATGGCAGTCTGGACTATAGCAATCAGGTGCTAGGCACCTTTGATATGGTGATAGCTAGTGTGCATAGCAACCTGAAAATGACTCAGGAAAAGGCTATGGACCGAGTGCTAACGGCCATCAGGAACCCGTACACTACGGTGCTGGGCCACCCTACTGGCAGGCTATTACTATCGCGCAAGGGCTACCCACTGGACCATAAACTGGTGATAGACACCTGTGCAGCCCATAATGTGGCCATAGAGATAAATGCCCACCCCAAGCGACTGGATATAGACTGGCGCTGGGTGCGGTATGCTATGGAGCGTGGTGTGCTACTGTCTATAAACCCTGATGCGCACAGCATAGATGGCTATAAAGACACCTACTATGGTGTGATGGTGGCGCAAAAAGGTGGCTTGTCGGCAGCACGCAATCTGAGTAGTTTTTCGTTGGTGCAACTAGAGGCGCATTTGGCGGAGCAACGGCTGAAGCGGGGTTAATATGTCTTCTTTGGGGTTGCTGGGTTTGCCGGTTTGTTGCCGGTTGTTTCCTATGTTTTTGGGGTTAACTAGTTGATTATCAATGCTATTCACTTTTCCGGTATGGAAGTGGTTAGTATTTGTATTTGTTGCCAACGGGCTCTTCGCGGAAGGGCCATGTGGGGGTGATGTATACTGGACGGGAGAATACTTCGCCCTGACGGATAAGGTTGTCATTGGGCTGTTTGGGGGTTTCTTGGGTTGCCGGATTTGCCGGTTTGTTGCCGATGTTTTCATGCGTTTTGGCATCTAACTCATTGATTGTCAATGCTATTTCATTTTCTAGTAATGGTACTGTATTGCTGGTTGTATTAGGGTCTAATACATTGTCGGGATATTGAGGTTGGTTCTGGAGGAATGCCTTTCTGAGTCCTTCCAAAAAGGTTTCTGGTTTTTCTGGTATTTTGCCGGTGTTTTCATGCGTTTGGGGTTTGTCGTCATTGGGGTGTTGTGGTTGGTTTTGGAGGAATGCCTTTCTGAGTCCTTCCAAAAAGGTTTCTGGTTTTGCCGATTCGTTGCCGGTATTTTCATGGGTTTTAGTAGATAACTCGTTGATTATCAATGGTATTTCATTTTCCAGTATTGGCTTGATTTTTTCGACAATGGAGGCATGGATGGCTTGGTCTTCGGGGTTGCTGGTATTGGTGGTATCGAAATCACCGAAATGTGACATCATGGCATTGCGCATTTTATCTGACCACTTGCTGGTATCTACCGTGTGTATTTTGGGGTTGGGTTCTGGGGTAAGTTCTTCGGGGTCGAAAAATCTGGAGAATACTGGTTCTGTGGTTTCTTTGGCTATGGTATCGACATAAGGACTACAGAGCGGGTCGATATGCTGGATTTTTTCTACTCCGAATTCTAGTTCGTAGGGGGAGTAACCGAAGCGAGAGCGGGCTTCGAGGAAGGCGTCGATAACATCGGCTACGCCTTGGGCATAGGGCTTTGAGCGGTTGTCGAAAACGAAGCTGCGGAACATGCGCATCATTTGGGTGACCTGCGGTAGGCTGACAGTTTTCTTGGTGTTGGCAATACACACCGTTAGCTTGCGCATGATTTCCATTTCCTGGGTGGTAGGGAAACGTTTGCCGGGCTCTCGGGCAGCAATGTTGTTTTGGAGCTCTACGAGCTGGCTACTGAAGTTGTCGGCAATGAGGGCTGGGGCTTGATGTGTTGCCAAACGTAGGCGATCCCAGGCGTGTTGCTTGACCCAGTTGTGGACGGTGCGGACACAGACACCGAGGGCATTGGCTATCTGCTGTTGGGTGAAGGATTGGTTGACATAAAGCTCTAGGGCTTGTTTCTTTTGGTCTGTAAGGGTCATAGTTTTGGATTTTTATACTATCAAAGTTGAGATGGGTTTTTGAAACTGACAAATGAGGTGAAATGTTTATTTATTCTGCTTAGCGGGCTGTATGGTGCTGTGGGCTTGTGTTTGGGAGGATTTGTGTAGTGGTTTTGGGGATTGAAAATTGTGGATAAGTGGTTTTATTTTCAGAAGTTTAATGTGTTATTTGGTCTGAACACGATTACAGGATTTTGGGAAGGGCGGGATGCGGGATGTGCGGGGATGATGGGTTTTTATGTTTGTTATGGTGTTAGTTTTTGGTGCGCGATGCCCACCGCTATGACATTGCGCCTCGTTGGGGCTGGGTTATATACTTGTGATTTTCGGTGGGCTATACACACCGCTTTGATATTGCGCCCCGTTGGGGCTGAGGTTATATACTTGTGATTTTCGGTGGGCGATGCCCATCGCTATGACATTGCCCGCTGGGGCTGGGTGCTTGTAATAGGAGGGTTTTGAGGTAATTGTGGAAATGAAGCTGCTGGAAAGTGAAGTCGTTCGGGAGAACGATTTTTATTGGTTGTTCCAGTTGACCCGATGGAACAACTGGAACAAAAAAGGATGGTTTATTTCCAGTTGCAAACTGGCTCCTTTGTGTATGTCAAGAGTTTGCTTGCGCACGGGGCTGGGCTACAAACCTCGCGCCAGTGGGTATATGATTAATAAAGTTTAATATTTACAATGTCATCCCAAAGATCTTTCCATTCTTGATTGAAATTGTTTATCAATAATTCTTTCTTTTTGCGGCTACCTGCTTTTATTCGTTTTTCTTCATTTATAGCTTCTTCGATGTGTGGAAAATATTTGTACCAGACGAGTACTACACAATTGAATTTTGCTGTGAAACTATTCTCATAAAATTTCGTTTTGTGTTTCCATATTCTGCTTTGTAAATCAGAAGTGACACCTGTGTACAACACAGTTTTGTCGGGAGAAGAAACAATATATACAAGACCTCCTTTCTGCATGGTGCAATTTACAATATAAAGTAAAGTGGTAAACTATACAATGAAATTTGTTATAATCGGCGTGTTTTTCCCTCAAAGCGCGAGATTGCCACACCCCGAGGGCTAGCGCACAGGGCTGGGCTCGGGGCTCGCAATGACCCTCATTATTGAATGATTTTTGTGGTGTTTTTGTAGGTCTTTTATTGGTTTGTTTTACCCTCAAAGCGCGAGATTGCCACAACCCGATGGCTGGCGCACATGGCTAGGCTCGGGGTTCGCAATGACCCTCCTATTTTTTGCATTTGTGCTTTTTAGATGAACTTTTTCAGGTTTCTTATACGTCTGTT
>CAZRPA010000046.1:22196-26355 GCA_964601855.1 uncultured Flavipsychrobacter sp. | reverse complement strand
GGCAAATTGATTTATGGTCACGATGGTTTTGCCGGCGAGCTAGGGCACGTGATACCTGTTCGCAATGGTCGTACTAGTAGTTGTGGTAGGCGAGGATGTCTAGAGGCATATTGCTCTGCTACAGGTATTGTGGCTACTGCGGCTCAGTGGATAGCTGAGGGTAAATATCCCAGTTCATTGCTCCATAGTTCGCACCCACTTAGTGCGCTAAGTATCTATAATGCCGCTATTGCTGGTGATGCATTCGCTTTAGATATCTTCGATTACACAGCTATGCTTTTAGGTCAAACCCTTGCCGACATTGTGGCCATTACCTCACCTGAAGCTATTGTCTTTTTTGGAGGATTGGCTCACTCTGGCGATTTACTACTGAAGCCAGTAAAGCAATACATGGAAAACGAATTGCTGAACATTTATAAAAACAAAGTGAAAATACTGAGCTCAGCACTACCAGGTGCCGATGCTGCCATACTAGGTGCTAGTGCGCTGGTTTGGTAATTACTTCTTTAAGAAAAATATTTTTTTGCATCGCATAGGGGTATTTACTTTCTTGGTTGTCATAGATAGTATAAATGCTACAACGTGCACACTGTATTAACTATAGATGCCGCTTATCAAAATTCTATAATGGAACTCAATACGTCAGTACAAACTAAAACTGATAGCAAACGCGCCATAGAGGATGCTTTTAAAACCCACTTTAAGGGGTTGCACCAGTATGCCTATGCTATAGTAAAAGATGAAATGATGGCAGAAGAGATGGTTCAGAATGTTTTTTACAAACTCTGGAAAAACAAAGACACTATTTCTATCACAGATACTATGGCTGCTTACCTATACCGCAGCGTGTACAATGAAAGCCTCAATTATCTGAAACACCAAAAAGTAAAAATGGCGTATAGGGCGCATGCAGCTAGAACTATGGAAAATATAAATAATGCAGCCGAAAAACTAAAACTAAAACAGCTTGAAGAAAAGCTGGATCAGGCACTGAAAGAACTGCCAGAGCAATGCCGTACTATTTTTCAGATGAGCAGATTTGAAGAACTGAAATATCTGGAAATAGCTAGCAAATTGGGTATATCTGTAAAAACTGTAGAAAATCAGATGGGTAAGGCACTGAAACTACTTAGGCTGAAATTAGTCGACTTCTTACCTGTTCTAATGTTGTTTTTGCTCCATTATTAATCTGTTTTAAAAAAGGGAAACGTGAAAAATAGTAATAAATATATAGACGACGATGTGCTGGTGAAGTACCTGCTGGGCGAGGCAGATAGTGAGGAGCAAATGGCTGTGGAGCAGTGGATAGCAGCTGATGCTGCTAACGAAAAGCACTACAGAGATATGAAGCTGATATGGGAGGAAAGCAAAAAACTAGAAGGGCAAACCACCGTGAGCACAGAAGATGCTTGGCAACGGTTGATGCAACGGGTAGAGCTGGACGAGAAGAGTGAAACAGCTACTCAGCCATCGCGTACCATACAGTTTTCGCCAGCAAGGTGGATGAGGGCTGCTGCACTGCTACTGGCTATGGTGGGTAGTGGTTGGCTCATATACTTGCTGTCTGGTGCGGGCAATGAGCAGATGCTGGCACAGTCATTTGATAAGGTGTTGATAACTACGCTGCCTGATGGTTCGGTGGTTACACTCAATAAAAATTCCGAATTGTCATATCCTGCTCATTTTGATGGAGGTAAGAGAAATGTAACCCTAAAAGGTGAAGCATTTTTCAGTATCACTGCCAACAAAGCCAAACCGTTTGTGATAGATGCGGGCAACTCATCGGTAACGGTAGTAGGCACAACGTTTAATGTAAAAAGCAAAAATGATGTAACAGAAGTAATAGTAGAATCGGGGATAGTAGAGGTAGCAAAGAAGGAAAAGGCTGTACGGTTGTCTCCTGGACAAAAGGTGGTGGTATCGGCTACAACTAGCACCCCAGTACCCGAAAACGTAACCGATGAATTGTATAACTACTACCGTACCAATGAGTTTGTGTGCAATGCTACACCGCTAGGTAAAGTAGTGGCCACCCTTAACGAAGCATATAATTCGCATATCGTATTGCAAAGCACAAAAATAGCTTCATTGCCCCTATCGGTTACTTTTCACAATGAACCTATTGATGTGATAGTAGACATAATAGCTAAAACGCTGAACCTCTCGGTAGAAAAACAGGGGAATCAGATTATTCTGAAAGACAGATAATACTTTTGTTTCCTGTATGTATCCATTTGCTATAGTAAAACACACCGTGATTGTATTCTTGCTTTGCTGGCTCAGTACTGCTGGTAATGCGCAGTCGTTAATGCAAAAAAAGGTTAGTATAGAGCTAAAAAACAAACCACTTAGCGAGGCATTGACAGCAATATCCCGGCAGGGTGGTTTTTACTTTTCATACAATAGTAACATTATAAGCAAGGACAGCTTAGTAACCATTAGTGCAAAAAACAAAACAGTAAAACAGGTATTAGACCTATTGCTGGGAGAGCATTGCCAATACCGTGAAACTGATAAATACATCATCATTCAACCAGCAGAGCGCGAAAAATGGTACACCATATCTGGCTACATAAAAGATGCCAATTCTGGCGATGCGCTGCCCGATGTGAGTGTCTTTGAAAGGCAACAACTGGCATCTGCCATAACAGGTAAGGATTGTTATTTTAGTTTGCAACTCAAAGACCATAAACGATACAGCACTGCAGAGATAACAGTCAGTAAAGGTTTCTATATAGATACATCTGTATCTCTGCTAAAAGGTTATGATCAGCAACTGGAACTGGTGATAGCACCAGAAACTTATTCATTGCCTAGTGTGGTGGTTACGCAGCATTCGGGTGTAGAGCGGTCGTGGCTGGGTAGGTTATTTATATCATCTAAACTCAAGACACAGACGCTGAATCTGGGTAAGTTTTTTGTTGATAAGCCATTTCAGTTTTCCCTAACACCTGGCTTGGGTACACATGGCAAAATGAGTGGTCAGGTAGAGAATAAGTTTTCGCTCAATGTACTGGGAGGATATACGGCAGGTGTAGATGGGTTTGAGGTAGGTGGGCTTTTCAATATCAACAAAAAAGATGTGCGCTATGCACAGTTTGCAGGAGTGTGCAATATAGTAGCAGGTAATGTAGAGGGGTTTCAGGCTGGCGGTATTAGCAATTACAACAGCTTGATAACTACTGGTTTTCAGGCGGCGGGTATTATCAATACAACGGGTAGCATGGAGGGTTTTCAGGCGGCAGGTATTGTCAATATCACCACCGATACAGCGCATGGAGTGCAGACAGCAGGCATTGTTAACACAGCAAAACGTGCAAACATACAAGCGGCAGGTATATGCAATATAGCAGAGGATGTAGAAGGTGTGCAACTGGGTGGCGTAGCTAATATAGCAGACAGTATAAAAGGTGTACAAGCATCAGGATGTGTAAACATAGCTGAAAACGTAAACGGTGCTCAGGTGGCAGGGTTTATGAATATAGCTCACAAAGTGAGGGGAGTGCAGCTATCTGGTTTTATTAATATAGCAGACAGCTGCGATTATCCTATAGGGCTTGTCAATATAATAAAAAATGGAGATGCTGCCATAGGGGCGTCAATAGATGAATATGGTCATACTGTTATTGCGTTGAGGTCGGGTGGTAGGGCGCTGTATGGTATACTAGGTGCTGGGGGCATATTTGATGCCACTACTTTTAGGTATGCTTTTGAAGCTGGGCTGGGTGCGCACTGGAATTTGCATAAACACTTCAGGATAAATGTAGAGTTGGCGGCACTTACCACCTCGGATATGAAAGGGAATGCATTTCAGGACAATGCTTTGCGGTTATTGCCAGCGGTTAGGTTTGGGCCACTCGAGATTTTTGGTGGGGCAGGATGTAACGTAGCTGTTTATAACTTTACTCCTCAGCAGCGATTCGGGCAAGGAAATACTATATGGGAGTATCAGGGGAAATACAATAACACATCACTAAGGGTAGGCTATAAGGTAGGTGTACAGGTACATATATAGCGGGGTTTATAGAGCTCGATATTGTCTTTTTTACATAAATTCAGTCCCCAAAATCAACCTATAATCATGTCTGAACGTAAAGTAGTATTGTATATAGCCATGAGTGCTGATCTTATTCATCCAGGACATCTTAATATTATTAAG